>JBBKWV010000062.1:0-39167 GCA_037969135.1 Ferruginibacter sp.
CCTTCCAAACTGGTTGGACCAAACTGGTTATCATTCCCTGCTACTGCTTCTCCTACGAGGTCTTTTCCAAAATTATCAACCATACTGGCCGGCTTATTTATCACTCCCGTATTACCGGGTGGTGATGCGGTTGCAAACATTGAGGCTTTAAGTTCTGTTTCAAGAAATTTAAACTTCAGGTTAACTGTAAGAGATAATTCTCCTTACAGTTCAACAGCTCCTGTAAAAGTAGGACAAACAGCATTTACCGATGTGGTAGTTACTGTGACCAATACTTCGGGTCCATTCATGGTAACCCAACCAAATACAAATGTATCATGGCCTGCAGCTTCTGCTCAAACAGTAACCTGGAATGTTGCCGGAACAACCGGTGCACCCGTTAGTTGTTCAGATGTGAAGATTACCCTGTCTACAGATGGTGGTTTAACTTTTCCGTTTGTACTGGCTGCCTCTACAACCAATGATGGAACCGAACTGATCAATATACCAAGTGTTCCTGCTTCAACTACAGCCAGAGTGAAAATAGAGTCTGTAGGTAATATTTTCTTTGATATTTCCAATACCAATTTTACCATCGCTGTAGCAGCTTCTGCATTTACATTTAACAGTACAACTGCTACCACTATTTCTTGTAATGGTCCGGCAACTGCTGATATTACATTAGGAACAACTGCCAGTGGTGGTTTTTCAACCCCAATTAATCTTACAGCAACTGCAGGTGTTCCGGCAGGAACTACAGTGAGTTTCAGTGTAAATCCACTTGCACCAGGCAGCAGTACAGTTGTTACACTGAATAATGCCAATACGCTTGCCAATGGCACGTATAATATCACCATTCAGGGAGTAGCCGGTGCCGTTACACAGACCGCTGTTGTAACTTATATAGTTTCGGCCGGTGTGGGACCAGTGGTTTCATCTCAGCCTGTGAATATGACCGTTTGTGAAGGAAGTGCTGCTTCATTTGCTGTTACAGCAACAGGTGCAACCGGTTATCAATGGCAGGTGAATACCGGAGCAGGTTTTACCAATATTGCAGGTGCAACTACGGCAACTTACAATATTGCGACTACTACCGCAGTACAAAATGGTTATGTTTATCAGTGTGTTCTTTCAGGACAATGTGGTAGCACAACTTCATCAAGTGCTACACTGACTGTTCAGACAGCACCTATTATTACTACCCAACCAGCAAATGCTTCAGTTTGTACAGGAGTTAATCAGACTTTTACAGTTGCAGCAAGTGGTAATGGACTTACTTATCAATGGCAAACCAGTGCTACTGGTTGTTCAGGTCCATGGGTAGCTATTCCGGGTGCAACATCTGCCAGCTATACTGTTACAGGAGTTACTGCAGGTATGAACAATACCGGGTATCAGTGTATCATTAGCGGCACTTGTACACCGGCTGTTACATCAAACTGTGCACTTCTTACTGTAGGAGTTCCCCCAGTGATCACGAGCCAGCCTGTTAGTACAACAGTATGTGAAGGTGCAAATACTTCATTCACTGTTACAACAACAGGTGGTATTACTTTTCAATGGCAGGTAAACACCGGAAGCGGTTTTGTCAATATGCCCGGAGAAACTTCTACTACTTTAAATTTAACAGCTGTTACTGTTGGTATGAATGGTAATCAATATCAGTTAAATATTTTAAGCTGCTTTGCACTACCGCTTACTTCAAATCCGGTAACATTGACTGTTAATTCACTGGTTGCTGTTTCTGCACAGCCAGTTGCCTCTACTGTTTGTGAAGGAGCCAATACCAGCTTTACTGTTACAGCATCCGGAACAGGCATCAGCTATCAATGGCAATATGCTTCAAGTTGTACAGGAACATTTACAAATATTGCAGGTGCAACAAGTGCAACCTATAGTCTTACTGGAGTTACCCTGGCAAATGCAGGAGCATACAATGTAGTTGTTACCGGAACATGTAACAGCATTACTTCTTCTTGTGTAACTCTAACAGTTAACAGCCCGGTTACTATTTCAGCCCAGCCGGTAAGTGTAGATATCTGTCTGCCACTTAATACTGCTTCATTCAGTGTTACAGCTGCAGGAACTGGTCTTACTTATCAATGGCAGGTAAATACCGGAACCGGTTTTACCAATATCACCGGTGCTACTTCAGCAACACTTAATCTTACAGGTATCATTGCTTCTATGAATGGATATCTGTACCGTGTTGTTTTAAATGGCACTTGTACAAGCAACATGAATTCAGCTTCTGCAGCACTTAACGTGAACAGTCCGGTTGATATCACTGCTCATCCGCAGAGTGTTTCATCCTGTGCAGGCTCCGTAACCAGTTTTTCTGTTACGGCTACCGGATCTACCATTACTTATCAATGGCAGTATAGCGTGAATGGCGGACCATTTGTAAATGTGGCTAATGTGGCACCTTTCTCCGGTGTTACCAGCAGCACTTTGAATATTTCTCCTGTTTCTACAGCTATCAACGGCTATGTGTTCAGGGTTATCGTTTCGGGTGTTCCTTGCGGAGCTGTTACTTCAAATACAGCTACATTAACAGCCAATGCTTTACCGGTTGTGGTTTTAACTGCTGCATCATATACTAACATCAACCCGTATATCAGAACTACGTTGTATACTACAGTTAGTCCAACGGGTTCATATACATACCAATGGTACAGGAATGGCGTTTTGGTTCCTTCCATTACAACCGACAGGTTTGCAGTAACTGTGGATGACTTCGGGGTGTATGATGTAATCGTTGCCAATACGGTTACTGGTTGCAGCAGCAGAAAATCAAATACAGCTAAGATCGATTTTGCAGCTTCCAATGAACTGTTCATCTATCCAAATCCAAGTTCAGGCGTATTCCAGGTAAGATACCTCAGCTATACAAACGCTGTTGTTCGCACACTGAATATTTACGACAGTAAAGGTGCTAAAGTGTATACTAAAAACTACACAACAGCAGGACCTTATACTCCTATGGATGTAAATATGAACAATGCCGCTTCAGATGTTTATCTGGTTGTATTAATGGATGCCAAAGGAAAGCGAATTGCTACCGGCAAAGTGGTTATCAAATAAAATAGAACAACTTTAATATTTAAAAAGCCCGTCTCTTAGTGGAGACGGGCTTTTTTTATTCATAGAATTATAATACTATTTAAAATCTGCAGACACCGTAATCACCGGCTCTTTTGAAACTTTTCCCGCACCAATGGCAGCACCACTCACTTTATAATCTTCCAGCTTTATGCTGAATACAGATCTGCTGCTGATCTTTTTACCTTCGATAATGATCGTAGCTTTTGCCTTTACAGGATTAGTGATCCCATGAATGGTAAGTTCTCCTTCAATATCGGCATCATAAGTTCCATCTTTACTAAAATTCAATGCAGAAAGATTGCTGATCGTTCCTTTAAAACTTGCAACCGGAAACTGATCAGAATCCATCCAGCCAGCGCTATTGAAATGTTCCTGTATCCTCGGGTTCGTGAAAGTAAAATTCTTGATTACCGTTTCAAAAGCAACAACACCTGATTTAATATCAAATGATGCGATGGCGGTTTTATTTTCAGCTTTTGCCAATGCATCCTTACTGGTGGTTGCATCAAAACCGATAACTGCGGAAGTAGTGGTTTTTTTTTGTGCAAATACTGCCACTGTAAAAAATACCATTGCGAAGAGAAAACTTGTTTTTTTCATGTTCTGTTTATTTTGATTTAATTAATAATTACTGCTCTTTTAAAACTAATAAAATTTATACCAAGGATTTCACTGTATACAGCACCGCTGCAGGAACCTTTAATGGTAACATGCATACCTTCTTGGAGTTTTTTAGTTTCTTCCTGATGCTGTTGCTGAAATGCAAAAATGATGTAATCACCGGTTTCCGGATCCGTCATTTTAATATTTGCAGTAGTATCTGCATTTTCAATTTCGGTAACAATTCCGCTAACTGATATGATCTTTTCAACATATTTTGCATTGGCACCATTGCTACCCTGTTTGAATTCCTTTATCAAATCATTGGCAGTTAAGGCAAAATCAGCTTTTTGCTCAAGTGTATCAGCATGCTTATCATTAAATATATACCAAATGAATGCAGCCCCTGCTAATAACAACCCAAATAAAAGGATCCCTAATTTTTTGTGCCCCGGATTCACAATTTTAAACAACATTTTGCGTCTTAATTTAATCAGATAATGCGCAAATATACAATGTTTAAACATTGATTTGATGTACATGCATAAAATTTGTGTTAATTAAATAGTTAAATAAAAAAATAGGGGTCACTTATTTCCTTTTCAGAACAGTTTTTAATTAAAAGAAATGGAGAGATGCTTAATAATAATTATTTTTAACCTTCCAGATGAGATTTACATTAACCTTTTTATTTATTTTTTTTATCACCGCAACTTTATGGGCCCAAACGGGTAATGTACGCCCCAAAGTCGGACTTACACTTAGTGGAGGTGGCGCTAAAGGGTTGGCTCATATCGGCATTCTTAAAGCTATTGACAGTGCAGGATTACAAATTGATTATATAACAGGAACGAGTATGGGCGCTGTACTGGGCGCATTATATGCCGTTGGATATAGTGGTAAGCAAATTGAACAAATTGTAAAAGATATGCCCTGGGATGACCTACTGTCAAACCAGATCCCTTTACAGGCATTATCTATGGAAGAAAAAAACCAGTACAGCCGCTTTGCCCTTGACCTGCCATACACCAACAATAAAATTAAATTAAATACGGGATTGATACAGGGACAGGAACTGAGTATCAAACTCTCAGAATTATTTTTCCATGTGTATAATACCCGGAATTTCAATGATTTTTTTATCCCGTTTCAATGCATGGCTACAAATCTTGAAACAGGTGAACTGGTTGTGCTCGACAGTGGAAATATTGTAACCGCTTTGAGAGCCAGCATGGCAATACCTTCCATATTCAATGCAGTAAATATTGGTGAAAAAAAACTGGTTGACGGCGGGTTGGTGCGAAACTTTCCGGTTAAAAATGTTAAAAATATGGGTGCCGATATCACTATTGGCAGCAATGTAAGTGTAGGCTTATCTACAAAAGAAAAAATTTCAAGCCCGGTGGATGTCATCCTGCAGATGGCATTTTTTAAAGAAGCTTCAGATTTCAAAGAAGAGATCCCTTTGACCGATGTGTACATTTATACTTCATTGGCAAAATATAATATGGGCAGTTTCAGCAGCAGCAAAGAAATAATCAGATCAGGAGAGGAAACAGGCCTCAGCTTTTACCCCAGGTTTAAAGCGCTTGCTGATAGTATTAATAGCATTGGTGCTTTTATTAACCCATCGAGACCCATTACAAATAAGTCGGTTTATATTGTAAATCATGAAGTAACAGGATTAAAAAAGACGAGCCGCCCGTTTTTTTCACATCTGCTTGATTTTTATAATTCACGTACATACAGTTCCGCACAAATCAGTAAAAAAATACGCCGGGCCTATGGTTCACGTTATTACAACAGTATATCTTATTCTTTAAAAACCATAAATACTGATACTGCAAAAATCATTTTTAATGTAGAAGAAAATCCCAGCACTTTATTAAAAACGGGGTTATTTTATTCCATTTTCCGGGGGATAAACCTGCACCTGAACATTACAACAAAAGATTTTGTGATTTCCAACTCAAGAAGTATTTTTTCTGTATCGTTGGGTGAATCATTTCAGCTTGAAACAGAACATCTCCAATACCTTGGACGTCAAAAAATTGTTGCGGCTATCGGGGGATTTCGAATAGACAGGCTGAATATAAATACTTATGAAAATTATAAAAGAGAAGGCGTTTATAAACAAACATATTACAGAACCTTTTTAAATTTTCAAAATAGCGGGAGCAATAAGATTGCTGCTGGTGTGGGAACTTCGTTTGAAATTATTCAATTGAGCCCTACCATTAAATCTGCTTTTGAAGTTAAAGGAAGAATAAGTCAGGTAAAGAGTTATGTATACCTGAATTTCAATACTCAGAATCAGACTTTTTACCCAACCCGTGGATTGAAAATGCATGCTGAATACGGCGTTGTTTATAATCAAAGTCCCCGGTTGAACTTTTTTCAAAACGGACAATCCATTGCTGATCCGGGACTGAATTATGATAATTACTCCCGTCTGGTTTTAGATGGAAGCCTGTTCATCCCTTTAAAATCCAGATTAACATTTTTATCAGAAGCGCAGGCTGGCATCAATTTTACCAATAAACCAAATGTGCTTAACAATTTTCTGATTGGTGGGATAAACGGAAAATTCCGAAACCAGATCAGGTTTGCAGGTTTGCAGGAAGCTGCGGTGAATGCGGCTACCGTTGCATCCCTTCAGGTTGGGATGCGATATACTTTATTTACTAATATTTATATCATCGGGCGTATCAACGGATTAGTTAAGGATTTTGCAACTGAAAGAAATGCCACCTCCAATAAAAGCTTTTTAAGCGGCTATGCCCTTACGTTTGCTTATAAAAGCCCTATTGGCCCGTTGGAATTAAGTGGTATGTATTCAGATCAGAGCAAACTTCTTCAATCTTATGTCAGTTTTGGAATTCCTTTTTAATTCACCGGGTAATTTCAAACAAATAAGAGAATACAAACCTTGGCTTGATTATTGAAAAACACTACAAAAATTAACTAATTATTGAACTTTCTATTCCACACACTCAGCAGAATAATCATTTTTACCGGGCTTTTTGTTTGTTTAAGTAAATCCACTTTGGCAAAGATCAATAAAGCAGTGCTGTATGATAACCCACCTACTTCTACTCAATTGGAAGCCATTCAATTCATTGATGGAATTACTTCACTGAAAGCAAGCAGTCAATGGCCTAAAATAAATCCCGTTTTATTTTTAAATAATTTAAAGATCAATATCAATAACCCTTTAAGTTTATATCCGGGAATAGGAACTAATTTTTGTGGTTATGGCGCATTATCCTATCTGCTCCTGCTGGATGACCCTCTTGGATATGCTAAATTCATGATCAGGTTATACAATGAAGGAGTTGCAACAATGGGGAGATCAACATTTAAACCATCCCCGATCATTAAAAGAACTGCCGGCACACTTAAGTACAAAGGAATCCTGGATGTGCGCCCGGCAGAACAAATGTTTTACTTAACACTGGCAGACCATTTTAAAGGATACCTGAATATATTTAACAGACATTATGATGCAGGAGATGAAAATCGTTTTTGGGCCTCAGTAAATTATGCAAAATTTAACCGGATGCTCAGGAGTATGCTATCCTATAAAGTGAATGCCGTAGGTGCAGACCTGATGAAACCGTGGACAGGTAATACCTATGACTTTATCTCCAAAAAAATGGATACGGGGAAAGTAGTACTATATCTCAACAACAGAATTCTTCATAAAAAAAAGCATGCAAAAATAAAACTTCAGATACCAACCCATTTTGTTATTTTGGAAAATATCAGTAAAACGGATGACCTGGTAACATTGATATACTGGGATTATGGAAGTAAAACATTATTACAGTTAAAACCCCGCTTCCTTCATAAAATAGTTTTTGGAATTTCTCAATGCATAAAAAAAGCTCCCGGTGAAAAATAAAATATATTTCATATCATTTCTATTGATAATTGTATCGCTTTATTCCTGTTCTCCAAAGAATATCACAACAAAATATTACGTACAAAATAAAAGTACCCTTGATAAAATTGAGCAATCTTACAAAGAACTTTATCAACAAAAAAAATTCAGGGTTGCTTTTACTGATTTGAATTTTTCCATTATTTCGCTCGAAATAATAACTGATACACTCAATTATATTTATGAATTCAATTTGGAAGAAACACGGCTGAATGACAGTTTAACCAAATATGGATTTAATGCCAATGCTGTAACAGGCCTGATCAATCAGATGCATTCGATACGCTGTACATGGGTTAATCACTTTGATTATTATGTGGACGGAAATAAAAAATCGCTGGTTTTTTTATCCATTAAACCCGTTGGATTAAACGGTTTTTTTTCCGGCAGAAAATATTATATCCTCACTTATTTCACCCAAAAACAATATTACGACAGCGAGGGAAGACTGGTCAATAACAGAAGACAAAAACAATTACAGCATGTAAACGGTGAGATATTTAAAAGAATAAATAACAATGTTTGTTATACTGTATCTTCAAGATACAGGTGAGGCCTGATAACGGATAATTAAGACATAAAGTAAAATGAAACATATTTTTAGTACTGCAATTTTCTTTTTCGTATTTACACTGCTTCTGCAAGCACAGACCGTTGAAAAAAAGACATATCCCCTGGTGGTCTCTTTCCAGAGCATTTGTTGCGGTGTTCCCTCTGATTCTGTTTTGATCAACTATATAAAAAACTTTAAGAAAAAATGTAAAGTCAATAAAATCACTGCCTGTCACATAGGCCCAATGGGCAGAGAAGGAGAATTTTATATTGCTTTTGAATTAAATGAGTTGACGAAAAAACAAAAAAATAATTTTATTACTGCTGTACAAAAAATAAAAAAAGCTCCGAAAGACAGGGGCATACTTTCTTTTAAAAAAGATCATACAGTTGATCCGGAATTGTTATCAAAAAGGGTGCGTGCCGAAATTGTCATTTACTGATCAGATCATTCTTCCAGAATTTCAATGGCTTTTTCATTATCGATGCTTACTCCGGGAACCCCGTTATAATTGGTGATCTTCCCTGTAACACAAATCGTTTTACCAGCCAAAAACAATTCCGGCTGGTAACTAAAATTCGAAACCTTGTCTTTGAAAATACTGATACTGAATATCTGGTTCGGAAATTTCTTATCGAGGTTTAAAAAAATATTTCCTTTGGACGAAAGCTTTGTTGATACTACTGTTCCGCAAATTTTTACACTTTCATTCTTACCCATGTAATATTTTGCCTGTACGCTGTTGAATGTATTGCGGGGAAGCGCTTCTGCTCTCAATGGAAGGATATCTCCCAATTCTTTTTCCCCTATCCACTTATTATTATCGAAAACCGATTCCAGTTGCTGTTCTTTATCATCAGGGAGCTGGTAAAAAAAATCCAGTCCGGTTACTGACTCCACGCTATCAATACTTACTGCATAGTTTAAAACAGGATACTCGCAGGCAGTATTTGGCATGATAAATCCAATCGCACGCTGGTTATTCAAATCCAAAACCACTTTAAAATACTGCTCCGGAATGCTTACTTTGTTTACTCCCCGTTCAATTTTTTTAAGGCCAGATTTTAATACAGGGCCGGTAACAACATACAACTGGGTATTGTTTTTTAAAACATATTGCCGGATCAGGTCTTCGAGTTCAGCCCATCTTCCACGGTTCAAGTCGGCAACCTGAGGCGACATATTGGAATATAAATAACTTTCTGAAAGTGCTTTCTTAGAATACCGGAAATCTGCAGACGGAGCCAGATGTCCCCTGTCGAAACCAAAACCATCATATTTAAAACTGCTATCGGCCTGCATTGTTTTTACAAAATAATCCGCTTCCACTGCTGAACCTGTTTTCACCAGTTCATCCGGCCTGAAATCATTGGTACGCCCTTCATTGCCCCTGCTCACATCCTGCAGTATGATATGTGCCACCCATTTAGCCTGTTCATATTGTTCTGAATAAACTAGTGAATAAGCTGTATGATGAATCACTTCATCTCCGGGGCTTAATTTTGGCAAACCTACTTTATTCAGATCTTCCTGTATTTTTTGAAATTTAAGGTCTTCCAGTTTCAATAATAAACTGTCTTCTTTCTTTTTTATTAAACTAAGTTCCGTTTCTGCAAGGCTGATTTGCCGGGAAACATTTTGTGCAGATAAACAAAACGGAAAAAAGAAAAAAAGTAAGAATAACCTCATAATTAGTTTATTTAAAAATAAATTACCCGGGGATCAACTAATACCCGGTTGGCAATGATAATAATAATTCCTGAGCAGGGATGTTAAAAATAATCAACGGAATATTTTCTTAAAGAAATGTTTCATGTCAACCCAGGAAGCAGAATCCGCCGCTGCATTATATTCTATGGGCATTGAAAATTTCTTCCCTGTTGCTGTTGCCTCCGGATTGCTGAAAGCATGTGTTGCCCCGGGATATGATTTAAACGTATAAAATGCTGATATGGAATCCATTTGTTTTTTAAACAATGCAACTTCTTCTTTACTTACAAACTGGTCGGCTTCACCGTGACAAACCAGTATGGGTGCTTTCAATAAATTTTTAACTGCAGGCACTCCGGTCAGGTTGCCGTGAAAACTCACCACTCCTTTCAGATTTTCGCCAAGTCTTGCCATATTCAAAACCATACCACCACCAAAACAATAACCAATTGCGGCAACCTGGCTGGTATCTGCCATTGCATTTGTTTTGATCAAAGCGAGGGCAGCATCAAAACGGCTTTTGGCAAGCAGAGGATCCAAATAAAAAGGCATTGCCATTGATCCCGCCAATTCCGGATTATTGGCAGTTTTAGCGTCACCGTACATATCCACCGCCATGGCAAGGTATCCCATTGCAGCCAATTGCCTGGCCCTGTCTTTTGTATAATCATTTAACCCCCACCATTCCGGCAAGACCAAAATAACAGGCCTTTTTATATTCACGGCAGAATCATATGCAACAAAAGAATACATTTTAGCTGTGTCAGCAGCATATATTACGGTTTCTTCTTTTATCATCACTTTATTTTCTGCATTTGTCTTATCTGCATCATTATTACAGGAAAAAAAAGAAAAAAGAATTAAGGCTGAAACAAAATACTTTTTCATAAAATAAATTTTAATTGAATAAATACCTTAACAAAGATGATCAATATTTTTTAATATAGATTTAATACGATCAATTCAGGCCACAAATTCAAATAAGTCCTTTTGCATGTTCCAGAATTGGTCTAAAGCGATGATTTGGCTTTTGAGGAATCCAATAATTGCCGGCCAATCTGATTGCCGGTAAATATTTACGGGCTGGATCGTTTTATAGACCCGGTTTAACCGTTTACCATTAATAACTGCATCTTGTTCCCATATCCATTTTTCATCCACTGCTATTTCAAATTCATTTTTTAACGTTCTGAGCAGTTTGAAATACATATCCTTATTGTTACCGGAAAATTCCATGCCTATATATGCATGGTCGCTGTTAACATCCATCTTAAAATGTATGAACCGGACATCGGTTTTATAATTGATCCAGTGTATTTTTTTTCCGGACGATGATAAAACAGGTGCAAGATAAAGCCCGAAGCTTGTCCAGAATTTTTCCCGCAAAACCGCCTCTTCCTTTTTAGAATACATCGGAGAAATTAATTTGCATTTATGAAAGCCGGTTTTTTGATAAAATTGCTGTTGTATTTAATTCTCAGCTTAGAAGTAACATCCACTTTCCAGTTCTTCATTCCCTCGTTGATCCGTGGAAAATAAAATCCCCTCAATTCAATCGTACCAAAAACAAGATTTTCATTCCTTGCCCTGATACCTGCGCCAAACGCACTAAAGAGATCGGATTTAGGAAAAGTCATTTTTACCGGTTTTAATAAAGAAGCCTCGCCAAACATAAAAGGTGCAAACCGGAAACCCAGTATCCTGGTAAGATTATAATAAACAAATTCAAGTTTTAAAGTTGTTCTTTCTTCAGCATGAATGTCACCATTTGCAAAATAGGGTAATCCAAAATCATTGTTTAAAAACAATGGTTCATTGAGTTTCGGATTCACCTGTTTTGTATAAGAGAATGAAACAAATTTTCTGCTATACCATTTTGGCCGCAGTTTTTTCAATCTGGTTATATGATCAATACCCATCAACAGATTAACATCCTCGAAATCACCGCCGGATCTGTATCCCCCGGCTCTTAACCGGTATGCATTGAAACTTTTTCCTGCAAAATGTGTTCCTTCGAATTCAATACCATAATAAGGCCTGCGTAAATTCTCTTTGTTCGTCCAGCCTGCAATTATACTTGCGCTTAATCCAACAGGAAGATCTTCGTACCTGCCAAATCCATAAATGAAACTGGTGCGGTAAAAGTTTTGTCTATACAATGTATAAGAAAACAAAATGCCATTGAGATTTGCAAATCGTGCATCATAAAGAGTATCATATTTCAAAGGCAGTTGGTAGAAATAATTATAAAAGCTGCGGCCTGCCAGTAAATGCCTTAGTCTTTTTTCAGAATCACGGCCTTTAGCATTCTTATATCCGAAATTGTAACCAGCCCACAGATCCAGGCTACTGTAGCTATACTTAAAATCTGCAGCGTATAGCGAATCAGAGGAATAGGCATTCGCTGTTTTATTCAAAGAAAACTCAAATGCACCAGTCCATTGCGAATAACGGGTAACCAATGGTTTTTCCAACCTGCTGTAGTAAGTATTTTCTTCAAAACGATTGCTGCTAAAAGAATTGGAAAAAGTTTTAAATCCTGAAACAGAGTTTAAAAATGTTCCTCCAATATTCCGAAGGACCAGTTCTCCCCCGATTCCGGCAGCCGGGCTTCTATCAAGATCAATAAGCCCATTTACTTTCACTGTATTTCCCGTACCAAAAATATTTTCTTCCCTTAATTCTGATCGCACATTACTTGTACTTCTAACATTTACAGATCCTCCAATTGAAAATATATCTCTGGTAAAAACGGCAATATCAACAGAGTCATCTGTTCCTTCCAGCACAATTATCCTGGCATCCTGTAAAAATACCTGATCGCGTAAAAATCTTTCATTGTCGGAAACAAGTAGTGGTAAAAATTTGTCACCACTTGAGAAGAACAGGTTTTTTTTAATAACATTCGGCCGGGTTGTTTTGTGCAATGCATCACCAATCCTTTCGAAATATTTCAAATCCCGGTAAGAGGTATCATCAAATCTTTGATTGATGGTAAGTGGAAAAATCGTAATGTCGCGGATTATCTTTCCATTAAATTTTAAATACGGGTTGGCAATCTTTACCGGCTCAGCTTCCGGTGAACTGGCGATACTCTTTCCTATCCGACCCAATAATCCTTTTTTCTTTGCCAGAAAAAAAGTATCTCTTTTACTATTATCTTTTTGGGCAAACAGTGATTTACTGGAGATACAAATTGAAAAAATAAACAAAAACAAAAAAGGCTTTCCCATCAATAATTAATCTTTATTTAAAATATGCATGCATGATCCGGAAAAAAACAGCATTCCAGTTTAACCCTGCAATGAAAATAAATGTAATTTATGAATCGCACTTTATTACAAGATCAAAAAAACTTCATTTAACAATATTTATTCCTCTATCCCCATTGCCGATCGTTTCATTTTGAGGGCTGTTTCTGTTCCCAGATATTTTTCAATCCGGTGTTCAATAAAATAAATAAGTGGGGTTAACAATATGGCCATTACAAATTTATAAGCATAATTAACCATTCCGATTGCCAGTACTTTTTGAAAACTCCAGTCCTTCCCAATCTTAAAAGCGATGAAAAGTACAATGAAACTATCTACAAATTGTGAGATTACCGTGGAACCGGTTGCCCTTAGCCACACTTTTTTTTCACCGGTCATTTTTTTGATCCGGTGAAAGACCGTAACGTCTATTACCTGGCTTACCAAAAAAGCGATCAGACTGCCGGCGATGATCCACATTCCCTGTCCGAATATTGCATTAAAAGCCTTCGACATATCCGGTACGCCCTCTTTTACCCCGGTTCCATACCAAAAATCAGCCGCAGGAACCGACATGGCCAGATAAAACATCGCAAAAGCATATAATATCAGGCCCACAGCAATATACGAAATGCGCCTTACTGCTTTTGGGCCGTAATATTCATTCACAATATCTGTCATCACAAATTCAAGCGGCCATAACAAAACACCACAGGTAAGACTAAGTGCTAATCCGCTTTCTCCGAATAAAGTAAAATTAAAGGGAGTGGTACCAAATATTTTTTCCAGCGAAAATATTTTGGTCCCGATGCATTCTGCAATCAATGCATTGGCAACAAAAAATGCCGTAAACAGGACAAACATTTTTGTTGGCCTGTCTTTTAAAATATGCTTAACCATAACCACATTTTAATGAAGGATAAAATGATACCAAACCTGTACCGGAAATATCAGTAAGTTAAATAAAAGGATCCAACGGGGAATGCTTTTGCTCCGCTTTGTCATTAACCAATAAACTGCAAATAATACAAATACTGCATTTAATACAATGGCCCCGTAGCCCAATATTACAATAGTTGCTTCGAGTGGCTGAAATTTAATGGCTCCGTTAAAATTTCCCTGAACCCTCATTGAACTTTCAAATAGCCAGATTATAACAGCCAGTATAAAACTTACATTACAGATAAAAACGATTCTTGAAAAAAAAAGCATTGCTGAACTATTTGAAATTTGTTTATATGGATAGGGTGAATTAATTCCCGTTTTTCCCTGTTAACATCGGTACAAAAGAAAAATTCTCAAATGCTTCTTCCACCAAACTGCCATCTGCCATTTTCGTTATCCGAAGCATCCGTTGATGTATTCCTGCATCCAATGGAATGATCATTTTGCCTCCGGGTTTTAACTGAGTTATCAGTTTGGGCGGAATAACAGGAGCTGCCGCTGTTATGATCACTTTATCAAAAGGAGCATAAGTGGGTAATCCTTCGAAACCATCTCCATAAAAAAACTTGATATTCGGATATAATGCTTTGAAAAAAAACTGTTTTGTTTTTTCAAATAAATTCTTTTGCCTTTCTATCGTAAACACTTTTGCACCCATTTCTCCCAATACTGTTGCCTGGTACATACTTCCGGTACCAATTTCCAGGATCTTATCCGTAGGGTTTACCTGCAACAACTGGGTTTGGTATGCTACCGTATAAGGCTGAGAGATCGTTTGTCCTTCGGCGATCGGAAATGCCCTGTCTTCATATGCAATATTATCAAGGGCGGTATCTAAAAAATAATGCCGGGGAATTTTATTCATTGCCTCCAGCACATTTTCATCCGTAATTCCTTTTTCCCGCAACATATCCATTAATTTTTTTCTCAACCCTTTATGGCGGTATGTATCTTCAAATTTTCTTTTATTCTCCATAGGTTATTTTAATTAATCATTCGGATAATAACCATTAGCTGTTTGCGGTTCTGTTAATATGCAATATCAATTTATAGGGCAAGAAACAAAGAACCACCGATCAACCATATGCATTGCATTATTTCAATCCCATTTCATTCTCAATTCTAGCAATTTTATCATCCAGTTCCATTTCTTTTGCTTCAAAATCGGCCACATTATCCAGTTTCGTATTCACACTGAAATAATATTTAATTTTTGGCTCCGTACCACTCGGCCTGGCAGATATCCTGCTGCCATCCGTTAATAAGAATTGCAGCACATTGCTTTTAGGTAAATTAATCTTCCAGGTTTCGCCGGTAACAAGGTTTTTACCAACCTGTAATTCATAATCAAGCAATTCTTTTACATCTATCCCATCTATTTTTTGTGGAGGATTATTGCGGCTTTCTTCCATCATCAGGGCTATTTCCTTTGCCCCGTTCATTCCTTTTTTAGTTATGCTCAACAGGTTTTCCTTATAAAAACCATATTCCATATACAGGTCAAGTAATTTATCAAAAAGGCTTCTGCCCTTGCTTTTTTCATAGGCTGCCATTTCACATAAAATGGCAACCGCACTAACTGCATCCTTATCGCGGATCTGGTCACCGATCATTAAACCAAAACTTTCCTCCCCCCCGATGATATAATTTTCACTGGCTTCTTTTTCTTTGATCAGAGAAGAAATCCATTTAAACCCCGTTAGTACATTGTAACAGGAAACATTATTTGCTTTTGCAATAACATCAATCATGTCGGTGGTAACAATTGTTTTAATAACCATATCATTCGGCATGGCAATTCCCTTCGCTTTGCGGGCCTCTATCATATAATTAAATGCCAGCAATGCTGTCTGATTTCCGTTCATCAATATCCATTCTCCTTTATTATTCTTTACGCCAATGCCCACCCTGTCTGCATCCGGATCCGTTCCCAGTAAAATATCCGCATCCAGTTCCTTCGCCTGTTTCAAACCCATACTCATTGTTTCCCTTTCTTCGGGGTTTGGATAGATCACTGTAGGAAAATTACCATCCGGGATGCTCTGTTCCTTTACAATATGCACATTGGTAAACCCATAACGTTCAAGGGCAGCCGGAACCAGTTTAATACCGGTTCCATGTATCGGGGTATAAACGATTTTCAGGTCATGCTGTTCTTTACATATCTCAGGGTAAACGCTTAATCCCTGAACCATATCCAGGTATTTTTCATCCATTTCCTTACCAATGATGATGATATTCTTTTCTCCGCCATTCCATTTTACATCATCCACCGTTGCAATTTTTTCCACTTCTAAAATTACGTTTTTATCATGCGGAGATACCATTTGTGCACCATCATCCCAATAAGCCTTGTAACCATTATATTCTTTTGGATTGTGGCTTGCAGTACAAACAACCCCTCCTTTACAACCGTAATGCCTGATTGCAAAACTCAGTTCAGGCGTTGGACGCATATCTTCAAATAAATAAACTTTTATACCGTTAGCGGCAAAAACATTGGCCGTGATCTCGGCAAAACTGCGGCTGTTATTCCGGCAATCATGTGCAACTGCAACACAAATATCGTTTCCAAAACATAGCTTCAGGTAATTTGCATAACCTTGTGTAGCCATACCAACAGTGTACTTATTCATACGGTTGGTGCCAACGCCCATGATGCCACGTAGTCCGCCAGTACCAAATTCCAGGTTCTTATAAAATGATTCGGTCAGTTCTTCGGGGTTCTCTTTCTGCATGCGTTTCACAGCAGATTTCGTAGCTTCATCATAATTACCATCCAGCCAGGTATTTACTTTTTGTTCAGTTGTTTTATCCATAATTTTTATTTTAACATCGTCAAAAATATAATATTCGTATCTGATTAACACAACTTACTGTTATTTTTGTTTTTTATGAAGCCAGCAAACCATCTTTATTCAACTTCTGCGGCGTCGCACTCTTGTACTAAAAAATCTTTCCTCAGCTTTTTTTTAACGCTTGCTGTTGCAGCATCATCTTTTGCACAAGACAGTTCATTTATCAATGATGCCAAAAAAAGCAAACCGAAACAGAAACATGTAAATGAACAGTTATATTATCCATACAATAAAAAAAGGGTAAATGCAATTGCCCTGGCGAATATAGCAGGCTACAGTGCCGCGATGGTTGGTTTTTATGCAGCCTGGTACAAAGATTATCCGCAAAGCAATTTCCATTCATTCAATGATATTGCCGAATGGAAAGGCATTGATAAAATTGGCCATACTTTTGGCGCTTATGCAACAGGTAAATCGAGCATGGAACTGTGGCGCTGGACAGGTATCAACCGCAAAAAACGGATCTGGCTGGGTGGATTGAGTGGCGCTGTTTACCAAACAGTCATAGAAACACTTGATGGCTTCAGCAGCGAATGGGGCTGGAGTTGGGGCGACTTTGGCGCCAATTTGGCCGGCAGTGGACTGTTTATTTCACAGGAACTTGCCTGGGATGAACAGCGGATTCAAATGAAATGGTCGATGCACAGAAAACATTATTCCGACCCAACATTAAATCAACGCAGCGATGAAATATTTGGAAAAAGCACCCCGGAAAGATTGCTGAAAGATTATAACGGTCAGACATATTGGTTGAGTGTAGGGCTTAAAACCATTTTTCCCCATTCAAATATACCCAACTGGCTGCAGGTTTCCGTAGGAACCGGAGCAGAAGGCATGTTTGGTGCCCGCAATAATACTGGAACTGATAAATTTGGGAACGTCACTTTCAACCGACAGGATATTAAAAGAGTAAGACAGTGGTACCTGGCCCCGGATATTGACCTTACAAAGATCAAAACCAATAAAAAAGGAATAAAATTTGCCCTCAACATTTTGAATCTGGTAAAATTCCCCACCCCGTCTTTGGAATATTCAAATGGTAAAATGAAATTCAACTGGCTACATTTTTAATTACAGCATCCAGGCGCCTTCAATTTCACCTTCCTTTACTTCAACAACAATATTTTCCAGCATAGTGGTGGAAACCGATAATCCAACATAATCAACAGCAATGGGAAATTTTTTGTGTGTACGTTCTACCAATGCCAATGTTTGGATCTGCGCAGGTTTTTGATCAAGCAGTGGCTTTAATGCGTAAAGCATCGTGCGTCCGCTGTTGGCAACATCATCAATGAGCAATATTGTTTTATTGCTGAAATCTATTTGTTCGCTCAGTTTAATATCTACCGGATCTTTTTTATAGAGCGAAAGTTCGATCACTTTGATCTCTCCCTTAAATACTTCTTTCAGATAAATGGCAATTTTTTTTGCAATAAAAATACCGTTTTCCCGGATGCCGATCAGGATCATCGAATCAGCATCGTAATTTCTTTCGGCCACTTCCAAAGCCATGCGGCGGAGTTTTTTGTCGGCAGTTATTTTATTTAAAATCATCTTTCAAAACTATTTATTGATAAAATCCAACTGGTGCTTTTATAAAAGCAATTCAAAATTATTCATTCTACCTTAGTAAATATTAAATACTTTAACTTAGCTGCTCTAATTTACCCATATGCAATATCTTCAACAAGCTGCATTTATTTTACTGGCAGTATTTGCCAGCTGGCTGTTTGCAAAGAACATTTCTCAGATAAGGCGTAATATCCTGTTAGGCAAAGAGGAAGACCTAACAGACAATCCCGCACAACGCAGAAAGAACATGTTGTTATTGGCTTTTGGTCAAAAGAAAATGTTCCGAAATCCATTGGTTGCTGTGATGCATTTCATCATTTATGCCGGATTTATCATCATCAATGTTGAAGTATTGGAAATTGTGCTGGATGGCATTTTGGGTACACACCGTTTGTTCCTCAGCAGTCTGGGTTCTTTATATACTTTTGTGATCAATTTTTTTGAAATACTTGCTTTGGGGGTTCTTGTTGTTTGCGTTGTTTTTTTAATAAGAAGAAACCTGTTAAAGATAAAACGCTTTATCAGTAAAGACCTGGATGGATGGCCACACAGTGATGCAAATTATATTCTCATTACTGAGATCATCCTGATGTCTCTTTTTCTTACCATGAATGCTTCCGACAGGGCATTGCAACTAAACGGCACTGAACATCATTATGCAGAAACAGGGAACTTCATACTTTCCGGTATCATTGCGCCTTTGTTTGAAAACTTTTCTGCATCTCAGCTGATCATCATTGAACGCAGCTGCTGGTGGTTACACATTGCAGGCATATTTGCATTCTTAAATTACCTGCCCTACAGCAAACACCTGCACATATTATTTGCCTTTCCCAATGCCTATTATGCCCGGCTGGAACCAAAGGGTAAAATGGATAATATGGAAAATGTGCAGAACGAAGTAAAATACATGATGCAGCCCGAACTTACTCCGCCAACAGATGCAGCAGTTATGAAATTCGGGGCAAAAGATATCAGTGATCTCAGTTGGAAAAATTTACTGGATGCGTACAGCTGTACAGAGTGTGGCCGTTGTTCTGCTGCATGTCCGGCAACAACTACCGGTAAATTATTAAGTCCCAGAAAGATCATGATGGATACCAGGGACCGGGCAGACGCAGTAGGAAAAATATATAATCTTAACAACGGTAAATTTGTTGATGATGGAAAAACATTGTTGAATGATTATATTTCTGTGGAAGAATTGCGTGCCTGTACAACTTGTAATGCCTGTGTGGAAGAGTGTCCCGTTAGTATCAATCCGCTGGATATCATCCTGCAACTCCGCCGCAGCCTCATCATGGAAGACAGCAATGCTCCCCAGGAATGGAATGCCATGTTCAGCAATATTGAGAATAATTTTGCTCCCTGGAAATTAAGTCCGGATGACCGCGATAAATGGGCAGAAGAAATGGAAAATGAATAATATCTTTTCTTAAATTTTTAAATGAATTTTTGTGGTACCTGGTCGTCAGTGATATTCTTTATTTTATCTACTGCATCATTGTGGTAAAGGATCTTCCACAATTGTATCAAAGCTGTTATGGTAAAAATACATCCGATGATCCAATTGATATATTGCTCACTGTTATGAATTCTTTCTGAAGCCAGCTTGCCTCCAAAAATAAAAATTGCATTTCCTATAAGTGTTCCCAAGCCAATACCAATTATATAGCTGTTGTACTGTGCCCTTACCGGCTCAAGGATCTTTTTTGTAAATAAAACCGTACTCCATCCAAACCAAAAGGGTATCTGTACCGGATTAATGGCGCAAAGAAACATCCCGAGTAAAAAACGGTGCATTGTATTATTGAGTAAAACATTTTTTGAATCCCCGCCGTTTTTCATCGCAGCAATAAAACTACCGGCAGCAAGGGCAGCAATAATAAAAAAGGTGACCCATTCCATCACCTTCATGATACGGTGTTGCTTACGAACCCACTCAATACCGACCAGGGAAATACGGACATAAATCATTTCAACCAGCAAGGAACCAAATGCGAAATAAAGCGCATGCCGGATATTTTCCTGGATACCTATCTGCATTGCCGTAACATTCAATGTGCCCAATGGCAATGACCCGAGAAAGCTGATGAGCATCCCCCAAAAAAATACCCGAACCAGTTTTAACATGCTCCAAAGATAAGCTGCAATTAAAAACGAAAATTAATTCTGTAATCAGCAGTTAAAAACAACAAAGGGGAATGAACCGGACAACAAATAACTTATTTTGCAAAAACGCTTAGGGAAATATTCAGACTATCAGACAATGAGATGCTGCTGCCGCCCACATTATAATCTCTGCGGTTAATATCGAAATCACCTATAAACAGGTAACCATCGTCCTTTTTATTCACTTTGAAATTGAATTTCACCGGCAAGGTTACATCCTTTATCGTAAGATTGGCTGATAATAAATAGATCCCGGGAGTTTCTGTGGCTTCAACCTTGGTACTAACGATATTTATTGTTGGATACTTAGATACATCAAAATAATCTGATTTTTTCAAATGCCCGTCCCTTGAGCTGTTGTCTGTATCAATTGTTGATGCATCTACACTTACGTTAAAGGTCCATACAAGCAGATTTTTGGGATCAAAATTAATTTTCCCTTTTAACCCATTAAAATCACCTCCTGTCCTGATACCAAAATTCCTGATCACAAAATGTACCTTACTCCCTTCATCGATTGGGGTTAAAATACGCTGTGCATATCCAATACTGAAACTAAAAACGATGGAAAATAATAAAATGATCTTTTTCATATCTAAATATATAATCCAAATTACAAATCAATTAGAATAAAGTTCATCAGGCAATCCTACATTTAACAAACTTTATATAATTTACATGTAGTTTTTTATGCTAAGATCTTCCACTATACAATTACTCCGGATTCATTTTTCTTTTTTTTTAATGCCTGTCTATTGGTTTGCCTTAAGCCAGGTTGATCAAATAGACACGAATCGTGCAATCCTCGTTTTTATGATCCTGCACCTTCTTGTTTATCCATCAAGCAATGGTTATAACAGTTATATGGACTGTGATACCGAAAGTGTTGGCGGTATAAAAAACCCCGGCCAACCAACCATTCAACTGTTTTATACGTCTGTTATACTGGATCTGGTTGCCTTACTCATCAGTATTTTTATCAGTTACTGGTTTTTGGGTGGCGTGCTGGCATTCATACTTGCATCAAGAGCATACAGTTTCCGGGGTATCCGTTTGAAAAAATATCCGGTAACCGGTTATCTTACAGTTATCATTTTCCAGGGTGCCCTGGTATTTTTCTTAGTAATGCATGGTTGCAGCTACAATAAAACGTTAGAAGTACCGGCAATTGGCATGATCACTGCTTCTTTACTGATCGGTGGCTTTTATCCGCTTACACAAATTTATCAGCATATGCAGGATATACAAGATGGCGTTGTGAGCATCAGTTATAAGCTTGGTTACAAGGGAACTTTTGTATTTACCGCCATTATTTATTTCCTTGCAATGGTTATGCTGGCTATATACCTTGCATTGAATCTGCAATTGGAAAGGTTTTTCATCATGCAAATCTTTTTTGCACCGGTGCTCGTATATTTTTTCTGGTGGTTTGGTAAAGTATCAAAGGATACCGCTGAAGCCAATTTCAAAAACACGATGCGTATGAACCTGGTTGCATCCCTTTTTACAAATGCTGCTTTTATTTATTTATTTTTAATAAACCATTTTTGAGTAAAATAATTTCCATATCAACATCCGTACCTGCTTTTAAACATAAGCAGGAAGATCTGTTTTCATTTGCAGAAAAGATATATTGTAAGGATGAAACAGAAAGCCGGAAACTGAGATTTCTTTACAGGCAAAGCGGTATAGATCACCGTTATTCGATTGTACCTGATTATAGTTTGGCAGCTGCAGAAAGAACCTTTTTTCCGGCAACGGATGATCTGGAGCCTTTTCCAGGCATTGAAGAAAGAATGAAATTGTACAATGAAGCCGCGGCCCCTTTATCTTCCAAAACCATTGAAGAATGTATAAAAGGCAGGATTGATAAAAAGGATATCACACATTTGATAACGGTTAGCTGCACCGGTATGAGTGCGCCGGGCTTAGACCTGCAGATCATGGAACTTCTGGATCTGCCGGGGAATATTTTCCGCACATCCGTAAATTTCATGGGCTGTTATGCAGCGGTGCATGCTTTAAAAATGGCAGATGCTTTTTGCAATGGCAATGAAAACGTAAATGTGGTCATTGTTTGCACTGAATTTTGTACGCTGCATTTTCAAAAAGATATTTCTGCAGATAACATGACCTCTTCCCTGCTATTTGCCGACGGATGTGCCGCATTGCTGGTTCAGGGAAATAGAAGCAGGGAAAAAGGGATCACTATGAATAATTTTTATTCAGATGTTTCCTTTAAAGGAAAAAAAGATATGGCCTGGGAAATTTCATCCAAAGGTTTTTTAATGACATTAACCGGTTATGTTCCTGATCTGATAAAAGAAGATTTTAAAACGCTGGTTGAAAAAGCTTTAAGATCTTCAGGAAATTCATTTACAGATATTACCCATTGGTGTATCCATCCCGGTGGCAAGAAAATACTGGAAAGTATCAGCAGCGGGCTGGGCATTTCAAATGAATCATTAAAATATGCTTATGATGTTCTGCGTGATTATGGCAATATGAGTTCGCCAACCATTTTATTTGTTTTAAAGGAAATATTAACCTCATTGGAAGAAATCAACCCTCCTCAAAAGAATTTAATTTTTGGCACTGCATTTGGCCCGGGTTTGACCATGGAAACTTTTACCGCCAGCTATGGTTAATCTTAAAAAACGGTCATATAAAAAAGAACTACTCGATGCAGATGATATCCCGTTTGAAGATATCAAGCAAAACATGCTGGAATTAAATTCAATAAACAGTTTACTCGGAGGCCATAAGATCAGCATTGCCGGCCTGAATGAACTTTTAGCAAATCATGATAAAAACAAAGAGGTCATTATTTGCGAAATAGGTTGTGGTGGCGGAGATAATCTGTCTGCTATTGACGGTTATTGTAAAAAAAACAATATCCCGGTAAAATTCATCGGGATAGATATCAAAAAAGAATGCACCGTTTTTGCAAAAGAAAAATACCCTTTTTTAAACTGTTCCTGGATAACCGGCGATTATGCCTCTGTTGATTTAACTGCCGGAAAACCCGATATAATCTTTTCATCTTTATTCTGTCATCATTTTACCGAACCTGAATTGATCAGCATGCTTCAATGGATGCAAAAAAACAGCCGCATAGGATTTTTCATCAATGACCTGCAGCGCCATCCCATCGCTTATTATTCCATCAGGTTTCTGAGCAGTATTTTTTCAAAATCGTATCTTGTAAAAAACGATGCCCCGCTTTCCGTTGCCAGGGGATTTCGAAAAAAAGAATGGCAAATGCTGTTTTCAAAAGCGGCAATCCGGCATTATAAGATTGAATGGAAATGGGCTTTCAGGTATTTAATTGTTTGTAAAAATGGAGAATGAAAAAATATATGACTGTGCCATTATCGGTGGCGGACTCGCAGGTTTGACCCTTTCTATACAACTGGCAAAACAACACTACTCTGTAATTCTATTTGAAAAAGAACAATATCCATTTCACAAAGTATGCGGAGAATACATCAGCATGGAAAGCTGGAATTTCCTGGAAAGGCTGGGAATGCCCTTACATAGTATGTCTTTGCCAGTCATCAGCAGATTATTGGTAACTGCCCCGGATGGGTCGGTATTGAATGAAAAACTTTCTCCGGGTGGTTTTGGAATAAGCCGTTTCAGAATTGACAATGACCTGAAAAATATTGCTCAATCTAACGGAGTGGAAATATTTGAAAATTGTAAAGTGGAAGATGTGCAACTGGTAAATGATATTTTCCGGATTCAAACTACCATCGGAAAATTCATCAGCAGGGTTTGTTGTTCTGCATTTGGTAAAAGAAGCAACCTCGATGTAAAATGGAAACGCTCATTTATACATGCATCCTCCAACAAATTAAATAATTATATCGGCATCAAGTATCATATCAAAACAACTTTTGCAGAAGATACCATTGCCTTACACAATTTTAAGAACGGGTATTGCGGCATTTCAAAAATTGAAGACGGAAAATATTGTCTTTGCTATCTTACCAATGCCGCCAATTTAAAAGACTGTGAAAATTCAATTGAAGAAATGGAAAAGAAAATTTTAAGCAGGAACCCTTTTCTCAAAAACATATTTGAGCACAGTACAAAATTATATGCCAGTCCGTTAACCATTTCCCGGATATCATTTCAGCATAAATCACAGGTTGAAAATAATATCCTCATGATCGGTGATGCTGCCGGTTTAATTACCCCTCTTTGTGGTAATGGTATGAGTATGGCCATGCATGCAGGAAAAATTGCTGCCGGAAAGATCGATGATTTCCTGCAGGGCAGGATTACCCGGTATCAAATGGAAGAAAACTACAAAAATGACTGGAAGAAAAATTTTGATAAGAGGCTCAGGGCCGGAAGAATGATCCAGCGTTTTTTTGGAAAAACACAGGTGACCAATTTATTTATAAAAATCATGAAAATATTTCCATTCATAACCCGCAGGCTCATCAGCAAAACCCATGGAGAAAGTTTTTAGCCAATTCTTTTATCCGCTTCCCGCATAATTCGGAAAAGCTCTTTTGTTTGCTTTAAAAATATCTTTCCCTTTTTATAAGGCCATGGTTTAACCCCCTGGCTCCTGTTATACCGGCTGATCTCATACAACGCCTTCCAGTGTTTCAATATCTCTCTGTAAGCCCCGAACAATGTATAGCCAGTATCATAAAAGTGATTGGGTTCTGCGCCACAACCATTGTATTCAAGTATTGCAAAATTTTTCCCCTGCTTCAGATCTGCCACATTGCTGCACATGATATCATACCTGCCATAAAAAAAATCATTGATGCGGTGGCTTAATTTATCAAATACACGCACCAGGCTTTCGTCAATATCAGCTTTCAGATCCACAAAATGAGCTCCCCTGTTGTGATTGGCTGCATAACTTAAAATATATTTTTCTCCATCAGGAATCACTGTCTCCCATTTTTCCCTGTGCTTACTTTGCAACTCTCCGGTACGCTTAGCTGCTTTAGGGTGATTCTGTATCAATTGCTCCAATGTATGCTTTCCAGTTCCGGTTACATGCAAAGGTATCTTGTGCAGAAAACCGGTAACGATCCCACTTTCCTGCTTTGGGTGCCTGATATAAAAAACACTTACTTCCATTGGATACAAAACCATTTCCTGAACGATATATTCTACCGGTATCATAGTATGATAATGCTTCAACTCTGCATCATTATCTATCTTCCTGAATAATATCCCCTGGCCGCCGATCTCGGGTTTAACGATCAGCGGGTATGGTATACCGGCAGTTTTTATTTTCTGAATAACCGCATCAAATTCTTCTGATGGTAAAACATTCAGTGTTTCGGGATACAACTCTTTGGGTAAAAGATCATACATTTCTTTTTTGGGCTCCCCGTCAAGCCCTCCGAAAGTGATTTTCGGATTACTGGGTGTAAAGAACCAGACAGAACCCGACCGGATCATATAATACAGCCATACAGGCACAATAGGTGCGTACAATAATTTGAATGGCCATGCTTCCCAATGAGTGATTTTTGTAAAGATGCGCTTCAAGTACCGGGGTTAAAATGTAAAATAATTTGTCTTATAACAAACATCAATGATAAAATGTTGTTTACTTTGTTGTACAAATCTATAGCATATGCATGTACCTACAATGGCAGAATTTTTAGCGAAGGGAGAAAAACCCGAAGTATTGTTTTGGGTTGGTTGTGCCGGCAGTTTTGACCAGCGTGCCCAAAAGATCACTAAAGCTTTTGTAAGCATATTGGAAAAAGTGGGAATCAAATATGCCATTTTAGGAAAAGAAGAAATGTGTACAGGTGATCCGGCCCGTCGTGCAGGCAATGAATTTATGTTTCAGATGATGGCTTATCAGAATATACAGATACTCAACGGGTATGAAATAAAAAAGATCGTTACTGCTTGTCCGCATTGTTTTAATGTAATTAAAAATGAATACCCTGTACTCGGCGGTAATTATGAAGTGATACATCATGCCACTTTTTTACAGCAACTGATCGACGAAGGGAAAATTAAAATGGCTGAGGGTGGAACATTTAAAGGAAAGAAAATAACATACCATGATAGTTGTTACCTGGGCCGTGCGAATGATATTTATGAAGCACCGCGTAAAGTACTGGAAGCATTTGATGTTTCACTCATAGAGATGAAACGTTGCCGCAGCAATGGCTTGTGTTGTGGAGCCGGCGGTGCACAAATGTTTAAAGAAGAGGAAAAAGGAGATCTCCGGATCAATATTGAAAGAACCAATGAAGCACTGGAAACCGGGGCAAATATTATTGCATCGGCATGCCCGTTCTGCAATACCATGCTAACTGATGGTGTAAAAAATAAAGAAAAAGAAGAGGAAGTTGCCGTGTTGGATATTGCAGAACTGGTTGCTGCCTCCATCTGAATTAACTAACAAAGAATAATTAGTTTCGTATCCTGATTTATTTATGAAGATGTAATTAAAAGAATGTCGAACAGAGAACACTGAAATTTGAATGATGAAGTAAATCAACATATTGCTGCTTGTTCTTCATTCCTTGTTCCTAATTCAATATTGCTTGTTCATCATTCCTCTTTCCTAATTCATCATTCCTTGTTCATCATTCCTTGTTCCTTATTCCTAACCTGCTTACCTTTGCATCATGGACCTCCATTTTCAACAACATATTCCCGAAGATTTTCATGACGATTCCAGGATCTGGATATACCAAAGCAGCCGTATGTTCCTGATCAGCGAAGCATTTGAATTGGAAGATATGTTGAAGGATTTTGTTCAAAACTGGGCCAGCCATGGCAGCCCGGTAAAAGGGTATGCAAATTTATTTTTTGGCCAATTCATATTTTTTATGGCCGATGAATCTGCAACAGCAGTTGGCGGATGCAGTACTGACAGTTCTGTTCGCCTCGTAAAATCCATTGAAAGAAAATTTAATGTTGATCTGTTTAACAGGCAAACCCTGGCATTCATTGTAAAAGATAAAATTGAACAAATTCCCTTATCCCAATTGAGTTATGCTATTGAAAACAATTTCATCAATGGGCAAACGCTTTATTTTAATAATACCGTTCTTACAAAAAAACAATTGATAGAAAACTGGATCACCCCGATAAACAACAGTTGGTTAAAAAATCAACTTGAAAAGTCTGTAAATACCTGATTCAGGTAATGAATTAACCAGCTATCTCCTATTTCTTCCCGTTTCTCCTATGTAGTTTAGCCTGATTCCTCCATGCTTTCGCAAAATTTTAATGCTGACATACTGTCACAAGTACACTTAATTATGCTATCTTTGCCGACTAATTTTTAAAAATATCTATGCAGGATTTAATGTTAGATAAAACACATGATGAAGCCCGTCAGGGTGAATCCTTTTCGGCCATTACTGATACTTTCAAAAACTTTGATAAACATTTTTTTATTGAAAGTTATGGTTGTGCCATGAATTTTGCCGACAGTGAGGTAGTTGCATCTATTTTACAATCAAATGGTTATGGTTCAACAAAGGATGAAAATAAAGCAGATCTGATCCTGATAAATACCTGTTCCATCCGTGAAAAAGCGGAAATAACCATCCGAAAGCGGTTAACGGAATTCAGAAAAATAAAAAAAGCCAACCCGGGATTGATCGTAGGGGTATTGGGATGTATGGCAGAACGCCTGAAATCTACCTTCTTGGAAGAAGAGAAACTGGTTGATATTGTTGTGGGGCCGGATTCATACCGCAGCCTGCCTTTATTGATCGAAGAGGCAAATGGCGGGCAAAAAGGGGTGAATGTTTTGCTGAGCAGGGATGAAACCTATGCCGATATCGCTCCGGTTCGTTTAAACAGCAATGGGGTGAATGCGTTTGTAAGCATCATGCGTGGTTGTAACAATATGTGTTCATTCTGCGTGGTTCCCTTTACCCGTGGCCGTGAGCGCAGCCGCAGTGCCATCAGTATTGTACTGGAATGTGAAGCATTGTTCAATGATGGGTATCGTGAAGTGACGTTATTGGGACAGAACGTTGACAGTTATCACTGGCTGAATGAAGAAACAAAAGAGCAGGTAAGTTTTGCACAACTGATGGAAAAGGTAGCATTGATCTCTCCGTTGCTGCGGGTACGTTTCTCTACATCACATCCGAAAGACATAACGGATGATGTTCTTTTTACCATCAAAAAATATGAAAATATCTGTAATTATATTCACCTGCCTGTGCAAAGCGGAAGCAGCCGGGTATTACAGATGATGAACAGAACATATAGCCGTGAATGGTATATTTCAAAAGTTGACCGCATCAGGGAACTCATCCCCGATTGTGGCATTTCAACAGATATGATTGCCGGATTCTGTTCTGAAACAGATGAGGACCACCAGGAATCATTAAGCCTGATGGAATATTGTAAATATGATCTGGCATACCTTTATTATTATTCGGAAAGACCGGGAACCCTTGCTGCAAGGCGTTTTGAAGATGACGTGACTTTGGATATCAAAAAGCAGCGGTTACAGGACCTGGTTGATCTGTATCGGGCGCATTCATTGATCAGCATGAAAAAAGATGTGGGCAAGACTTTTAAAGTATTGGTAGAAGGATTCTCGAAAAAAAGCGACCAGGATCTTCATGGCCGGAATGAACAAAATAAAGTGATCGTTTTTCCGAAAGAAAATTATAAGAAGGGAGATTATGTACTGGTGGAAGTTACCCATTGTACAGCAGGTACCTTATTGGGAAAAGCAAAACATTTAGGTTAAAGAATTTTTCCATTTTCTCTTTTCGGCAAAAAGGGAAAATAAAATGTAAAACGGATATCTACATTCGGATAAAGAAAATATAATTATGGATCTACAATTAATAAAAAACCGTTTTGGTATTATTGGCAATTCGCCGGCATTGAATCATGCACTGAATGTAGCGGTACAGGTTGCCAATACTGACCTGAGTGTTTTGATCAATGGGGAAAGCGGTGTGGGTAAGGAAGTATTTTCACAGATCATTCATGCACTATCTGCCAGAAAACACAATTCATTTATTGCGGTTAACTGTGGCGCCATACCGGAAGGCACCATCGACTCTGAATTGTTTGGACATGAGAAAGGGTCTTTTACCGGAGCCGTTGACAGCAGAAAGGGATATTTTGAAACGGTGAACGGAGGTACTATCTTTTTAGATGAGATCGGTGAAATGCCCCTGGGCACTCAGGCCCGGTTACTGCGTGTACTCGAAGCCGGTGAATACATTCGTGTTGGCAGCAGCAAGGTTCAGAAAACAGATGTACGGGTGATCGCTGCTTCCAATAAAGAATTGCTTGAATTTACCCATAAAGGCAGGTTCAGAGAAGACCTGTATTACCGCTTAAATACTGTTCCGATAAGGGTTCCGGCTTTAAGAGACCGTAAAGAAGATATCTTCTTATTGTTCCGGAAATTTGCAACCGATTTTTCAGACCGTTATAAATCACCTTCCGTTCAATTAACAGACGAAGCCCGGGAGATCCTCATCAACTATTCCTGGCCCGGAAATGTGAGAGAACTAAAGAACATTGCAGAACAGATATCCGTTTTAAGTAAAGAGAAACTGATCACTGAAGACCAGTTAAAGTCATTCTTACCGGAACACAATTATTCGAGACTACCGGTACTGGTTGGGGGCAATGGAAGTGTAAGCCAGACAGAATTTGCCAATGAAAGGGAGATCCTGTATAAATTATTCTTCGATATGAAGAAGGATGTGAATGAATTGAAGAAAATGTTTTTCGATCTTTTACAAAATCCATCTCTACAGCATGCTCCTGTGTATAACAATGACAACAGCAATTTAAAAGAAATAAATTCAGGCGGAAACAATAATAATTACAAACAAAACTCCCCTGCTGTTATAATGCATAATGACAAGAATATCCAGCAGCATGAAGATGTGGAGGAATCGCTGAGTATTGTTGATAAGGAAAAAGAACTGATCATAAAAGCACTCAAAAAACACCGTGGTAAAAGAAGAGATGCCTCTCTCGACCTTGGGATCAGTGAGCGGACTTTATACAGGAAGCTGAAAGAATATGATATCGAGAATTTGTAAAACGGTTTATTGATATTGTGTAAACCGAAACTCTAAAAATAAATATAACTGGTAAAACATTGAACAGTAATCATTAAATATCAAAATGCAAAAACAACATCTTCTCAAATTATATTTAACTGGTTTTCTTCTGATAAGTATTTTCAGCTTTTCAACCTGTAAGTATTCATTTAAAGACACATCTCCGATTCCTGTTGATGTAAAAACATTCAGGGTGAATTACCTTGAAAATAAAGCACAATATGTAAATACACAACTCAGTCCGCAGCTTACAGAAAAATTAAAACAAAAAATCATCAATACCACAAGGCTTCGGCAAACTAATGATGAGGCTCATTATGATATCAGTGGATTTGTTTCACAATATTTTACCAGTACAGTCAGTATTACAGGCAACAATGCAAGTGGCAACCGGCTTACAGTAGGTTTTCATCTTGAATTCCGGAATACACTGGACGAAAAAAAGAATTTTGAAACAGATCTTACCCGAACTTTCGATTTCCCGGCAACCCAGTCTTTAAGCCAGGCAGAAGCATCTCTGAACGATGAAATGGTAAAAAATATAGTAGATGAGATCTTTAATAAAATATTTTCCAACTGGTAATTTTTGATGGTTGGGCTTTTAACTTTAGCTTTGAATTATGAAGGACTTATTCTCACAATTATTTAAACAAAATTCATCAGACCCGGATAGCAGGGATCTGCTGTTGAAAATTGTAAAAGAATATCCTTATTTCACTGCCCCCCATTTTTTCTTATTGCAAAAAACAGATAGCTCCCATTCAGAATATGAACAAATCGCAGCAAAGGCAGCGCTACATTTCAACAATCCTTTTTTATTGAATTACCGGTTGAATAAGGTTGTTGAAAAGAAACAAACTATTGAAAGCCCCATTGAAATAGCAGAAGCAGTTGTTGAAGATAATAAAAGTGAAATCCTGCCTTTGGTTGAAGAAACCGTAAAAGCGGAAACTTCCATGGAAATTGCGCAGGATAATATTCCAATCCCTCCGGTTGAGATTGAAGTTGCAAAAGATGCCAAACCGGAAAAAGAAGAGATGCTTTTTGAACCTTTATTTGCCTCCGATTATTTTGCTTCACAAGGGATAAAACTCAGTGAAGAAATACAAACCGGGGATAAACTGGGAAAACAACTCAAAAGCTTTACTGAATGGCTGAAAAGCATGAAAAAAGTTCATGAAAAGGACAGCAATGCCGTAACGGAAAAAATGGATGTTGCAGTTCAGACGCTGGCAGAGAAAAGCAACCAGGAGGCGGATATTTTAACAGAATCAATGGCAGAAGCATTTTTACAACAGGGAAAGACAGGCAAAGCCCTGATGACTCTTGAAAAATTAAGTTTGCTTAATCCTGCTAAAAGCGCTTACTTTGCAGCCAAAATAGAACAGATCACCCAGAACCAATAATTCGGGTGAATTATTAAAATACCAGTTTAAAAGAATAAACATGTTAGCATTATTTGGAGTATTGATTATTATTTCTTCTGTGATCCTTGGACTGATCGTTTTGATTCAGAATCCAAAAGGTGGTGGCTTATCCGGCACTTTCGGTGGTTTCAGCAATCAATTAATGGGTGTTAAACAAACAAATGATGTACTGGAAAAAGGTACATGGGTATTTGCAGCTATAGTAGGAATGCTTTGCCTGATGTCTCCTGCATTTATTCCTAAAGATGGTGGATCAGGTTCAGGCGATGACTTGATAAAAGGCATCTCAACCTCACCGGTACAAAACCAGGCACAACCTGCCAATACAGTTCCATTACCTACAGATACAAATACTAAGTAAAATATATATAACACATTTTTAACCTCGCCTTTTCTGGCGGGGTTTTTTTATTTTAGATTTGCAACAGGATTTATTAAATCTCAACTATGAAAAAAATAATTTCTTTCTTATTCCTGATTTTGATAATTGCCGGGGTTTATGCTGTTTGGAATTTATTGGGGCCAACTGTTTCTGCCCCTGAGAATAAATACTTTTATATAAAAACCGGCGCCGGTTTTGAAGAAGTAAAAGCTTCTCTGATTGATCAAAAAATAATAAGCGGCCCTTTTTTCTTTAACCTGGTTGCAAGGCGTGTAAAATATCACCGGAATATAAAACCCGGACGATACGAAGTTAAAAACGGGAACCTGCTCAACCTGATAAGAATGTTGAAATCTGGCAACCAGTCGCCGGTGAGATTTGTCATAAATAAATTGCGTACAAAGCAGGACTTTGCCGGGAAAGTGGGTGCACAGTTTGAAACTGATTCTCTGGAAGTCATCCATTTTATTACGAACAATGACTCATTGGCTAAATATCACCTCGATAGCAATATAGTTATGACAGGTATCATCCCGAATTCATATCTATTCTGGTGGAACACTTCTTTTAAAAATATACTCACCAGTTTCGTTGACCAGAAAGACAAATTCTGGGAAGGTAAAAGAATCCAAAAAGCAGCAGCATTAAAATTAACTCCAGAACAGGTTTATACCATTGCCAGTATTGTGGAAGAAGAAACGACCAAACAGTCTGACAAAGGACTTATTGCAAGTGTATATATAAATCGTTTAAAAAAAGGGATGAAACTGGAAGCCGACCCAACGGTGAAGTATGCCTTGCGTAATTTTGGCCTGAAAAGGATCTTACACGGCCATCTTGCCTACCCTTCCTTGTACAATACATACAGGCAAACAGGATTACCTCCGGGCCCCATTTGCACGCCATCCATCAACACCATTGATGCTGTATTGGATGCACCACAAACGAATTATATTTTCTTTGTGGCAAAACCCGAATTTAACGGATATTCAAATTTTGCAGAAACATATCAGCAACACCTTGTTTTTGCAAAAGCATACCGGCTTGCGCTGGATAGTTTAATTCTCAGCAGAATTTCTAAATAACAGTTATAATCTATATTCGCTTGTGATCAAACTTCAAAGACTGCTCATAACAAAACCGCCGATCGGTTATTTATTAAACAAAAGCAAACATTGGTATTTACCCGGCTTTGAAGGCGTGCCATTGTATGATGTATTGCGTTTTTTTTACCGCCAGATGAAAACACACGGAATATTTGAAAGGGCTTCTGCCATTTCCTATAATTTTATCATGGCAATACCACCTTCCTTTTTATTCCTGTTTACACTCATACCCAACCTGCCTTTTATTTCAAAAAAAAGTATTCAACTGCAATTGCATAGTTTGATTTTTGATATCATTCCTTCAAAAGTTTACAACAAGGAAATAATAAATTTTGTAGATTCCTTTATTTATGATTCCAAGATCGGGTTGCTTTCCTTTGGGTTATTGTTATCCTTATTTTTTGCTTCCAGTGCCATGATGGGATTAATGCGGTCCTTCAACAAAAAATACCTGGGTTTTCAAAGCAGAAAAGGCCTGCATCAGCGCTGGGTTGCTATCAAACTTACCATTATACTCTTCGGATTGTTGCTTGGTTACCTGGTATTGTTGATATCCCAGGGCGCTATCCTGAAATTATTTGTACATAGCAATAGCTGGCGGCAAGTGATCGTTTATACGAGATGGGGTTTGATTGTATTGTTAATTTTCTTTGCGATCGGTTTCATTTTTAAATATGCACCTTCTGTTCATAAAAGATGGAAGTTGAGAACCCCGGGAGCCCTGTTAGCCACTACCCTTAGTATACTTTCATCGCTCGGTTTTTCAGCATTCGTAAACAATTTTGGCCGGTACAATGTTTTATATGGTTCCATTGGAACCATTATGATGTTAATGGCCCTTATTTATGTAAACTCACTTGCCTTACTGATCGGGTTTGAATTAAACGTTAGTATCAAATCATTAAAAGCCATTGCCATGCAAAGGGATCTGGAAGAAAATAAAACAGCAGGTTAATTTTTTATAAACGGTATTCCATACCTTTTATATTTTAATACCTTTAAATAATTCAACATAAAACATATCGTCATGAAAAAAATACATATCCTGTTTGCAGCCGGGATCCTTGCGGCAACAGCTGCTTTCACTTTTTCTGAAACGCTGCCACTGGGTAGTACCATGCCAAAAGCAACACAAAAAATGAAAGATGTTTCCGGAAAAGACATCAGTATGAAAGATGTATTAAAAGAAAATGGTGTATTGGTAATGTTTAGCTGTAATACCTGTCCTTATGTAATAAAAAATCAACAGCGTACCATTGCCATCGGAGATTATGCACAAAAAATGAAAGTAGGGGTGATCCTGTTAAACAGCAATGAAGCCATGAGAGATGATGATGATAGTTTTGATGATATGAAGGCTTATGCAAAAGATCAGAAATATAACTGGAGTTATGTGATTGACAAGAACAGTGAAATAGCAGATGCTTTTGGTGCAAACAGAACACCAGAATGTTTTCTTTTTGACAAAGAATTGAAGCTGGTTTATCATGGTGCAATCGATGACAATCCTTCTGATGAAACAGCTGTAAACAGGCATCATTTAAAAGAAGCAATCAATGAACTCATTGCCGGAAAAGACATCAGCGTAAAAGAAAGCAGAAGTGTTGGTTGCACAATAAAGCGGATCAAATAAAAAATATTCATACAAATAAAAAAGCCCCTGTTCAGAACGAGGGCTTTTTTTGAAACCGGCATGCCATTTATTTTTTAACTTTCAATAAGCTTGCATTTATCGCAACCACGAAAGTACTAAAGGTCATCAGTACAGCATCTGCTGTTTGTGGTAATAGCAGGTGCATTTACAACATCGTCTGTCATAGACATAAATTCTCCTTTGCTTTGAAGCTCTTTTATTTTTTCTGATTTTTGAAACGGTAATACATCAGTAAAGAAATAATCCATGCCCAATGATAACCTTACAAAGTTGGTTAAGAAACGGAATATTTCATAGCATTTAATTGGTTATTTAGCCCCTAATTTATTTTTTAATAATTGAGCATTTATCGCAACAATAATAGTACTTAAACTCATAAAAACGGCTCCCACTGCCGGTCCCATTACAAATCCTGCTTTATATAAAACACCTGCTGCCAGTGGAATAGCGATGGCATTGTAGCCCGTAGCCCAGATCAGGTTTTGGATCATTTTTTTGTAGGTGGCTTTACCAAACAAGATCAGGTTTGCAATATCTTTTGGATTGCTGTTTACCAAAATAATATCGGCTGTTTCTGCCGCTACATCTGTTCCGGAACCAACTGCAATACCAACATCTGATTGTGCCAGTGCCGGCGCATCATTAACACCATCGCCTGTCATGGCCACAAATTCTCCTTTGCCCTGCAGCTCTTTTATTATTTCCACTTTTTGATGTGGTAATACTTCTGCAAAATATTTATCCAATCCCAATACATCCGCAACAGCCTTTGCTACTATTTCATTATCTCCTGTAGCCATCATTACTTTAATCCCATTCATTTTAAATACTTTAATTGCCTCAGCACTTTCCGGACGAATAGCGTCCGCCAAAGCAATATAACCTGCCACTTTATCCTCCACCAAAATAAAAACAACCGTTTCTGCTTTGCTGGAAAATGCGCCGTCTGGCACCGCCAGGTTCTTCTCTTTTAAATAACCCGGACTAACCACTTTTACCGATCTTCCTTCCACCACAGCTTCCACTCCTTTACCGGTAATTGCATTAAATTTCTCTGCTTTTGGTATGGCTATGTTCAATTCTTTTACTTTGTTGACAATACCCACAGCTATCGGATGCTCTGAAGTTTGTTCCAACGCACTTGCCAAACGTAATAATTCTTCTTTTGAAATTTCGCCATTGGTTTCAAAACGGGTTACGCCGAATATACCTGTAGTAAGTGTTCCGGTTTTATCAAACAGGAGTGCAGTTATTTTCCGGGATTCTTCAAAGGCGGTTCTGTTACGGATCAACAATCCGTTTTGTGCTGATACTGCCGTTGAGATGGCAACTACCAACGGAATTGCCAGGCCCAGTGCATGTGGACAGGCAATGACCATTACAGTAACCATACGCTCCAATGCAAATACAAAAGAAAAACCTGCAATCAACCAAACAGCCAGTGTAGCAAAACCAACAGACAATGCAATATAGGTAAGCCATTTGGCCGCTCTATCGCTGAAGTTCTGCATTTTTGATTTGGCTTTCTGGGCTTCTTCTACCAGTTTAATTACTTTGCTGAGATAGCTGTCTTTGCCCGTATGCTCCACTTTCATTTTCATTGAACCATTGCCATTTATGGAACCGCCAATAACTTTATTTTCTATTTCTTTTTTTACCGGTTTTGACTCTCCGGTGAGCATCGATTCATTTAAATAACTGCTGCCTTCCACAATGATTCCATCTGCAGGAACTTTTTCCCCCGGCTTGATCATTATAATATCATCTTTAATCAATGATTCAAGACTTACATCTTCAACCTGTCCGTCGGCCTTTACCCGGTGTGCTTCGGCAGGCATCATACTCACCAGTAATTGCAATGCTTTGGATGCACCAAGAACGGATTTCATTTCGAGCCAATGCCCCAATAACATAATTACGATCAATGTAGCCAGCTCCCAATAAAAATCCATGCCGGGTAAGCCAAAAACAGTTGCCGTGCTGTAAAAATAAGCGACCGAAATAGCCATGGCTATCAATGTCATCATGCCAGGGCCTTTTTGTTTTATTTCGGTATAAAAACCTTTTAAAAATGGCCAGCCGCCCCAGAAATAAATTACGGAAGAAAGCGCCATCAGCACATATTTATTGCCCGGCACTGATAAACTGTAACTAAAAAATTGCTGTATCATGGGAGATAAAACCAAAACAGGAATAGTAAGTATAAGACTTACCCAAAAACGTTTTTTAAAATCGGCAATCATCATTTTATGGTGGTCGTGCCCTGCCATGCCCATGGGGATACTGCCATGATCCATTTTGCTGTGATCCATTTTGCTGTAATCCATTTTGGAATGGTCCATTGTTGCCTTTTTTTCAGACGTTTCGGTAGAATGTTGATGTTCCATTTTTCTGAATTTTAAGATTCAAAACATGTTAAATAATATACTTCTGCTGTCATTGCTGATAAATGAATCCCGAAATTAAAAATAAAATGACTGCAATACCCGCTGCAATGAAGTTATAAGGATTTAAATATTTTATATATTTTGTATGGTCGGCCCCGGAAATATTAGACGACATGTTGGTCATGCCTGCAACAGGTGAAGAAACATCTCCAAATGTTCCCCCGGTGATTACTGCTGCAACGCAAAGCGGAATGTTTGAACTAACCGAAACTGCGAGCGTAATTGCAAGGGGCATAATCAAAGAAGCTGCTCCCCACCCTGAGCCGATAAAATAAGTTACAGCACCCGATAACAAAAAAAGTGAAACAGGAACACTCCATGCCGGCAGGGAATTTCCTAAATACTGCTGTATGAAACTGCTTAAACCTAAATCCAGTGAAATAGCAGCCAGGGGCCAGGCTAATGCAAGGATAACCAAGGTTGTGATAATTTCATTTCCACCGGACATGAAATCGACAGTCATTTTTTTAAGATTATATTTTTGGAAAAAATAAAAAATAGTGGATATCGCTATGCTGATAAACAGGGAAACCAGCATAGCCCTGTTTGGTTCTGTATTGGTTAATGCTGATATAAAAGAATTGTTGACTGGTTTATCTTTACCGAAAAACCAAAAGAAAAAAATACTTAACAATATTACACTAAACAAGGGAACAATAAGATTGATAACCCTTGGCTTTATTAAAGGTTTATCTTCTTCTATGTCCATATTCATCCCGCCATTATCTTTTATACTTTTAGTTTCATTTAGATCTCTGCCAGATTTCTTAAATTGATAAAAGATGGAAAGAAATGTTATAACAATGACCAAAATGCTGAAAAACTCAAATGGAATTGCTTTAAGCAAGATAGCATAAGCGGAATTATTTTCTGCAACCCCTGCGGCTTGTAAACCCTGACCAATAATAGCTACATTAAATCCAACAAACGTTGTGGCAATCGGTATAAGTTCTACTACAGGACTGGCTGTATTGTTAAGCATAAATGCCAACCGTTCTTTTGCAATCTTATTTTTTTCAGCCAATGAGCGGGTAATGGAACCTGCACCAACAACTCTAAATCCACAATCAATAAAAGTAACCGGAATCAAAGCCCACAATGCAAAAAACACCCCCTTCTTACTCTCAATATGCTTTTCCGCCAGGTTTGAAAAAGCTTTTATGCCACCTGATTTTTTTATAAGTGCAATTAAACCACTGAACAGATACAGGAATAAAAGCACCTGCAAACTACCCTTATTAGTTAGTGTTTTTACAATCTGATCAACAGCAGTTTCAAAACCACCCGTGACAGTTGGATTCAATAGATAGCTTCCCAATAATAACCCAATTAAAAGTGAAGGGATTATTCTCTTCGTCCAGATTGCAATGGCAATTGTTACAAGAGGAGGTAAAAT
>JBBKWV010000063.1:0-9989 GCA_037969135.1 Ferruginibacter sp.
CAGTTCTTCAGGTTGTGATTCGGTGGCAATGCTGATACTCACGGTCAACAATACACTCACTGGTACTACCAACACTGCGATCTGCTCTAACCAATTGCCATATTCCTGGAACGGACAAATTTATCCCGCAGCAGGAACTTATGCAGTAACACTGGTCAGTTCTTCGGGTTGCGATTCGGTGGCAACGATCATACTTACAATAAAACCAAATACAACCAGCACAACTAACACGGCAATCTGTTCCAATCAATTGCCTTACTCATGGAATGGTCAAACTTATAACACAGCAGGAACTTATGCGGTAACGTTGTTAAATAGCGCTGGATGTGACTCTGTTGCTATTCTTACCATTACTGTAAAATCGAATACTACAAGTACAACCAACACAGCATTATGTCCCAGTCAATTACCTTACTCATGGAACGGACAAACTTTAAACACAGCCGGAACTTATGCGGTAACGTTGTTAAATAGCGCTGGATGCGACTCTGTTACTTTTCTTACCCTTACTGTAAAATCGAATACTACAAGTACAACCAACACAGCAATATGTCCCAGTCAAATACCTTACTCATGGAACGGACAAGGTTATGCAGCAGCTGGAACTTATTCAGTAACATTGGTAAACAATACTGGATGCGACTCTGTTGCAAATCTCATCCTTACTGTAAAATCAAATACAGAAAGCACAACGAACTTGGCAATTTGTTCCAGTGAATTACCATATTTATGGAATGGACAATCATATCCATCACAAGGAACTTATTCAGTAACGTTGTTAAATTATGCGGGATGCGACTCTGTGGCTATTTTAAATCTAATTGTAAATCAAACTCCGACAAAACCTGTTGTTAACACGCCAGTAAGCTATTGCCGGTACGAACTATCGTCGCCGCTTACAGCCAACGGAACTGGCACATTAATCTGGTATCCGTTTTCTTCAGGAGGATTTGGATCTCCAACAGCACCTGTTCCATCAACTAGTCAGCCTGGAAATTATTACTTCTATGTAAGCCAGCTTATTGGAATGTGTGAGAGTCCCAGATCATTAATAACGGTGGAGGTTAACGGTGTTCCGGAACTGGGCCCAGATAAGACACTTAACCTATGTTTTGGCGATACCACCAACCTCACTACACTATACAATACCGGTACATTTTTAACTATATGGACTCAAAATAATATAGCGGTTGCAAATCCTTCCCATCTTTACTCTCCCGGTATTTATCAGCTTATTGTTACTGGAAATAAAGGATGCATGGATACTGCAAGGGTAACCATATCCATTCAGCCACAGGTGATTGCCAATGCAGGGCCAGATGGCAATGCCGAATACAATGCACCGTATCCCCTGAACGGAAGCGGAGGCGGTTCTTATCAATGGTCACCGGCAACAGTACTCAATAACCCTAACATTGCTGATCCAATAGCCATTCTTACTTCCGATACCAAATTCATCCTTACGGTAAAAGATGCCATTGGCTGTACAGATCATGATACTGTATTTATAAGGGTCTTCAAAGGGCCTACGTTTTATGTGCCCACTGCTTTCTCGCCAAATGGCGATGGGTTGAATGATATCTTCAGACCAACTGCAATTGGTATTTCAAAGCTTGATTTTTTCAGGGTATTTAACCGCTATGGTGAATTGGTTTATGAATCCAAAGACATTACCAAAGGATGGGATGGAACTTATAAAGGGAAAAAACAACCCATCGATAATTATGTATGGAGCATTAAAGGCATTGACCGCAAAGGCGAGGTTAAAATACTGAGGGGCAATGTTGTTTTAATCCGGTAATAACTACTTAAAAATTCCTTACCTCTTATTAGTAAGCTTTTTTTTATTGACTAACATGTAACTTTAATTGTATGTCTTGGCTATTTGTATTATCTTTCTCAGAGTAGAAATTTTACCCCTTATTATTCACCCAAAAATAACAGTAATGAAAAATTTATTTGTTCTAGGTATCGTATTAAGTATCTTTTCCTGCAATCAGGCAACGGAAAAAACTACTGATGCTTCACATGAGAGTAAAATGGCTGAAGCTCCGGCCATAACCAATATGTCGGGCTATACTCCCACTTATTCTTCAGAAATGAAACTGGGTAATAGTAAATATGCTGAAAACGTAATGGCATTATTCAGAACCTGGGATAGTGGAGACCTGACTAAAGCCAATGATTATTTTGCAGATTCTGTAAGCCTATACCTTCGGGATGGCATGCTGGTTTCTGGTACAAAAGACCAGGTAATGGCTGCCATGCAGCAAGCCCGTTCAAATTATACAGCCATGGAAAACAGGATTCACGTCGTATTCCCGGTTACTTTGGAACCCAGTAAAGATGAATGGGCATGTATCTGGTCAACAGAAAAATTTACAGATAAGGCCGGGAAAACAGATTCTTTAGTTATCAGTGAAACCTGGCGGTTCAATACAGCAGGAAAGGTTGACCTTATGTACCAGTATGGAAGATCATTGCCTTCGAAACCTGTTGCATTTACAAAATAAAGAATGTATACATAAAACAGTTAAACATTATTATTAACCAAATACAACATGATTATGAAAAGTAAATTTCAATTACCCCTTCTGATTATCTTACTTACTTTATTTTTTGCAGCTTGCACTACAGCGGCCACTGAAACTAAAACCGTTGATATTGAAAAAATAAAACCAACGATCCAGGCAATGGAAGATGCTTTTGCTGCTGCTGAAAAAGCAAAAGATGCGGCGGCTGTTGCTGTTTATTATGCCGAGGATGCAACCAGTTATCCAAGAGGCAAAGCACCAAAAATGGGGAATGCTGCTATTAAAGAAGACATTGCAAAAAACATTGCAGAAGATACCTCCGGGAACTACAATGTATACAAAGTTGTTGATCTGTTTGGTGAAGGAAATATGCTCGTTGAAATTGGATCATGGACCAAGATGAATGCTGCAGGGACAGCTGTTGATAATGGTCATTATATGTCATACTTCGAAAACAGAAACGGTAAATATGTTTGTGTAAGGGATATGAGTGTTGCTTCAAATCCGACAAAATAAATAGCTAATAAATAATTTAATTAATCTGAATGCTGTCTGTCTTAACAGGCAGCATTTTTTTAAACGGCTCCACTGCAATAATTTCTTTATTCTTAAAAGCTACATCTTCGGATTTATTTTACGATCCCATTAAGATCAGTACTCAATATTCCACTCATATAATCAAAAAAAGGTCGCATATTTTTAAAGGTCTTGCTTGCTTCTTTTAAAAAAGTTTCGCTTAACACTTCTTTGTCTGTAAATCTTCTCATTACCAGAAACTGTTTAAACCGCAACAGGTCAATGGCATCGTTGGTTGCATCAAATCCTTTTGGAGTTGTTTTGAGTTGCTCGCCCTGCAGGCTTCCGAAAGTGGAGACAAAGGATTTGCTCTTTAATATTTTTCTCAGCGGAGATGCATCAAAAGCGATCTCATCACGTATCCGCTTAAGATCTTCTGTACTGGGTCCCCAAAAGCCACCCCCAATAAACGTATTCCCGGGTTCAATGTGAAAATAATAACCTCCGCGGCGTAGTTTGGTTGCCCGTTTGAAACTTCCGCTCCAATTATTTTTATAGGGTGTTTTATCTTTTGAGAAACGGGTGTCGCGGTAGATCCGATGTAAACTTTTTTTCCCTGAAGTTGTTTCGATCAGATCCTGTGTATTGAGTTCCGTTAATAAAGCATCAGCAAAGGTTTCTATTAAAAGCTGTTCTTTAAGAAATGTTTCTTTGTGTTTATTGAACCATTCGCGGTTATTGTGCTGCTTAAGCTTTTTTAAGAAATCTAAAACGGAGGAAGGTAAAGTAGATCGCGATTTCATGTAATTATTTATGTTGATTGATAACTCTCTGCAATTTTACATTTTCCGGTATGTTTAATACATCAAATGTTTTTTATCCACTTTTTTCCAGGCTGATTTATAATCGTTTTTTACAAAGAATATTTTCAGTTCTGCCTTGTATTCTGCATCCACATAATATATTTTCTTATCTGCTTTATAAGCAGCATCGGTAAAAAACCATTTACCCTCATTGTCCTTTGCCTTGTATTCAGCGTTAACTTTATATACCAGCAAATCTGCCTTGTATTCGGCATCCACAACAAAAACTTTCACATCAGCTTTATATTCAGCATCTACTGAATATATCTTTTGTGCTTTTGTATGTAATGAAATGGCAATTAATACAGAAACTGAAACCAGTAATTTTTTCATGTGAGGCTTTTAATGATACAATTTAAACAGAAATATCAATATAAACCGTGCTGCTTTTTCAGATGAATGAAAAAATTAAAAAGTTGATCAGCACATTTGATGCGCCATAAAAGAATGTCTTCGGAAGCATAAATAAACAACTTGCTTTAATTTCTCTTTTTTATTATTTATATTGTTATTCTAAAACCAAAAACTGTTTTATGAAAAAAACAATCATCGCAGCCATCGTTGGAGGCATTATCATTTTTGGATGGCAATTTCTAACCTGGGGGGCTTTGAATCTCCACAAAGCTCAACAACAATATACCCCTAAACAAGACAGCATACTGGCTTATCTGGGTACACAGTTCACGGAAGATGGGGCTTATTATATGCCCAATTTTGCACCAGGCACATCCAGTGATCAGATGGAAAGTGAAATGAAAGCTATGGAAGGAAAACCATATGCACAGGTTGTATACCATAAAAGTATGCCGCCGATGAGTAAGATGTTTGTGAATATGGGCCGGGGTTTACTGGTAAATATTTTTATTGTGTGGATGCTTTGTTTGCTGCTTGGTAAAATCAGCAATCCTTCATTTGGCACTGTTTTCATGAGCAGTATTGGTACCGGAATCATCGTGTTTTTGCATGCACCTTATACGATGCATATCTGGTACGGCAGCTTCGATCTGATGGCCCACCTTATAGATGCATTGATAGAATGGGGCCTTACCGGATTGTGGCTTGGCTGGTGGCTTACCAGGGGTAAAAAATAAAATGTGACAGAATAAAACAAATAACAGGCAGAAAATTATGCTGCCTGTTATTTCTAGATATTTCGTTTTGCACAAATTTATACATATGTGATTTACAAATAATTAAATTATAGAGAATCGTTAATCTTCCTGTATAAAAGTAATTACTCCCACGCTACCAGGTAAGTCAAAGTACTTGATAATTTAATAAACCGCTACGTTTAACTTATTTTTACTGCAAAACAACCTTCATGAAAAACCTCTTATTTATTATTTGCCTTTTTATCTCAATAAATATTGCTGCCCAGAAGGTGGAATATAAAAATGGTTTGATAACGGTTGATGGTACTGATTATGCCAGAATGGAGGTTAAGAAACAAAACTTTGGACTGACAAAATCTTTTGAGGTTTTTTCCCTTTCTGGTGAAAAACTCATTATTGCTGTACCAGCTACAGAGTTTGAATCGAATAAATCGGATAACAGTTATTTGTTTTACAGGCTTAGTTTTTTAACCGCTGATCAAGTGGGTATTTTTAAAGTATCTTCTCTTAACCAGGAAAAGTCATTTGCAAAACTTATTGGCAATAGTGACATTTTGGATAATGATAAAACAGACGATACAAAAATAAAACAATTTATAGCTGCTGAAGGAGTAAGCCCGAGAATAGCTGTTAATTATACAATGGTATCCCGAAACAGATCCTGGCCATTAAAACTAAAGCAAGATAAAAATATTGAACAGGATTATGTTGTAATAGGCAGCTTTAAATCAACAGGAAGCAGTAATGGTGCAGATTATTATGAATTCAGTTTACCCTCCGGCGTTGGTATTGCCAAGCTTTCTTTTACAGGAGGCAACAATGCACAAAATTTTGAATTATTCACTGCTAAGGATAACCTTAAAAGAGTAGTCCCGTTTACTTCAAAAGACAAAATTTTAGCAGCCGATATGAGTGTAGATAAAAACCAGTTCATGTTGAAACGTATTACACAATGGCTGGTTGATAACAATTACTTATAAACACTTCATCTTACTTTTCATCCATGCAATACCGGTACTTTACGTGATCAAATATGCATTTTTGGTAGAGTCAATGATTCATTGAGCCATTTGATTCAGAACATGAATTATTTCCTTTGTATTTGTTCAGCGACCAAATAATATGATGAAACTTAATTGGTAAATAAAAGATGCCCAGCAAAAACTGCTGGGCATCTTAATAATCTTTTTAATCGAGTAATTTATTTTTTTGCAGGAAAGCGTTGCATTTTTTCATCCAACTGGATCATTTTGCCATTTTTCATTTTGCAGTCATCAATAATAGCTGCCGAATCCCAATTACCCTTATTGTCCTGCCATACTTGTTTGTACCACATGGTAACCCATTCGTCATTTTTATCCGCCGAGATCACCGGCACATAATCGTACATGATTATTTTTATATCACCATATTGGCCCCGCATTTTAGTAAACATCTTCATAGCGCTGTCTTTTGACATTTTTTCATTCAAATAGTCAAACGACACTTCCAATGAATCTCCAATGCTTGCTTCCAGTGCTGCAAAATCCTTATCAACAAAAGCTTTTAGTCCAGACATGGCATTAACCACATTCTGGTGGCTGCCGATTTCCCAGTTTTTATACGGTTTTGCCAACTCAAAGGCTAGTGGTGCTTTTGTTTCTGTTGATACAGCTGCGGGTGCTGCAGATGTTTCTTCTTTTTTACTGTCATTACAACCGGCGAGTATGAAAACTGCGCAGGCTGTCATAAAAATTTGTTTCATTGTTTGGGGGTTTAATTAGTGTATAATCAACCCTTAAGATATTGTTTTAATGTGTCAATTCCAATTTTTTTGATATATTTTCCCATCCCGGAATGGCTCGTTAAACAAGGATTACTCAGAAAAGAAATACTGGTTGAATTTATTGGTTCCTTTTTTCAATGTTGGGTAAGACATTACAGTGTAGAAAAACAAGAATCTCACACTGCAACTTGTATTAATAATTAAGCCGGCTTCAGTCGGCCAATTAATACTCTCATCTCCTGCCGGAGATATTCCGATGATGCATAATATAAACTATTGCTCAATTACAAGTGTATCTGCAGATGCTCCCAAACTGAGCAGATAACCACTTATCTCTTTTACAAAAAGATCAGGACCGCACACATAAAAATTACCGCCAAAATCGCGGATGGTTTCTATCAGGTATCTTTTGTTGATTCTTCTTTCCATGAAACCAATAACGCCTTCGCGGGTAAATACATTGATAAAATTAGTGCCAAGTTTATCGGAAAGCTCCTGCGGAAATATCAGGTCATCGGTAGTTTTATTCGAAAGGATCAGGGTATTATTATCCAGCATATTACGGTTATATAAATCCCTGATGATGGCAATAAATGGTGTAACTCCTGTGCCTGCAGCAATGAATGTACCCGGACCTTTATACCTGATTGTTCCAAAAGGATCATGCAAAATTAATTCTGTTCCTGCATTGGTTTTTCCGAGTTGACGGGTCACTCCATTGTATTCATCATATATCTTGATGGCAAATTCCAGGTAGGGAGATTCATTCAGCGATATAAAAGTAAATGGCCGCAGTTTATCTTTCCATTCGGGGAGGTTAATAGAAATATCTGTAGCCTGGCCGGGGATAAAATGATAGCCTTCCGGTTTCTCTACAACAAAGTGTTTCACATCATGGTTTACAAATGTTGATTCCAGTATCTTAACGGTATATTCAGGCATGGCTCCGGTTTTGAAGATAAAGATAACAGCAAAACCGATAGGTTATTATCTGCACGATGACTGGCAACCGGGCTGGAGAATATATACTAATTACCTGTTGTAAATCATTTACAAAACTTACAAGCAAATTGTTTTAAACAATTTATCCCTGCACTTTCACTGCACTTACGGATACTTTTTTAATTTGTATGCGTATGGTGAAATTTCTCAGGAATAAACTTGGCATTCTTTTCCCATTTTGTAATTCCTTTTTTTAGCTCGTCTGCATTCATTACAGGACTGAACTCCACTTTGGCATTCAGGTTCAGGAAAAACGGTTCTGCTATTGCCGGAATATCTGAAGGGTCTTTCAGGTCAAATACGATGATGCAGGATCTGCACCCGTCAATGGTAAGAAAATAGGTCGCTTCGGGATGGATCCTGTCTGCTGTATCCTTCATGATCTTAGATAAGGTTCCGTCAACGATGGCTTCGTTGGATGCTACCACGTCAAAAGTGGCTCTTAATAAAGTGCGCATGTCTTTAAATTTAAATGTTAAAAAAAATGTATAAACAAACTTCTATTATATCTCTATGCGGGTAAAAGAAGGAAGCGGGATATTTCCCGGGCAGTGGCAATCATTTATCCATAAGCAGAAGTGATGCCGAAAACATGTGTAAAGCTAAAAAACTATTTATCGCCTGTCAAGTTTTAATCTGTTTATATTTATCCACCATCTGGATAGAAAAAGTTGTTGATATATTTAAGCAGATTGATGAAAATATGTAACTCCAACATTACGATAAAAGCCTTTCAACAGGCATGAGGAAATAAGAGGATGTATAAGTTCAATTGTAGGTTTTAAATGTTTCAGTTTTTCAATGCTTCCCGTACTTTGGGAGCAATCTTGTTTCCATAAATCTCTATAGACTTCATCAATGATTTATGTGAAGGTCCGCCAACATCCATATGTGCAGAAAAACGGGTGAGCCCGAACATTTCCTGTGCCTGTAAAATTTTATCAATGGCTTCATTGGCATCCCCGATGATCAAAGCACCTTCACTGCCCCGGCCAAAATCAAATTGCTGCCGCTGATAGGGAGGCCAGCCTCTGGAAGCGCCCACCCTGTTCATCTGTGCGGCATACAGCGGGTAATATGCATCCGCAGTTTGTTTACTGTTGTTTCCAAAAAAACAATGCATATGCACTCCCACCTGAAAAGCCGACATATCATGTTTATGATGCTGATACACTTCTTTATAGTAATCAAATAAGGGGATGAACTGTGCCGGGTTGCCACCGATGATGGCGAATATGACCGGCAGTCCCGCCTTCCCTGCTCTGAGGACAGAAGCAGGCGTACTACCAACTGCCACCCATATATTGAGATGATCATTCAATGCACGGGGTAAGATTTCCTGGTCATTTAATGCTGACCTGAATTTTCCTTTCCAGGTAATGCGTTGTTCTTTATTTATTTTTAATAACAGGTCTAACTTCTCTTCAAACAAAGCATCATAATCTGCCAGACTTAAACCATAGAGAGGAAAGGATTCTGTAAAACTACCCCTGCCCGCAACCAGTTCGGCCCTGCCATCAGAGAGAAGATCGATGCTCGCAAAGCTCTGGTATAACCTTACGGGATCAGAAGAGCTTAATACCGAAACGGCACTCCCTAATTTGATCTTTTTTGTGACAGATGCGGCGGCAGCTAAAATAATTTCCGGAGTAGAAACGGCATAGTCGGGGCGATGATGTTCACCAATGCCATAAAAATCCAGGCCCAGCTCATCCATCAGTTTAATTTCTTCGATCAGTTCTTTCAGTCGCTGACCGGTGGGTTGTACTTCTCCTTTTTCATTTATGTGCAGATCCCCAAACATGCCTACGCCTAATTCCATGATATATCATTTGTTGCAAAGATAAATATGCTTTAGTTGATGTATCAAATACTCCTTAACCCATGGAGGATAATTTCAGCTTATTAATACTATATAATACTTAACTACAAAAATTATGAAACGATTAATGATGCTGATCTGAACACATTCTGTTTAGCCCTTAGAGAATAAAAAAAGAGCCGATTTTAATGCAACATGGCAACCAGCTCTTTACAATTTATTCATAACCGGGAAAGCAACTTTTAAAAAAGCAGCAGTTAAAAAGAAAAATTAATTTCTTGCCCTGTTCACTTCAAAAAGGATCAACTTATAAGGTTTCTTTCCGATATTTTTTCCGATATGCCCATCAGCTGGAGATATCCAGTACATCCCGCT
>JBBKWV010000064.1:0-24730 GCA_037969135.1 Ferruginibacter sp.
CCAGTTTTGATGAATATAGTATGTAAGTATATGGCATAAAAAAAAGCCTCCTATTAAAAAGAGGCTTTGTGAACTGGCTGGGACTCGAACCCAGGGCCCTCCCGATTAATATCGGGATGCTCTATTAACTTCGATCCTCAAAAAGGTTTTCGATATATTTTCTCGATTTCATTTTCTTTATGGCCATCTCCCTTTTTTTTGCTTCAGGTAGTGTTTCATAATTTTCAGTATACTTTATTATCCAGGGAATCCCTGTTGAGGTAAATTTAGAATGACCAATATTATGTTCATATATTCTTCTCTCAAGATCTATACAGGCACCAACATAATATTTATCCAGTTTTGATGAATATAGTATGTAAGTATATGGCATAAAAAAAAGCCTCCTATTAAAAAGAGGCTTTGTGAACTGGCTGGGACTCGAACCCAGGGCCCATACATTAAAAGTGTATTGCTCTACCAACTGAGCTACCAATTCTCCTGTCCCTTTTTATAAGGGAGTGCAAAAATAAGGCAAAAACGTATTGTTTCAAATTTTTTTAAAAAGATTTCCTGATTATTATTTAATTATTCCTTTTTTTCTTTGCAAACAGCCATATAACTACCCTATTTTTGCCTTGAATTTTTTGATATGAGTGAATTTTTCAGAAATAAAGTAGTAGTCATTACCGGTGGAAGTGACGGAATTGGTAAGGCATTGATAGAAAAACTACTTCCAATGGGAGCAAAAATTGCCACCTGTGCCCGTAATCAGGATAAATTATATGACCTGCAACTCCGTCACTCTACAAAACCATTACATTGTATAGTTGCCGATGTAAGCAATTACAATGATTGTAAATTTTTTATTGAATCTACTTTAAATCAATTCGGAGGAATCGACATCCTCATCAATAATGCAGGTATTTCTATGAGATCCCTTTTAAAAGATGCCGATCTTGATGTTATAAAAAAAGTAATGGAAATAAATTTTTTCGGAACTGTTTATTGTACAAAGCTGTCTTTGGAATCAATCATTGAAAGAAAAGGAACCATTGTAGGAGTTTCTTCCATTGCAGGTTATCGCGGACTTCCCGGACGCAGTGGTTACTCTGCAAGTAAATTTGCTGTAAATGGCTGGATGGAAGCAATCAGAACAGAATTAATGGATGACGGAGTTAATGTAATGTGGGTAAGTCCCGGATTTACCAGGAGTAATATCAGAAATGCAGCATTGAACAGCAAAGCAAAAATACAGGGAGAAAGTCCGATCAATGAAACAGAATTAATGAGCCCGGAAGATTGTGCAAAACATATATTAAAAGCAATCGAAAAAAGAAAAAGAACATTAGTACTTACATTTACCGGTAAACAAACTATATTCCTGAATAAATTTTTCCCATCGCTGACAGATAAACTTACAAAAAGATTTTTTTTCAAAAATGGAAATCTTATTAAATAATAAATAACCCTTATTCAGTAATTAGATACTATTTTATTACAGTTTAAATTATACATGGCTTTACTAACCTTAACAAGCGATATTGGTGAACAGGATTTTTTAACAGGTGCTGTTAAAGGTCAGCTATTGCAATCAAACAATGAATTCAACATTGTTGATATAACACATGGGCTTTCCCCTTTTAATTATCCGCAGGCAGCATATGTTTGCAGAAATGCCATCAAAAATTTTTCACCCGGAACATTACATTTGATACTGGTAAACCTATTTGATGAAAAACCGGAACATCTTTTACTGGCAGAACACAATGGACATTTTATCGGATGTGCAGATAACGGATTGTTGACAATGATCCTGGAAGAACCCCCTCAAAAAGTGGTATCCCTTCCTCTGGAAAAAAAGAGCCAGAAGAACACCCTTTTCTGTATAAATGTTTTTGCCAAAGCTTTCAATGAAATTCTGGAAGGAAAAAAAATAGAAGATATTGGAAATCCGGCAGTTTCCATTAAGGTAAAGAACCCATTGCGTCCGCTTTTGGGCCGAGAATATATTGAAGGACAAATTATTTTTATTGATAACTTTGAAAATGTAATTGTAAATATCACCAAAGAAGAATTTGAAGAACAACGGAAAGGCAGAAGTTTTACGATAATTTTTAAAAGAGATGAGGTAATTGATAAAATTAGTGAAACGTATGCAGATGTAACCGAAGGTGAAAAGCTTGCATTGTTTAATTCAGCCGGTTACCTCGAAATAGCTATTAACAAAGGAAATGCTGCCGGATTATTGGGGTTACAGGGGTTTTCCGAAAAACAGCAGCAGCAGCACAACAGTCGTTTATTTTACCAAACAGTAAAAGTTTTTTTTCAATAAATTTATTATTAATTCAAACCAAAAAAACATGAAAAAAATATTATTGACAGGGATTTTTGTCACATCAATGATGGCTATCAATGCACAGGTGAAGATGCCTGCACCATCTCCCACACAAACTATCAAACAGGATTTTGGAATGGGTATTGTTGAACTTACCTATTCCCGTCCATCAGCAAAAGGCAGAAAAATTTATGGTGACCTGGTTCCTTATAATAAATTATGGCGCACAGGTGCAAATGCTGCAACTATCATTAAATTTTCAGAACCTGTTGAAATAAAAGGGAAAAAAGTGGATACCGGTTCTTATGCTTTATATACCATTCCAGGTGAAGAAAGCTGGGAATTCATTTTAAACAAAGGAACCAGTAACTGGGGAACTGATGGTTATTCAGAGTCTGATGATGTTATCAGAGTCAGGGTTGAACCGATGAAAATGAAAACCCCAATCGAAAACCTTACCATGCAATTTGCAAATATCAAAGCTGAAAGTTGTGATTTGATGATCCTTTGGCAGAAAACAGGGGTAGCCATTCCTATTGTTACTGATATAAAAGAAAAAATAAGGGGCCAACTCGAAGCAGCTATGCTTAAAGATAAAAAACCCTACTGGCAGGCTGCTCAGTTTTACAATGAATATGATAAGAACTATATAAAGGCACTTGAAAATGTAACAAAGGCTGCTGAAGCAAATCCCAAAGCTTTTTGGATCTTATTATACAAAGCAAATATTCAAAAAGAAATGGGAGACAAAACCGGTGCACTTGCCAGTTCAAAAAAATCTCTTGAACTAGCAACTGAAGCAAAAAATGACGATTATATTAAAATGAATGAAGAATTGATAAAGAAATTAAAATAATCATTCTTTTAGCACAAATAAAAATGCCGCCATATCTGGCGGCATTTTTATTTGTGCTGAATTTATTTCTAATAGTTGATACAACTTACTATTTATAAATCAACTGCAGGTATTTTATTTTGTCTAAAGAAAACCTGTAACAAAGTACCAATCATGATCACCAGCAATGCTCCGATCACATTCAGCCATAAGAAAGAAATGATATCCATATAATAAATAGTAATAACCAGTATCTCAGAAACTACTGCTGAAATGAAAACTGCATTTCCTTTTATTCGTTTGATCCAGAATGCAACCAGAAATATTCCAAGGATCACACCATAAAAAATAGAGCCGAGAATATTTACCGCTTCTATTAAACTGTTGCCGATATTTTGAGCAAACATGGCAATTACGATACAAAACAAACCCCAACCCAAAGTATACCACTTGGATATATGATAATCCTCGAGTTCCGTTTTATCTTTTACAAAAAACTTTTTATGAAAGTCAACAACTGTACAGGCTGCAAGTGAATTGAGTGCTGCAGCAATACTTCCCCAGGCTGCCAGAAAAATGATGGCGAAAATAATTCCAATCAAACCGATCGGTAGATTGTCCTTTACAAACCGCAGAAAAATATAGTTATTGTCATTAACATCCTGTCCGGGTATTGCTTCTTTCAATATTTCTTTATAAGATGCCCTCAATTTTGCAGCCTCCTGTTGATCGCCGGATTCCAATGCAATTGTATATTTTGCTTCTGTTGCCTGTAATGTACCTTTATAAGAAGTTTGTAATGCAATATTATTTACAGATTCTGCAAAATAAATAGGTGCCTTATGATATTGATAAAATGAAAAGATCAAAATTCCCAGCAACAAAATAAAAAATTGCATCGGCACTTTTACCAATCCATTCATCAATAAACCTGTTCTGCTTTGTTTTACATCTTTTGCCGTAAGGTATCTGCCTACCTGGCTGTGATCCGTTCCAAAATAACTGAGTGCAAGAAAAAACCCGCCAATCACTCCACTCCAGATATTGTATTTATCCTTCCAGTCAAACCCGTTTTCTGTAAAGCCGGTAGTAATAATATTCATTTTCCCCTTTTCGCCTGCCATACCAATGGCTCCGCTAAACCCAATAGCGTCGGGCAAAAGTTTCACTGCCAGGTATCCAACAATGAATAAGGAAACAAATACAATGATCATCTGTAACTTTTGTGTGTGTGCAACCGCCTTTGCACCACCACTCATTGTATAAATGATAAGTAACCCTCCCATTACCAGGTTTGTATAATAAATATTCCAGCCCATCAGTGAACTCAATACCAGTGATGGCGCATAAATACTTATCCCGGTACTTAATCCGCGGGAAATCAAAAACAAAAAAGAAGTGAAGGTCCTGGTCTTCAGATCAAAGCGCTGCTCCAGAAACTCATACGCTGTATACACTTTCAATTTGCTGAAAACCGGTACAAAAAAAACGCTGATAACGATCATGGCCAGTGGCAAACCGAAATAATATTGAACAAAACGCATTCCATCACTGTAAGACTGACCCGGCCCTGTTAAAAAAGTGATCGCACTTGCCTGGGTACCCATGATACTCAATAAAACCAGGTACCAGGGAAGGCTACGGTTACTCAGAAAATACCCTTCCAGGTTTTTGCTCGTCTTACTCTTGTAAATACCATAAACAATGATACTTCCCAGAGTAACAATTAATATTATCCAGTCAATTGTACTCATGTATACTGACTGGTTATGATGTAAAAAATGATGATCTGTAAAATCAAAAACAAAAGCACTCCCAGGTACCATTTATACCAATATGATCTTTCTTCCTGCATCTTTTAATTTTCAATTTACTAATGGGTAATAAGAAATGAACCAAATGTAAAATTAAATTTTAACCAATTACCTTTTATTCGCAATCAGGTTTGCAAACAATCTGAATGCACCTGGTACGGCCGCGGGTAATTCTCTGAAAAAAACAAGGCCGGTATATACAAATCTTCCTTTACCATAATCTGCAATGATGAGACTTCCATCCTGTTCTTTTTCTCCCGGATCTTTCATGCTCAATATTTTTTTAAAATGTTCATCCACATTTTCTGCATTATAAATACTGCGTTCCTGGATCCATCCATCAAAATCTTTCTCTGTTATTTTATTCGGATAATTTAAAGCCGGATGATCCGTCAATAAAAAATTAACTTTTGCCTTTTCATCTGTAATACGGTTACGACTGATGTTAAAAGAATAGGGAGATATCTTAGCTTTTACAGGACCTAAAGAATTGTTGGTATTATATTGTGTGAGCAATACACCTCCATCTTTAACATAATCCATCAGGGTATTAAAACTATTTGCCAGCCATTCGTGTACATTGTAAGCCCGGATACCGGTGATGATCGCATCAAACTGTCTTAAGTTTTTTGATTTGATATCGGCTTCATTTAAAATTACCACTTTGTAACCCATCTGTTCCAGCGCCTGGGGTATTTTATCCCCTGCTCCCGGAATATACCCAACCAGGCTGCCAGCTGTTTTAAGATCAATCTTCATAACAGAAACCACATCCATATAATTGTAATAAATATCCGGTATATGATCGTACGATATTTTCCTCAGGGAAAAATACTGATCCTCTGAAAATGATCTTGTTGACAGTTGCCCGCTGAATATTTCCTTTGAATTCTTCTCCAATGAATCACTATTGATCTTAAAAATAATATTTCTCTTTTCATTATTGGAAAAATTTACCGTTGAATCAAAAACAGTAAAAGATCTTTTATTGCTGTTTGCAATAAATTTCGTTTTGCCCTTCCAACCGGTATTTGCCTGTACATTGAATTGTATTTCTCTTTGTTTGTTCTTATCGTCATTTCTGAAAAGGATGAGTGAAGGAGAAGTATTGATGAATACAGGATTCACGACCTGTACAGGCTGGTATAACTCACCTTTTACCGGATCTGTATTTTTGTATTGGATCTGTTTTTCATAAGTCAACAACAGATCATTGTCAAATTGCACTTCAAAATTAATCTTGTTTTTAAGCCATTCTGATTTTCCAATAAGTTCCTGATCCCTAACATCAAAACTGCCGTTGGTCAGTTCTTTCTCCAGCCAGTATGGTTGAGAAACAGATTGTGTATTGTGAATATAACCGGTAAACGAAACAACCTTTGTTTCATTTGTTTCCGGATTTTCAAAAACTGTTTCCTTTCCAGCAGCGCTTACTTTGATCCTGTTAATGTTAACACCTGAACGATTGTTTACCGTTACTTTTAATTTAATGCTGTCGGCGATCACATTCAATTGTTTTTCTGCGGTAACTTCCATGAACAACCCGCTACAGTTTTCTATCAGGTTTCTCAGTTCCTGCAGTTTTATTTCTTTCCAGTATTTATCAGCCGGTTTACTTACAATCCTTTTATAAAGCTGTAACAATGCCGGAACTGATTTTGCCGGATTTTGCAGATCGTATTTACCAATCAGTTCATTCACCATTTCTGCAATCTCCTTTTCATTAATTCTTCCCCAGCTTATGTCTATAGCATCCATCAGATCCTGCCCGGGAATATCTCCTTTGATCGTGGCAAAATACTCAACAATGTTCCCTCTTTGTGCCGGAACGCCAAAACCCTGGCTTTTATGTTCGCTGCGGCTTTCAGCAGCAATTTCTCCATAGCTTTTTCCCAGAACCGGATTAAATCCTCCCACATTTATTTTCAACTGATCTTCTTTTTGCGTATTATTTCCACCAAAATTAAACGTGTTCCAAAATAAGCGTTTAGGCTTCCAGGTTGTAACCCCATATTTAAATTGCAAAGGAAATTTAAAGCTGTCAGCCGCTGCGTCAAATGCTTCACTTGCCAGAATTGCAGATGCAGTGTGATGACCATGACCGCCTTCACCGGTTGTGGGAAATCGGGTGATGATCACGTCGGGTTTGAACTTACGGATTACCCAAACCACATCACTCAGTACTTTGTCGTGATTCCATATCTGCAATGCTTCATCAGGGTCCTTACTGTACCCGAAATCATAACCGGTTGTAAAAAATTGTTCGGCTCCGTCATTCCGTCTTGCAGCCAGCAATTCCTGTGTTCTGATCAAACCCAGGTCAATACCCTGTTCATCACCAATCAGATTTTGTCCACCATCTCCTCTGGTTATACTCAAATAACCCGTTCTGTATAATTTCTCTGCAGACAGGTATGAAAGTAACCTGGTATTCTCATCATCGGGATGTGCAGCTATATACAAAACAGAACCCAAAACGTTTAACTTTTTTATCTGCAATAATATCTCAGCAGATGTATATGATTTAGCAGTTTGTGCAGTGGCAGTAAATGAAAGTATGATACCAACAAGAAAGGAAACTAATTTATGCATAAGTAGAAATTGAGTAACGAATTTACAATTTTGAATTTTGTAATCATTGCCGGTCACATAATAATCATGCATCAATTACAAGACTTCCTTAAAGAAAATTTAAATTTGTATAAAATTCACTTCTTATGTTATTGAAAAACAGCTTGCTTATTTTCTGTTTGAGTATAATATGCTATGACTGTAATGCCCAAACGAAAACAGATCAGAACCTGAATAACAAAACGGTATACTGCAGCAAAGCCGCTGTAGTTTCAGCAAATATACTGGCAAGTAATGTGGGTTTAAAGATCATGCAGGAAGGTGGAAATGCCATTGATGCCGCCATTGCAACCCAGCTTGCACTGGCAGTTGTATATCCCGGAGCCGGAAATATCGGCGGGGGTGGTTTTCTGGTTGCCCATTTAAAGAATGGAAAAAACATCAGTATCGACTACAGGGAAAAGGCAGCGGCAAAGGCATACAGGGATATGTATCTTGATTCAGCAGGCAATCCCTCTCTTAACTTATCCCAAAACGGTCATTTATCAGCAGGCGTTCCAGGAACTGTAGCCGGTTTATTCGCCAGTTTAAAATATGCCAGGTTGCCTTTTAATAAATTGATTCAACCGGCCATTGACCTTGCTGAAAAAGGATTTCCGGTATCCCCGTCACTGGCAGCTTCTTTCAATGCAATGAAAAAAGATTTTATCAGTTTAAATACAACGATCCCCGTATTTGTAAAAGCGGCACCATGGCAGGCCGGAGACCTGTTGATTCAGACAGACCTGGCAAACACATTAAAACGCATTGGCAATACCGGACAAAAAGGATTTTACGAAGGAGAAACTGCCAGGCTCATAATTGAAGAAATGCAAAAAGGGAATGGAATCATCAGTTATGATGATCTGAGATCTTATAAAGCCATTGAAAGGGAACCGCTGGTCTTTACTTATAAAAATGTCCGGATTATTTCCATGCCGCTGCCAAGCAGTGGTGGTATCATTTTACAACAGATGATGAAAATGATAGAACATAGAAATATTTCCAGCATGGGCTTTTTATCTGCTTCCGCTGTTCAATTGATGGTGGAAACAGAAAGAAGGGCTTTTGCCGACAGGGCTGAATACCTGGGAGACCCTGCATTCGTATCTGTGCCTGTGAAAAAATTGCTTAGTGAAGATTACCTAACCGAAAGAATGAAAGATTATGACCCCGTAAAAGCAGGATCCAGTATTACAACAAAGGCCGGGCTTATAAAGGAAAGTGAAGAAACCACACATATCAGCATCATTGATAATGAAGGCAATGCTGTTTCTGTCACCACCACGTTAAACGGTGGTTTTGGCAGCAGAACCGTTGTAACGGGAGCCGGCTTTCTTTTAAACAATGAAATGGATGATTTTAGCATAAAACCCGGAGTTCCCAATATGTACGGTGCTGTAGGTAATGAAAAGAATGCCATCAGTGCAGGTAAAAGAATGCTCAGCAGTATGACACCAACGATCGTATTAAAGAACAATAAACCGGTAATTGTTGTGGGCACTCCCGGTGGTACAACGATTCCAACAAGCGTTTTTCAGAGCCTGGTTAATATCCTGGAGTTTGATCTGAGCCCTGAGGATGCAGTAAATAAACCTAAATTTCATCATCAATGGTTACCGGACATCTTATTTGTAGAAAGTACTTTCCCTGAAAATACGATACTAACATTAGAGGCTATGGGCTATCAGGTAAAAAAGCGGGAATCGATTGGAAGAACTGAATTAATTCAAATAAATTATAAACAAAAAAAACGGATAACTGCCATTGCAGATAACCGGGGTGATGATGCTGCAGCAGGTTTTTAACTGATACCAGTATTTATTCCCATATTTTTACTTACACTTAATATCATACATGAAAAACATTCTTTGCATTTCTTTATTTCTATTGTGTTCATTTTATGCTGAAGCACAAACGAATATTGCTATAAAAGCCGGTTTTAATTATTCAACTGCGAGAGCATATTTCAGCGGTCAAAAACAATCAACTGATTTTGTTCCGGGTGCAAACCTAGGTTTACAATTAAAGACAGCCTTTGATGGTTTGCTTCATTTTTCACCGATGATCACATACAGCAGCCGGGGATATATCATAAAATCAGGAAATGCGACAGCTGATAAAACCCAAAACATCATTCATTATGTTGATGTTGCTCCCTTGCTCAGCCTGGATTTTGCAACTGCCAAAAACAATAGCCTGGTTGTGGCATTTGGCCCCGTGGCAGGATTGGCCATTGCCGGAAAAGAAAAAATAACCGTGTCCGGCATCAGCAGTACATCTAATATGAAATTCAGTACATCAAAAAATTATGGCTTGTTCGATCTTGCACTGCATACCAGCATCGGTTATCATCTTAAAAAAATGTTCATTGAAGTGGCCTGGCAACATGGACTGGCAAGTATCAATAATAATGAGGAAAATGATAAAAGAAATATCCGCAACAGAACGATCAGCCTGAACTTTGGCTATGTTATTAAATCTTACAAATAACTGGTTTACACTGTTAACTGTACAATAAAAAAATCATAAAACACCTGATTGAATTTGTGTGTAAGGCCTGATTGGCTATTTTTACAAATAATTATCTTATCTGCGCAGCGTATTCAAAATATTAAAACGTGTTATACTGGCAATTATCCTGCTGGTACTTATATTGTATGGGTTATTACATTTTTCTCCTGTTCAGACATGGGTTGTTAAGCAGGTCGCTTCCTATTTATCCGGGGAACTGAATACCCGGGTTACTATTAAAAAAATTGATCTGGGGTTTTTTAATAAATTATCCATTCAGGGATTGATGGTTGAAGATAAAAAACAGGATACACTTATTTATACTGGCCTGGCAAAAGTGAACCTGACAGATTGGTTCTTTTTTAAAGACAAGATCACCCTGCATTATATTTCTTTAGATGACGCGATCATAAATATGAATCGCAAAGATTCAGTCTGGAATTATCAATTCCTGGTTGACTATTTTGGAGGTTCTGAAAAATCTACTAAAAAATCCGGCGGAATCGAATTCAATTTCCGCGAGATCCGGTTGAATAATATCCGTTTTAATAAAATGGATAAATGGATTGGTCAGGATATGTTAACCACGGTTGGTAAAGTTGAACTGAAAATTCAGAATATCGATTATCAAAAGAAATTGATTCAGGTTACTGATCTGTATCTGGATAAACCGGTTTTTACATTGAATGATTATACCGGCCTGGAACCTGATAAACCCGACCTTTCTGATATCTTAAAAAAGATACCGGGAATTGCAGAGTTTAAATGGAATTCAACCGGTTGGGAAATGCAAATAAAAAAGGTTCAGTTGTACAATGGCAGTTTTATCAACAACAGGGAAACGGTCCGTCCTGCTTTTGAAAAAAGATTTGACGGACAGCATATTATTTTTTCAGCTATTTCCGGAAATATTGATGATTTGCATTTTAAAAATGATACACTGAAGGCCAATATTCTGTTAACAGCAAATGAACGCAGTGGTTTGGTAATTAAAAAATTGAAATCGCACATGCGTTTCACGCCAGATATCATGGAGTTCAGCGATCTGGATCTGGAAACAAACAAAAGTAGGCTGGGTAATTATTATTCCATGCAGTACAAATCATTCAATCAGGATATGAATAGTTTTCTGAAAAACGTGATACTGGAAGCAAATTTGGAAAACAGCAGAATCAGCAGTGATGATATCGCCTTTTTTGCACCTGAAATGGCCGGCTGGAACAGCATATTTGAAATAAGCGGAAATGCCAAAGGGTCGATAGATAATTTTTCTGCCAGGAATATGAAATTAAAAAGCGGGAATACAAATGTGGATGGAGATATCGCCATGAGGGGTTTACCCGATATCAATACCACATTCATTGATTTCAGGGGAAGAAGCCTGAATACAACCTATGCTGATCTTGTTTCCATAATACCGGCTTTAAAAAATATCAGGCAGTCACCACTCAATAAGATCGGGCACATCTTTTATAAAGGAAATTTTACCGGGTTTCTGAATGATTTTGTAACGTTTGGCACAATAGCAACAGAATACGGTGTGATCAATGCAGATCTGAATATGAAATTACCGGCAAATGGAACCCCCTCCTATTCAGGTAAATTAGTTACCAATGGTTTTAAGCTTGGCTCCTTTTTTAATAATGCTTCGTTAGGCAGTATTTCTTTAAACGGAAACGTAAAAGGGGAAGGCTTTGTTTTAAACAAACTCAATGCAAATTTCGACGGAACAATCCGCCAGGTTGAATTCAACAATTATAATTACCAAAACCTGGTGATAAAAGGAAATTTTGAAAAAAGCCTTTTTACAGGACATTTGACCATTGATGACCCCAATGTGAAAATAAAATATCTCGATGGCTCTTTGAATCTATCGGGAAAGGAAATTGCCTTCAATCTGGATGCAGATCTGCAATATGCCAATTTAAAAAACATTCATTTTACGAAAGATAATTTCGAAGTTAAAGGGCTGTTCAGTTTAAATTTCACCGGGAATAATATTGATAATTTTTTGGGCACGGCCCGGATTTACAATGCCAATCTTCAACATGATTCTATTTCTCTTTCTTTTGATTCGCTTCATCTTGTTTCTCTGATGGAAGGCGACAGAAAAATACTGACACTGGGATCAAATGAAATAGATGCTGAATTAAGCGGCAAATTCACCATCATGGAACTGCCCGATGCCTTTAAAGTATTTTTAAGCCGTTATTATCCTGTTTATATTAAAAAGCCTTCTTACACTGTAAGCAATCAGGATTTTAGTTTTAACATCAAAACACAACAGGTAGACGAATATGTCAGACTGTTCAACAAAAAACTCGGCGGGTTGAATAATGCCAGCATCTCCGGTAATTTAAATCTGGCAAATTATAACCTGAATGTAAATGCAACCGTACCCGAATTTGAATATGAAGGGAAAATGTTCAAAAATATCACCCTCAAAGGAAATGGCAACAGAGATACGCTGTATGCAGATATAGATGTTGATGACATCATTCTTTCAGACAGTCTTCATTTTCCATCAACCAAACTTCAACTAACTGCCAATAACGATATATCCGTCATCCATCTGAAAACAAGTGCCGGGAAAACACTCAATGATGCCGAATTAAATGCAAGTATTCAGACACTTGCAGATGGTGTAAAGATCGATTTCCACCCCTCCTCTTTCATTCTCAATAATAAAAAATGGGATCTTGAAAAAGACGGGGAACTGACTATCAGGAAAAAATTTATTGATGCAAATGAAATAAAATTTGTACATGAAAATCAGGAGATCGTTATTTCCACTGAGTTATCAGATGTTACAGATGACACACATATAGTTGCAAAATTAAAACAAGTCAATATCGGTGATTTTATACCTTTTGCTTTTACCGACCCTTCGCTAAAAGGCTTGTTAACAGGAACTGCTACAGTTCGGGATCCATTTGGAAAATTTGGTATTGACTTTACCGGTTATGCCGACAGCTTTTCACTGGACAATAACTATGTAGGAAAAGTAAATCTGGAGGCAAATGCCAATACAGTTACCGGAGAAATAAAATTCAAAGCTGATGCAAATGAACCAGACTATGTTTTTAAAACGGATGGCAGATACAATTATAAAGATTCTTCCGAAACCCAGATGGACATCAATATGTATGCCGGCCGAATGAACCTGAAAATTCTTGAACCTTATCTTGGTACTATATTCAGCGAAATGAATGGTTTTGCGAATAGCAACCTGAAAATGTATGGCAGCCAGGGCCATCAGTATCTGACAGGTGAGGCAACCGTAGAAAATGGTTCCTTAAAAGTAGACTATACTCAATGCAAATATTATTTAAGCAATGAAACCATCCTGTTTAAAAAAGACCTGATCGATCTGGGAACTATAAAATTAAAAGACAGTCTGAATAATGAAGGTTCAGTAAGCGGAAAATTACACCACAATTTTTTCAGGAATTTTTCCTTTGAAAATGTGCGCTTTGAAACCGAAAAAATGCTGGTGCTCAATACAAATAAAAGAGACAACAGCCAGTTTTATGGCAATGTGATTGGAAGCGCTTTGATGACTTTAACCGGTCCGGTTACAAATATGTACATGAATATAAATGGCCAGCCAAGTATATTTGACAGCAGCCATATTTATCTGCCTGTTGGCAGCAGCAAGGAAAGCAATTCAGTAGATTATATCGAATTCATCCAGTTTGGTTCCCTGATGGAGGACTCCCTCAAAAAAAACCAATCCACCAATATCGTGGTTAATATGAATCTCACTGCCAATCCTGCCTGTATCATTGATGTAATACTGGATGAAGAAACAGGTGATGTTATTAAAGGCCAGGGAAACGGAACACTGAATATCCGGGTTGGAAATAAAGAACCTTTAACTATCCGCGGGAAATATGAAATTACAAAAGGAGAATACACATTCAATTTCCAGACATTCCTCAAAAAAGCATTTACACTTAACCGTGGCAGCATAACCTGGAACGGCGACCCATATCAGGCCATTATCGATCTTGAAGCAGAATACGTTGCCAAAGATGTGGATATCAGCAGCCTGAACCCTATAAACAATATCAATTCGTCAAGTACCGTAAAACAAAATGTAGACATCACCATCATTTCGCATTTAACCGGCAACCTGTTAAAACCAAGGATCAGTTTTGAATTTCAATTACCTGAAAGAAGCAACCTGAGATCTGATCCGTTTATCGTAAAAAAACTGGAAGATTTTAAAAATGATGAAAATGAAATGAATAAACAGGTTGCAAGCCTCCTGCTGTTTAATACATTTATTACCGGGAACCAGAATTTCTTATCCGGTGAAAATATTTTATCACAGGCAACCAGTACCATTGGTGGTGTGGTTAGCGGATGGCTTACAAATATGTTTAACAAAGAATTACTAAAGGCAACCGACGGCATTATTTCCACCTATATTGATATCAACCCAACCATAAATTTGCAACTAAGCCAGTTACAGGCAAATGTAAAAGCCGGTGTGAAAATATTATTAAGCAAACGCATTTATTTCCTGATAGGTGGTAATCTGGATTACAATAACCCATATGCGCAATTAAACAGGAAAGGATTATTAACGCCGGACATTACTGTTGAGTGGCTTTTAAATAAAGATGGTTCCCTGCGTGTTGTCGGATTCAACCGCACCAGCATTGATATCACTACCGGACAGAGGAACCGTTCGGGAATTCAATTATCTTACCGGAAAAATTTTAATAAATTATCAGATATTTTTAAAAGTAAAAAGAAACTGGAACAGGAAGAACAAATAGATCTGGAGAAAAATAAAACGGAAGTGATAATTTTACCCTGATCTGTTCGTTACCTAATTCAATAAATTTAACATGAGAAAAATTTCACTTTATACCCTGATCATCCTGTTTTTCAACTCGTCATGTTCCCCTGTTTTAAAAACCACTTCAGGTGATGACGGACGTATCCATGTAAATCTTGTTCAGGTAAATGATGTGTATGAAATTGCTCCATTGGCAAATGGCAAAGAAGGTGGCATGGCTCGGGTGGCCACTGTTAAGAAAAAATATCTTGCACAGAATCCCAATACATTCCTGTTCATGACAGGCGATTTTTTAAGCCCCTCTGTCTATAACAGTCTTAAATACCAGGGTAAATCAATCCGTGGAAAACAAATGGTGGAATCCATGAATGCTGCAGGATTTGATTTTGTCATTTTTGGCAACCATGAATTTGACATCAAAGAACAGGAATTACAGGAACGCATAAACGAATCAGCATTTCAATGGATATCTTCCAATACCTTTCACAAACAAAACGGGCAAAGCATCCCTTTTGTAAAAACAAACACATTAGGTACTGTACCTTTTCCGGTTAGTTTTATCAAAACAGTTACAGATGCTGATGGCACCGCCGCCCGGATCGGATTTATCGGATTAACACTTCCTTTCAATAAAGCCGGATATGTATCCTATACCGATGTTTTAACTACTGCAAAAGATCTGTATAATAAATTAAAAGACTCCGTGGATGCTGTTGTTGCACTTACCCACCAATCTATTGAAGATGACATGAACCTGGCCAATGAAATCCCGGGACTCACGGTGATCATGGGCGGGCATGAGCATGACCAGCGCTTTGAACAGGTTGGAGATATCTACATTACAAAAGCAATGGCCAATGCCAGAACCGCATTTGTGATCACACTAAATATCAATAAAAAGAAACATAAAGTAAAGGTAAATACCCAAATAGAGTTACTGGATGAAACCGTCGCATTGGATAGCAATACAAACACTGTAGTAAACCGCTGGGATAAAATTGCAGAGAACAGCTATGCCAGCCTGGGTTTTGATGCAAAAAAGATCATCGTAAAATCCGGAGCTGCATTAGACGGACGAGAGATTGAGATCAGAAACAATTCTACCAACCTTACCCGCATCATTGTTGCTTCCATGATGGATGCCTGTCCGAAAGCAGATGTTGTACTAATGAATGCCGGTTCAATCAGGGTAGATGATAATTTGCAGATGCCCGTAACGCAATATGATATCTTACGTACACTCCCATTTGGCGGCAGTATACGGGAAGTGGAAATGAAAGGCAGCCTTCTATCTAAAATATTAAGTATTGGTTTAAAAAATAAAGGCATTGGCGGATTCCTGCATTATAACAAGGAAATATCCTACAACGATAATACTTCAGTTTGGGAATTGAAAAATGTAAATATCGATCCTGCAAAAAACTATCGGGTAGCCTTACCCGATTTCGTATTAACTGGAGGAGAAACAAATCTTGATTTTCTTAAACCGGGTAATCCTGACATTGTGAAAATATACGATGTTGCTGTTGCCATTACTGATCCGGCATCGGATATCAGGCTGGCAGTAATAAAATACCTGGAGAAAAAATGATTTGGATAACCGGATACGTTTTTTATAATTATCCGTTACATCCCATTCAAAATCTCATGCCCCAGTTTATCCCTTTTGGTAAATAAATATTTTTCATTGTGTTCATTGGGTATCATTTCAATCGGAACAGTCTCTGTCACTTCCAACCCGTAACCCAATAATCCTGCACGCTTCTTCGGGTTATTGCTCATCAGTTTCATTTTCGAGATCCCCAGTTTTCTCAGTATCTGTGCCCCCACTCCATAATCTCTTTCGTCCATTCCAAAACCGAGATGCAGATTTGCTTCAACGGTATCCATTCCTTCTTCCTGCAATTTGTATGCTTTCAGTTTATTGATAAGCCCGATACCACGCCCTTCCTGGTTCATATATAAAACCAATCCCTTTCCGGCAGCTTCAATGATTTCAAGTGCATGGTGTAATTGTTCACCACAATCACAGCGCAATGACCCCAGAATATCTCCTGTCATACAACTGCTGTGTACCCTAACCAATACAGGCTCATCCTTTTCCCAATCGCCTTTTTTCAAAGCCATATGAATTTCACCGGTGGTGATCTGTTTGTAAGTGATCAATTCAAAAACACCATATTTTGTGGGCATTTTTACCCTTACTTCTTCTTCTATCAGGGATTCTGTTTTCAACCTGTATTCAATCAGATCTTTTATAGAAATGATCTTCAGATTGAATTTTTTACCAATTTCCATCAATTGTGGAAGCCTGGCCATTGATCCGTCTTCAGCAATGATCTCCACCAAAACTCCGGCTGGTTCAAATCCAGCCAATCTTGCAAGGTCAATTGCAGCTTCTGTATGGCCCGACCTTCTTAATACCCCCCCTTTTTTTGCTCTCAATGGAAAAATATGTCCCGGACGACCAAGATCCGTTGCTTTTGTTTCGGAATTCACCAATGCCAAAATCGTTTTTGAACGATCATGCGCAGAAATACCGGTTGTACATCCGTTACCCAAAAGGTCGATGCTTACTGTAAATGCCGTTTCATGAAGTGAAGTGTTGTCGATGACCATCGGCTGCAGATCCAACTCTTTACAACGGTCTTCGATCAATGGAGCGCAAATCAGGCCACGGCCATGTATACTCATGAAATTAATGATCTCAGGGCTTGCATTTTGGGCCGCTGTAATAAAATCACCCTCATTTTCTCTGTCCTCATCATCTACAACAATAACCAGTTTACCCATTTTTATATCAGCGATCGCATCTTCAATTCTGTCTAACATATTTCTATAAATTAGGTACAAAGTTAACGAGGATTATGTTTAGGGTATTTATGGTATCGGTAAATCTTTCCGGCAGATAAATTTTGTATAATAAATTCAACCAATCAAAACCGGATTTCACATGCAACTTTGAATTATATGATAATTATGGGCAAAATGATATGACGGTAATTTCAGTCTTTTGTGGCCACTGTTTTTGTACAATGCCGCATTTATCCTCAATGATTTGCCTAATATTTTGTTAATAAAAGTTCGCTTTATTTGGTTAATAATCACTTTCTTTGCTTTTGTAAAACAAAACTCATATGAATTTTAAGAAAATTTTACCTTTTATTATTGCTTTATTGGCAATTCCATTCCTGAATCAAGCTCAGGTAACCACCAGTAGTTTATCAGGTTATGTAAAAAACGACAAGGAAGAACCCTTATCTGGGAGTACAATCACAGTTGTACATATTCCGACCGGAACAAGTTATAAAACCACTTCCGGTAAAAATGGCAAATATGATATTGTGAATATGACTCCGGGAGGTCCTTATTCTGTTGTAATTTCCAATGTTGGATATCATAATTTTTCACAATCAAATATAAATTTATCTCTGGGAGAAAACTCCAGAATAGATGCAAGCTTACAAAACAATGCTACCGTTTTAAGCAATGTAATTGTTGCTGCAACTGGTGGAGGAGCATTGAGTGCAAGAAGAAAAACAGGCGCTTCCTTAAGTATAGGAAAAGAACAGATTGCTGCTCTGCCTACACTTTCAAGAAGTATTCTTGATTACACAAAACTTACTCCCCAGGCAAATGGCAATTCCTTTGGAGGTATGAATAACCGTTTCAATAATATCACCATTGATGGTGCAGTTAATAATGATGTATTTGGTTTATCTGGTTCAGGAACACCAGGAGGCCAGGCTTCAACCACTCCTATTTCTTTGGATGCCATCCAGGAAATACAGGTTGTACTTGCTCCGTATGATGTTTCTTATGGTAATTTCACCGGTGGTGGAATCAATGCAATTACCCGTTCTGGTACAAATAATTTTGAAGGGTCTGTGTATTATTTCATGCGCAATGAAAATACAGTAGGGAAAGATCCGATTAGTCGTGTTAAGACCACAGCTTTTGATGACAAACAATATGGTATCCGTATCGGTGGCCCGATCATTAAAAACAAAATGTTTTTCTTCTTAAGTGGAGAACTTGCCCGCAAAGACGCTGCTACTTTATTCAATGCCGGTGAAACAAATTCACTGATCACAGTTGCAGAAGGCCAGCAAATTCTGGATACCATGAGAACTAAATACAATTATGATGCAGGTACGATCAATCCTTTTTCTGCTCAAACCCAAAGCGATAAGATCTTTGCAAGGGTTGACTGGAACCTGTCGTCAAAGCATCGCTTAACCATCCGTCATAATTATATCAAAGCTTATGATGATAACATTTCGAGGTCAACAACATTTTTCCGTTATGGAAACAATGCTTACAGGATCAACAATAAGCAAAACATTACGGTTATGGAACTCCGTAGCCGTTTCAGTAAAACGGTTTCCAATAACCTGATCATCGGACGCCATCAGATCAGAGATTTCAGGTCTGTATATGGCAGTTTATTCCCTTCTATTGAGATCAATAAAGGTGGTGGAACCATCCAGTTGGGATCAGAGAGAAGCTCAACAGCAAACGAACTGGATCAGGACATTTTTGAGATTACAGATAACCTGAAAATTTTCAAAGGAAAACATACTTTCACTATTGGTACCCACAATGAATTCTTTAAATTCAGAAATTTATTCATTAGTAGTTTCAATGGCCGTTGGCGTTTTGCAAGTCTGAATGATTTCTATGCAAATGCCCCACGTCAGTTTGATGTGGAATATTCTGCAAACAAAGCGGTTGCCCGTCCGGATGCAAGCTTTAAAGCTGCACAACTCGGGTTCTATATTCAGGATGAGATTCAGATCAATCCAAAATTCATGTTGACAGCCGGTTTAAGGGTAGATGTACCGGTTATTAGTACCCGACCTGCTTATAACAAAGCCGTTGATTCAACTTTTGGCGGTAAATACAGCACCCAGAACATCCCCAACAAACAACTGTTATGGGCTCCAAGGGTTGGATTTAATTATGATGTTGAAGGAGATAAAAAATTGATCGTTCGTGGCGGAGTTGGTATTTTCACCGGAAGGGTTCCATTTGTTTGGATATCTAACCAGTTTACAAAAACCGGTCTTTTACTTAAGACAACCTCACAGGTTGATAACACTCCAACTACAGCACCATTTGATGTAAATAGTGGCAATGGATTCAATCCAAATGTGAGTCAGCAAAGCAGTATCGGAACAAGCAGTGCTTTCAGCACCTATGAAGTGAATCTTATTGACAAAGATTTTAAATTGCCCCAGGTAATGCGTGTTAATCTTGCAGTGGATAAAAAACTTCCGGGCAATATTAATTTAACCGTTGAAACCATTTTTTCTAAAACGATCAACAATGTTTTTTACGAGGATATCAATTTAAATCCTGCAGTAGGAATTGTTGACCAGGCTTATAATAATGGTTTTGATAAAAGGATCGCTTATGGTTCTAATAATGCAGCAAGAAGAAAGAACGGAACTTTTACCAATGCATTGCTTATCAGCAATACCAGCAGGGGTTATTCACTGAATGTTGGTTTTACTTTAAACAAAACATGGAAAAATCTCTTTACCCAACTTGCCTATAATTACAATTCTGCTTCTGATGTAAACAGTGGTGCAAGTTCCACTGCATTATCTAACTGGCAGTTTGTTCAGGTTGTTGGTAATCCAAATGACCCACAGGCTTCCATTTCCAATTACCAGCTAAAGCACCGGATCACCGGTATGGTATCTTACAATATTGAATATTTCAAACACTTTAAAACCTCCGTTGGATTTTTCTATAATGGAAATTCAGGTTCACCGTTTACCTATTTGGTTAATGGCGATTTGAACAGCGATGGTAATTTTGGTAATGACCTTATTTATGTTCCAAAGAACATGTCGGAGATCAAATTCATTGATCGTTTAAATTCAAGTGGTGCAGTAGTTGCAACAGCTGCACAGCAATCTGCAGATTTTGATGCCTTCATTACAAAGGATAAATATTTAACCAAAAGAAGAGGACAATATGCAGAACGCAATGGTGGAACAACTCCATGGGAGCATGTTGTTGATGCACGTATTGCACAGGACTTATTCTTAAAAGTTGGTAACAGGAAACACGATATACAAATCACTTTTGATGTATTCAATTTCACGAACCTGCTTAACAAAGAATGGGGCCGTCAGTATTTTGTAAACAACCAGGCTTATTCTATCTTATCAACGGTAAACAGAACAAGCGGACCATTTGCAGGAAAGGGATATAACTTTACTCCGCAGGATCCATGGAGCATGAATTTCGGTTCTAGATTCCAGGGACAATTTGGAATACGATACAGTTTCAACTAATATTTGAAATAGCTTTTTATAAAAAATGTCATGGCAAATACCATGACATTTTTTTTATAGCTTTTTTTTAAATGCATTAAGAATCTGCACGCCCCCATCCCCAAGTGAGAAAGGAAGGGAATGCGGATGCCCATGTTGGAACATCATGCCTTCCGTCTTTCAACTCGAGATAACAAATTTGTTTATCTGCTGTATATCCTTTTATTTGAAGTTCTTTAATCAAACTAATGGTATCATCAATTGAATCAATAATTCCATTATTATTCCTGTCTGCTGTTTCATCCTTTGTACCCACTTCAAAATAAAATTTCAACCAGGGATAATAATCAGACTCCCTCACCTGCCTGTGCATGATCCGGTCTGTTTCCTCATCAAAATCGATATCCTCCTGGTCTTTATCTCGCCACCAAAAAGAACCACTGAATGCGCCTGCAATGAAAAATTCCTGTGGATTATTTAGTACAATATCAAGAGCACAAAGTCCGCCCAGAGAAAATCCGGCAAATGACTTTTGTTTAAAAGAATAAATACTGTAAGTCTCACGGATATAAGGCAACAATTCTTCCATTATGAATCTTGTATAAAGGGATGCTTTTGCACCCCTTCCTTTATAATCCAGTATTTTAGCTGTTCCATATTCATTTTTCCGGTCGGAAGCACAATGAATACCCACGCAAAATAAAGGATCTATTGATTTTTTTTTATTCAAGTCGTCCAATATATTTTCAAAATGCATGGTTCTCAGATCCTGGCCATCATTTATAAGCAATAAACTAAAAGAAGATTTATCAAAGCTTTTAGTCAAAAAAGGTATATAACAATCAAATATTACTTCCCTATCTAAAAATTTGGATTCAAGAATATGGTTAGTAATGATGATACCCCTGGTTTTTTCGGCAAACATATGGATCAAAAATATGAAAAGGATTACAATAAATTAACAATGCTTTATTCATAACGTATAATTTGTTATATTGAGTATGAAGAAATACATTTGATAATATTCAGCCTTTGGGCAATCTTAATAAATATAAATCAGCAATATGAAAAAAATAGGCGTATTACATGGAAAGGAAAGAAGTTTTCCTGAAGCATTGGTAGAAAGAATAAACAGTAAAAATATAAAAGGGATCATTGCAGAGCCTGTAAAAATTGATAAGGTCATGCAAGGTGAACCAAGTGGCTATGCCGTGATCTTCGACAGGATTTCTCAGGATGTCCCTTTTTACCGTGCTTATTTGAAAAATGCAGCACTTTGCGGTACAGCAGTATTGAACAATCCTTTTTGGTGGAGTGCCGATGAAAAGTTTTTCAATAACTGCCTGGCAACGAAAATAAATGTACCGGTTCCCAAAACGGTAATTCTACCGTCGCGTGATCTGCCTGCAGATACTTCTGAAGACTCTTTTGCAAACCTTGCCTATCCACTCGATTGGGATGGCATCTTTAAGTATATCGGTTTTCCGGCTTATATGAAACCATTTGCAGGAGGTGGGTGGAAAAGTGTATACCAATTAAACAGTATGGAAGAATTCTTTGAAAAGCATGCAGAAACGGAACAACTGGTAATGATGCTGCAGGAAGAAATTAAATTTGATGAATATTACCGTTGTTATTGTATCGGAGGTAAACATGTACGCATCATGCCTTATGAACCAAGAAACCCGCATCATCTCAGATATGTTGCCGACTTCAAGCCTTCTGCAGAAAGACATAAACTGATGGAAGATATCGTATTGCGAATTTGTAATTATCTGGGTTACGATTTCAATACGGTAGAATTGGCTTTGCGTGACGGTGTACCTTATGCGATTGATTTTTGCAATCCGGCACCGGATGCGGAAGTTACCAGTGTAGGTCAGGAAAACTTCGACTGGGTTGTGGAAACCGCAGCACTATTTGCCATTGAAAAAGCACAGGCACATATTGAAGGAGCTGATAATCTCACCTGGGGTGAATACATAAAACGCAGTTCAACCAAACAAAAACTCTATTAATATTATTAAAGTTTGATACAGGATAATTGATTTCATTTATCCTGTATCAAACAATTAAAGATCATATAACTAATATCATTTATTTTTTTATGGCAAATTTATCCTACAAACATTTTACAATTGGTGTAGAAGAAGAATATATGGTTATTGACCCAATAACTAAAGAGTTAAAGAGTCATGAACAAAAAATTGTACTGGAAGGTCAGAAAGTGATAAAAGACAAGGTTAAAGCAGAAATGCACCAGGCTGTGGTAGAAGTTGGTACGGATATTTGTGCAGATGTGGATGAAGCATTTGTGGATGTTGGCACACTGCGCAAAACGATAAGCGGAATAGCAGATGAACTGGGTTTATGGGTAGGTGCCAGTGGTACACATCCGTTTAGTCATTGGGAAAAACAACTTATTACAGAACATGCCCGGTATAGCGAGATCGTCAATGAATTACAGGAAGCTGCCAGGAGTAATCTTATTTTTGGTTTACACGTGCATGTAGGAATGGAAACCAGGGAAATGGCCATTCATATAGCCAACTCGGCAAGATACTTTCTTCCACATATTTTCGCTTTAAGTACCAACTCCCCTTTTTGGGAGGGCCGGCAAACAGGATATAAATCATTCCGTACAAAAGTCTTTGAAAAATTTCCCCGTACAGGTATCCCGGACTGTTATGATAGTATAGAAGATTATGATAATTACATAAAACTGCTGGTAAAAACCAATTGTATCGACAACGCAAAAAAAATATGGTGGGATCTGCGGGTTCATCCTTTTTTCAATACCGTTGAATTCCGCATTTGTGATATCCCTTTAACGGTACATGAAACGACTGCCATCGCCGGATTATTTCAGGCTATTTGTGCCAAATTATACAAATTACGCAGCCAGAATCTCAATTTCATGATGTATCCCCGGGCTTTACTTAATGAAAACAAATGGCGGGCAAGCCGTTATGGAATCGATGGAAGTATGATTGATTTCGGAAAGGAAACGGAAGTGAATACCAGGGTTTTGATTTATGAATTACTGGATTTTATCGATGACGTGGTACCTCATTTAGGCAGCCAGCATGCAATAAGCCATGTACATAAAATACTGGATGAGGGCACGGGGGCCGACAGACAATTAAAGGTGTATGAGGAAACCAAAAGCCTGGAAGCTGTGGTTGACTATTTACACCTTAATTTTTTACATGGATTGTAGTTGTTAGAAACTTAATTTATATTATCTTTGCCGTCCAATAAAATTTTGAATTGCGTTGTTCAACAGTAATGGGTATTCCGATTTAAAGTTAATACGCAATTTGAAAATATAAATTGGCTGCGTAGCTCAACTGAATAGAGCATCTGACTACGGATCAGAAGGTTTCAGGTTTGAATCCTGACGCGGTCACACTTAATGATAACAATGGTTTCCTGAAATATGGAAACCATTTGTTTTTTGTATCAGGTAATTATAATTCCAATTTATTTGCCGTAGTTCCTTCCGCTCTATTCAATTGAGCCAGCGCAGCCACACTTTTAATA
>JBBKWV010000065.1:0-20245 GCA_037969135.1 Ferruginibacter sp.
GGATGCAGTTGATAGCTATATTCCATTACCTCCGCGTTTAGTTGATCTTCCGTTCCTGATGAGTGTTGAGGACGTGTTCTCAATTACTGGTCGTGGTACTGTTGCAACTGGTCGTATCGAAAGAGGCCGCATCAAAGTTGGTGAGCCTGTTGAGATTGTAGGTTTAATGGAAAAACCATTATCTTCTACCTGTACAGGTGTTGAGATGTTTAAGAAACTATTAGACGAAGGAGAAGCCGGTGATAACGCTGGTCTGCTTTTACGTGGTATTGAAAAGACCCAAATCCGTCGTGGTATGGTACTTTGCAAGCCGGGTTCCATTACTCCGCATACTGAATTCAAAGGGGAAGTTTACGTATTAAGCAAAGAAGAAGGCGGACGTCATACTCCATTCTTCAACAAATACCGTCCTCAGTTTTATTTCCGTACTACTGACGTAACAGGTGAAGTAACTTTGAATGCAGGAACTGAAATGGTTATGCCTGGTGATAATACCAATTTAACTGTTACACTTATTCAACCAATCGCAATGGAAAAAGGTTTGAAGTTCGCGATTCGTGAAGGTGGCCGTACAGTTGGAGCTGGTCAGGTTACTGAAATTTTAAAATAAGAAATGATAGTTTTTAGCTTTTAGCTGTTAAGTTTAGCTGAATGGCTTTACTAATAATTAAATGACTATCTTTGAAAAATAATGCTAAAAGCTATTGGTTAATCACCGATAGCTTTTGGTTTTCTTACGGGCATGGTGCAACGGCAGCATACGGGTCTCCAAAACCTTTGATCTAGGTTCGAATCCTAGTGCCCGTGCAAACGACAAAAAGTATTAAATTAATATTATGAACAAATTCACTGTTTTTGTAAAAGAATCTTACAAAGAAATGATGGAAAAAGTAACCTGGCCCAAATGGGAGCAGTTGCAACAATCCACAATGATCGTTCTGGGCTCAACAATATTCATTACTGCGATCGTCGCTTTAATGGATTTTATCGCAAATGGTTCTATGAAATTTATTTACTCTTTATTTAAGTAATTATGGAAGATACAACAGTAACAGGTAAAGATGAACCGGTTGAACAGGCTGATAACCCAACAGAAGAGCAGGAAGTAGTTCCTGAAGAAACAGTGACTGATGAGAAATCAGATGTTGCAGAGAAAACGGAAAAAACAGAGAAGGAAGTGGCTTCAGAAGAAACAGTAACTGCTGAGAAATCAGATACATCTGAGAAAACAGAAAAAGCAGAGAAGGAAAGCAAATGGTACGTATTGAGAGTGGTTAGTGGAAAGGAAAGAAAAATCAAAGAATACCTCGATAAGGATATCATCCGCAACGGATGGGACAAAGTGATCGTTCAGATCTTTTTACCTGTTGAAAAAGTATATAAAGTACTCAACGGTAAAAAAGTGATGAGAGAAAGGAATTTCTATCCGGGTTATATCATGATGGAAGTTGCAGGAGATAAACTTACAGATGATATTATTCAACACGTAAGTAATATCAGCAATGTGATGCACTTTCTTACTGATGGAAAAGGATCAAAAGGAAATATCATTTCTCTGCGAAAGGCAGAAGTGAATAAAATGCTCGGTAAGGTTGATGAAATGAGTGATGCTGGAGGTGTAACGATGAGTGAACCGTTTATCATCGGCGAAACGATCAAGATCATCGACGGGCCTTTCAATGACTTTAACGGTGTGATTGAAGAAGTGAGTGACGAGAAAAAGAAATTAAAAGTACAGGTGAAAATATTTGGAAGGGCTACTCCGGTAGAATTAAGTTATATGCAGGTTGAAAAACTTGTATAGGTTACCAAAACCAATTTATATAAACCGTTTCAATATCTGAAACGGTTTTATTTTTTAGCAGAGATCCATAAATTATTGCTTAACCACACTAAACAGAGGGAAAACTCAATAAACTATTTGGAAATATAAATAAAAGCCTTACTTTTGCCGCCCCAAATAGTTCTTTATTGAATTCGTTCCGCTGTTGCGGAACAACATGGGAGTCTGGTCTTAGACCGGACGTTATCACCAAAAAAATAAAATATGGCAAAAGAAATTACCGGCTATGTTAAACTCCAGTGTAAAGGAGGACAAGCCAACCCAGCACCGCCGATCGGGCCTGCATTGGGTTCTAAGGGAGTCAACATCATGGAGTTCTGTAAGCAATTTAACGCCAGAACACAGGATAAACCCGGAAAAGTACTACCTGTATTGATTACAGTGTACGCAGACAAATCCTTCGAATTTATTATCAAAACTCCACCAGCAGCAGTTCAATTAATGGATGCAGCTAAGATCACAAGTGGTAGTAAAGAACCTAATCGTGTAAAGGTTGGCAAAGTTTCCTGGGCTCAGGTAGAAGAAATCGCCAAGGATAAAATGGCTGATTTGAATGCATTTAGCCTGAACAGTGCTATGAGCATGATTGCAGGAACTGCACGCAGCATGGGATTAACAGTGGATGGTAAAGCTCCATGGGAAAATTAATTGTCAACCTTAAATTCTTAAAAAAATGATTACAAAAGCTAGAAAAATAGCAAACACTAAGGTTGACATAAACAAAGCTTATTCACTGAAAGAAGCATCTGCCTTAGTTAAAGAAATAAATACAACAAAATTCGATAGTTCTGTCGACCTGCACGTGCGTTTGGGAGTAGATCCTAAAAAAGCTGACCAGGCAATTCGTGGAACAGTTTCATTGCCACATGGTACGGGAAAAACCAAGCGTGTATTGGTTCTTTGTACTCCGGATAAAGAAGCCGAAGCTACTGCAGCAGGTGCTGATCATGTTGGATTGGACGAATTTATTACAAAAATTGAATCCGGCTGGACAGATATTGATGTGATCGTTGCAACCCCTTCCGTTATGCCTAAAATAGGTAAACTGGGAAAAGTGCTTGGACCACGTAACCTGATGCCCAATCCTAAAACGGGTACGGTTACCAATGACGTTGCTGGTGCAGTTAATGATTTGAAAGGCGGTAAAATTGCCTTCAAAGTTGATAAAGTGGGTATCATTCATGCGTCTGTCGGACGTATCAGTTTTGCTCCGGAAAAAATTGCTGAAAATTGTCAGGAATTTATCAATGCAATCATCAAACTAAAACCATCTACATCAAAAGGAACCTATCTGAAAGGTGTAAGTATGGCCAGCTCAATGAGTCCTGGTATTATGGTAGACACAAAATCTGTTCAAAACTAATTCGGTTCCTACTGAATTAATAAAATATTTGTTATGACAAAACAGGAAAAAAATGAAGTGATTGAATTGCTGAAAGGCAAATTCTCTCAGTATAATAATTTCTACATTACTGATACAGAAAGCCTGACTGTAGCACAGATTGGTAAATTACGCAGTCATTGCTATGATAAGCAAGTAGAAATGAAAGTGGCTAAAAACACTTTGATCAAAAAAGCACTGGAAAGTCTGGATGCTGAAAAATATGCTGGCGTTTATGATTCTTTGCATAAAGTTACTGCCTTGTTGTTCAGCGAAAATCCAAAAGATCCGGCTGTTATCATCAGCAGTTTCAGAAAAGCAAACAACAATGAAAGGCCTGTATTAAAAGCAGCTTTCATAAACGGAGATGTATTTGTTGGTGACAACCAGTTGAAGTCACTTACCCAAATCAAAACCAAGAATGAACTGATCGGTGAGATCATCGGTTTGTTACAGGCACCTATTCAGCGTGTATTGGGAGCCTTGCAAAACAAGGATGCCGAAAAAGCACCGGTTGCAGAAGCAGTAGTTGAAACACCCGTAGCCGAAGCAGCACCAGTTGCAGAAACACCGGTAGCAGAAGCGCCGGCAGCAGAAGTGGTTACAGAAACACCTGCAGTTGAAGCAACTCCGGAAACACCTGCAGCAGAAGCTACAGATGAATCACCTGAGCAACCTACAGCTGAGTAAAAATGAGATCATTGTTTATTCAAGGATGAACAATTATAATAAAACAACAATTTTTTAAAACTCTCCGACGGATCCGAACAACGGATGTGAAGCCGGAAAAAAAACAAACATTATGGCAGACGTAAAAGCATTGGCTGAAAACCTGGTAGGTTTAACAGTAAAAGAAGTTCAGGAATTGGCTGAATTCTTAAAATCAGAATATGGTATCGAACCAGCTGCAGCTGCAGTTGTAGTAAGTGCTGGTGGCGATGGTGCAGCAGCAGTTGAAGAGCAAACATCTTTCAATGTTATTTTGAAAGCTGCAGGTGCTAACAAACTTGCGATCGTAAAGATCGTTAAGGAATTAACAGGATTAGGACTTAAAGAAGCTAAGGATTTAGTGGATGGTGCTCCAAAACCAGTTAAAGAAGGTGTTGACAAAGCAACAGCAGAAGAACTGAAAGCAAAATTAACCGAAGCAGGTGCTGACGTTGAGATAGCCTAAGTTATCGAAATCCCGATTTTTCGGGATTGAGATTGCTTAATTTGTTCTGATAAAATAGCTTTAAAGGCCGGAGAGAAATCTTCGGCTTTTTACATTTTTATCCATGCAGAATTGGTTCCCTGTTTTTTATCGGTAATTCCCCCGAACCTCTGATTTATGTGTATATATACAATAAAAATCCTATAATTCTCCAAAAACCAAACCGGTATATAAATTTTCATAAATTTCTGGGAATAATATAAAGAGTTTTCCCTACCTTTGCCCTCCTTTAATTTAGGGTTAGTGGCATTCATCGCTTTTTGCCCCTGAAATAAAGAACCTTCGCACTTTAAAACGTTTTATTTACAATATGTCTGCAACAAAATCACCCACTGCACAGCGTATCAATTTTGGAAAAGTTGAATTTCTGGCAGAAACTCCCGATTTGCTCGGAATTCAAATTCAATCGTTTAAAGACTTTTTCCAGTTAGAAACTACACCCGACAAACGTAATGTTGAAGGGCTGTTCCGCGTATTTAAGGAAAATTTTCCTATTACAGATACCCGTAACATTTTCGTACTGGAATTCTTAGACTATTTCGTTGATCCACCAAGGTATTCCATCGATGAGTGTATCGAAAGAGGACTCACGTACGCTGTTCCGTTAAAGGCCAAGCTCCGTCTTAGCTGTAATGACGAAGAACACGTAGATTTCCAAACGATCGTTCAGGATGTGTTTTTGGGAAATATCCCTTACATGACCCCTCGGGGTACTTTTGTGATCAATGGAGCTGAAAGGGTTGTCGTTAGCCAGTTACACCGTTCACCAGGTGTATTCTTCGGCCAGTCAATTCATCCAAACGGAACCAAAATATATTCTGCCCGGGTTATTCCTTTCAAAGGAGCCTGGATGGAATTTGCAACAGACATCAACAATGTGATGTTTGCTTATATCGATCGGAAGAAAAAATTCCCGGTTACTACTTTATTGCGTTCTATCGGTTTTGAAACAGATAAGGATATCCTGGAATTATTCGGAATGGCTGATGAAGTAAAATCAGATAAAAAAACACTGGAAAAAAATATTGGCAAACGCCTTGCTGCACGTGTATTACGTACATGGGTAGAAGATTTTGTGGATGAAGATACCGGTGAAGTTGTTTCTATTGAAAGAAATGAGATCATCCTCGAAAGGGATTCAATACTGGATGAGTCCAATATCGCCATGATCCTGGAAATGGAAGTTAAAAGCGTGTTTATTCAGAAAGAAGAAGTGAGTGGTGATTACGCTATTATATACAATACATTGAATAAAGATACGTCCAACAGTGAACTGGAAGCAGTACAGCACATATACAAGCAATTGCGTGGTGCCGATGCTCCGGATGATGAAACTGCAAGAGGTATTATCGATAAATTATTTTTCAGCGATAAGCGTTATGACTTGGGTGAAGTTGGTCGTTATAAGATTAACCGCCGTTTGGGTCTGAACTTCCCGATCGAAAAGAAAGTATTAACCAAAGATGATATCATTGCCATCATCAAAACCCTGGTTCAGTTAACCAATGGTAAGAGTGAAGTGGATGATATTGATCACCTGAGCAATCGCCGTGTTCGTACGGTTGGAGAACAATTGTATGCCCAGTTTGGTGTAGGTCTTGCCCGTATGGCCCGTACCATCCGTGAAAGGATGAACGTAAGGGACAACGAGGTATTTACACCCGTTGATCTGATCAATGCAAGAACCTTGTCTTCTGTTATCAATTCATTCTTTGGAACATCTCAGTTATCACAGTTCTTAGATCAAACCAATCCTTTAAGTGAGATCACGCATAAGCGTCGTATCTCCGCACTCGGACCCGGTGGTTTAAGCAGGGAGCGTGCTGGTTTTGAGGTGCGTGACGTTCACTATTCACACTACGGCCGTTTGTGTACCATTGAAACACCGGAAGGACCAAACATTGGTTTGATCTCCACGCTTTGTGTACATGCGAAAATTAATGATATGGGCTTTATTGAAACCCCTTATCATAAAGTAACAGACGGAAAAGCAGATATGAAGAAGATCACTTTCCTGAGTGCAGAAGAAGAAGATACAGCCAAGATCGCACAGGCAAATATTGCCATGGACGAAAAAGGAAACTTTATAAACGATACGATCAAGAGTCGCCAGACAGGTGATTTCCCGATATTGGATAAAAGAGAAGTGGAATACATGGATGTGGCTCCAAACCAGATCGTTGGTTTGAGCGCTTCATTAATTCCGTTCTTAGAGCATGATGATGCCAACCGTGCCCTTATGGGTTCAAACATGCAACGCCAGGCTGTTCCATTGTTACGCCCGGAAGTGCCGATCGTAGGTACAGGTCTGGAAGGTAAAGCAGCAAGAGATGCACGTATTCAGATACATGCAGATGGAGATGGAGTGGTTGAGTATGTAGATGCTACTGAAATACATGTTCGCTACAAAAGAAATGAATTACAAAAACTGGTAAGTTTCGAAGATGATCTTACCATTTACAAAATAAATAAATTCGTTCGTACCAACCAGGAAACAACGATCAATCTGCGTCCGGCTGTTGTAAAAGGCCAAAAAGTTTCTGAAGGCGATTTCTTAACAGAAGGTTATGCTACCAGGGGTGGTGAAATTGCATTGGGACGTAACCTGAAAGTGGCTTTCATGCCATGGAAAGGATACAACTTTGAGGATGCCATCGTGATCTCTGAAAAAGTGGTAAAGGACGACTGGTTTACATCTATCCATATCAGTGAGTTTGAAACAGAAGTACGTGATACAAAACTGGGTGAAGAAGAACTGACGCCGGATATTCCGAATGTAAGTGAAGAAGCAACCAAAGATCTGGATCAGAATGGTATTATCCGTATCGGTGCAATGATCAAAGAAGGTGATATTATCATCGGAAAGATCACTCCAAAAGGAGAGAGCGATCCTACGCCCGAAGAAAAATTATTGCGTGCTATCTTCGGAGATAAAGCCGGTGATGCAAAAGATGCCTCATTGAAAGCGCCTAGCGGAACAGAAGGTGTTGTTATCAATAAAAAATTATTCCAGCGTGCAAAGAAGGATAAGAATGCGAAAGTAAGAGAGAAGGCACAACTGGATAAAATTGAAAAAACGCACGAAAAGAATGAAATTGATCTGATGGACCTGTTGCAAATCAAACTGCAAACCTTGTTGAAAGATAAGTCCAGTCAGGGTGTAAGCAACAACTTCGGGGAAATGCTTATTGGTAAAGGTGCAAAATTCAATTCTAAGAATTTGGCCAACATCGATTTCCAGAACGTAAATCCTCTGGGATGGAGTGGTGATGCTAAAACAGATGATCTGATCAACACCTTATTACATAATTACAGTATCAAGTTCAATGAAGAACTGGGTCGTTATAAAAGGGAAAAATTCAATATCTCTATCGGAGATGAATTACCTGCAGGTGTATTGAAACTTGCCAAAGTTTACATGGCTGTGAAGCGTAAACTGAAAGTAGGAGATAAAATGGCGGGTCGTCACGGTAACAAAGGTATTGTTGCCAAGATCGTTCGCCAGGAAGATATGCCATTCCTTGAAGACGGAACACCGGTTGATATCGTATTGAATCCATTGGGTGTACCTAGTCGTATGAACCTTGGACAGATCTATGAAACAGCACTTGGCTGGGCCGGTGAAAAATTGGGAGTGCGTTTTGCTACTCCGATCTTCGACGGAGCTTCGGTTGATGAGATCGCTGAGAACATTGAAAAAGCCGGATTACCGAAATTTGGTCATACGTATCTGTATGATGGAGAAACCGGTGACCGTTTTGACCAGAAAGCAACAGTAGGTATCATTTATATCATCAAATTGCACCACATGGTGGATGATAAAATGCACGCACGTTCTATCGGACCATATAGTTTGATCACACAACAACCGTTGGGTGGTAAAGCACAGTTTGGTGGTCAGCGTTTTGGAGAGATGGAGGTTTGGGCACTGGAAGCTTATGGTGCATCCAACATCCTGCAGGAATTACTGACATTGAAATCAGATGATATCATCGGAAGGGCCAAAACATATGAAGCCATCGTAAAAGGTGACAATATACCAAGAGCCGGTATTCCGGAATCATTCAATGTATTGGTACATGAGTTGAGGGGATTGGGATTGGATTTGAAATTTGAGTAATGTCAAATTTTGAATGTTGAATTTTAAGTGGTTCATTCAACATTCAGAAAGGTCTTTCAAGACATTGAATCATTTAACTTTTAACATTTATAATTCAACATTTCTTAAATATGGCATTCAAAAAAGAAAATCGTCCAAGGGCAACATTTTCTCAAATCACAATCGGTTTGGCTTCACCGGATAGTATCCTGGAGAGAAGCTATGGAGAAGTATTAAAGCCGGAAACAATTAACTACCGTACGTACAAACCCGAAAGAGATGGTTTGTTTTGCGAAAGAATTTTCGGACCGGTTAAGGATTATGAGTGTGCATGTGGAAAGTATAAGCGTATCCGTTATAAGGGTATCGTTTGCGATCGTTGTGGTGTGGAAGTTACTGAGAAGAAAGTACGCCGCGAGCGCATGGGACATATCAAACTGGTTGTTCCTGTTGTACATATCTGGTATTTTAAATCATTGCCAAATAAAATTGGTTACCTGCTTGGAATGAGTTCCAAAAAACTGGAGACCATTGTTTATTATGAAAGATTTGTAGTTATACAACCGGGTATCCGTACAGATAAAGGACAGAATTATGCTGATCTTTTGACGGAAGAAGAATACCTGGATATCCTGGATACCTTACCTAAGGAAAATCAATTATTGCCTGATGAAGATCCGGAAAAATTCATCGCCAAGATGGGAGCTGAAGCAGTGCATGCAATGCTGGAGCGTCTTGACCTGGATCAGTTGAGTTTTGATCTGAGGAATTCAGCAGCAAACGAAACATCACAACAACGTAAGGCAGATGCATTAAAGCGTTTGAGCGTGGTTGAGAGTTTTCGTGATGCCAATACAAGGATCAACAACCGTCCCGAGTGGATGGTAATGCAATATATTCCTGTTATTCCGCCGGAATTACGCCCATTGGTTCCATTGGATGGCGGCCGTTTTGCTTCTTCTGATCTGAATGATCTGTATCGCCGGGTGATTATCCGTAATAACCGTTTGAAAAGATTATTGGAAATTAAAGCACCTGAAGTAATTCTCCGGAATGAAAAAAGGATGTTACAGGAAGCGATCGATTCCTTGTTTGATAACAGCCGTAAATCTAATGCCGTAAAAGCTGAAGGTGGACGTGCACTGAAATCTTTGAGTGATGTGTTGAAGGGAAAGCAGGGACGTTTCCGTCAGAACTTATTAGGTAAGCGTGTTGACTATTCAGGTCGTTCGGTTATTGTGGTAGGTCCTGAGTTGAAAATGCATGAGTGCGGTTTACCAAAAGATATGGCGGCAGAATTATTTAAGCCGTTTATTATCCGTAAACTGATTGAAAGAGGTATTGTAAAAACAGTAAAGAGTGCCCGTAAGCTGGTAGATAAAAAAGAAGCCATCATCTGGGATATTCTGGAGAATATATTAAAGGGACACCCGGTAATGTTAAACAGGGCCCCAACACTTCACCGGTTGTCAATCCAGGCTTTTCAGCCAAAATTGATCGAGGGTAAAGCGATCCAGTTACACCCGTTGGTTACCACCGCATTTAACGCGGATTTTGATGGTGACCAGATGGCTGTTCACGTTCCTTTGAGCAATGCAGCTGTTTTGGAAGCTCAGTTACTGATGCTTTCATCTCACAACATTCTGAATCCGCAAAATGGTACGCCAATTACCCTTCCTTCACAGGACATGGTATTGGGACTTTACTATATCACCAAAGGAAAGAAAACAATTGGTGATGAGATCGTAAAAGGAGAAGGTAAAGCATTTTATTCTGCAGAAGAGGTGATCATTGCTTACAATGAAAAGCAAGTCGACCTGCATGCAAATATCAGGGTAAGGGCCAATTTCCGTAATCCGGATGGTTCACTTACGTATAAATTAATTGAAACAACTGTGGGAAGAGTGATCTTCAACCAGTTTGTTCCTAAAGAAGTTGGATTTGTGAATGCATTGCTTACCAAAAAAGCATTGCGTGAGATCATTGGCGACATTATCAAATGGACCAGTGTTCCCATCACAGCGAAATTCCTGGATGATATTAAAACACTCGGATACCGTATGGCATTCCGTGGTGGACTGTCGTTCAACATCAATGACCTGATCATTCCTGCTGTTAAAGCGCAGTTGGTGGAAAATGCACAGGGTGAAGTAGCGGAGGTTTGGGACAGTTACAATATGGGACTGATCACAAACAATGAGCGTTACAACCAGATCATTGATATCTGGAGCAGGGTTGATACTAAAGTAACGGAAACGCTTATACGTGAATTGGCTATCGATAAACAAGGATTTAATTCCGTTTATATGATGTTGGATTCAGGTGCCCGTGGTAGCAAGCAGCAGATCAAACAGCTTGCCGGTTTGAGGGGCTTGATGGCTAAGCCGAGAAAATCTGGTTCTTCCGGAAGTGAGATCATTGAAAATCCGATACTTGCAAACTTTAAAGATGGTTTGAGTGTATTGGAGTACTTTATCTCTACCCATGGCGCCCGTAAAGGTTTGGCTGATACCGCCCTTAAAACAGCCGATGCCGGTTATCTTACAAGAAGACTGGTGGATGTTGCACAGGATGTGGTGATCAATGAAGAAGATTGTGGAACACTGCGTGGTATTGCTGCACAGGCTCTGAAAGATAATGAAGATATCATTGAAGCATTGGCAGACAGAATCGAAGGACGTACTTCATTGCATGATGTATTTAACCCGGTAACGGATGAATTAATATTAACTGCCGGAGTAGAGATCAGTTCCGATAGTGCAAAACTGATCGATGAGATCGGTATTGAAACTGTTGAGATCCGTTCTGTACTTACCTGCGAAAGCAAACGCGGTGTTTGTGTGAAATGTTACGGTAAGAATCTGGCATCCGGATATCTGGCACAACGCGGAGATGCTGTTGGTATCATTGCAGCTCAATCAATTGGTGAGCCGGGTACACAGCTTACCCTTCGTACTTTCCACGTGGGTGGTGTGGCTGGTTCTGCTTCTGTAGAATCGTCCATCTATGCAAAATTCGACGGAACACTTCAGTTTGATGGTTTGCGTATGGTAAATACTGAGAACAGTGAAGGTAAAAAAATACAGGTTGTTATCGGCCGTACCGGTGAGATCAGAAATATTGATGTACGATCTGATCGTATGCTGAACACCATGCACATTCCTTATGGTGCAGTGTTGAATGTTAAAGACGGTCAAAAAGTTTCCAAAGGAGATGTGATCTGTACATGGGATCCATACAATAACGTAATTGTTGCAGAAGTAAATGGCAGCATTCATTTCGACGCAGTACTGGAAGGGATCACATACCGTGATGAAGCAGATGAACAAACCGGCCACAGAGAAAAAGTGGTTATTGAAACAAAAGATAAGACGAAACTTCCTTCCATTATGGTTGAAGGAAAAGAGAAGAAAATATACAACTTACCAGTAGGTTCACACATTGTTGTGGATGAAGGCGAGACAGTGAGAAGCGGACAGGTACTTGTAAAGATACCAAGGGTACTGAGCAAACTGAAGGATATTACCGGAGGTCTTCCAAGAGTAACAGAGTTATTCGAGGCAAGGAATCCGAGCAATCCTGCAGTTGTTTGTGAGATTGATGGTGTAACTACTTTCGGTGCAATCAAACGGGGTAACAGAGAGATCATCGTAGAAGCAAAAGATGGAGTAGTGCGTAAATACCTTGTTCCATTGAGCCGCCAGATCCTGGTACAGGATGGTGACTTCGTAAAAGCCGGTGCAGCATTGAGTGATGGCCAGACAGCTCCTGCGGATATTCTTTCAATCAAGGGTCCGTTTGCAGTGCAGGAATATGTGGTAAATGAGATCCAGGAAGTATATCGTTTACAGGGTGTAAAGATCAATGACAAACATATTGAAGTAATTGTGCGTCAGATGATGCGTAAAATAACCATCGAAGATGCAGGAGATACTAAATTCCTGGAAGGAGATACAGAAGACAGATTAGACTTTAACGTTGAAAATGATTACATCTATGATAAGAAAGTAGTTACCGATCATGGCGAAAGCGGCAAGCTGAAACCTGGTCAGATAGTTACCCTGCGTGATGTAAGGGAAGAAAACTCTGTATTGAGAAGGGCGGATAAAAAACTGGTTGAGTACCGTGATGCACATCCGGCGACTTCATCTCCTTTGTTGCTTGGAATTACCAAAGCGTCATTGGGTACACAAAGCTGGATATCAGCTGCATCGTTCCAGGAAACAACCAAAGTTTTGAGTTCAGCTGCCATTCAGGGTAAGATGGATCCGATGCTTGGTTTGAAGGAGAACGTGATCACAGGCCACCATATTCCTGCAGGTACAGGATTGCGTGAGTTTGAAAATATGATCGTAGGCAGTAAAGAAGAATACGAATTGCTGATGACAACAAAAGAAGCAATGAGTTTTGATGAAGAAGAGTAAGCTTAATATTAAATTTCCTTATCTGGAAATTCAATAATATTCAGGAGTAAGATGTATAATCTTGCTCCTTTTTTTATTTGATAGAAAAGCGTTAACCTTTCCCAAAAGTTATCAATAATCTATTGTTGTTTTACACTTTGTAATTATCTTGCCGGCAATCAAAAAAACTATAATGAAGAATTTATCGATGGGTTTAAATGTTGTTCTTGTTGTAGCCGTTGCTATTTTGTATTTTTTACATTTTTCCGACAAAAAAACTTCCACTACCAAAGCCAAATTCACGCCATCGAGGTCACAGGACAGTTCTGTTGCTGTAAATGCTGCAATTGCTTATGTTGAACTTGATTCTTTGAATGAGCATATATCTTATATTAAAAATAAAAGGAAGGAACTGGAAGCAGAACAAAAAGCGATTGAAACAGAATGGAACAGCAGTTATAAAGTGATGGAAAATAAAAAAAATAATTTCCTGAAAAAAGGGGAATCCATCACACAGGAAATGGCGCAGCAATTTCAGGGGGAATTGATGCAGGAACAACAGCAGGTTGATGATAAAAGACAATCGCTTACCCAGCGTTTAAATGAGAAAAGTTATAAGTTTATGGAAGATGTACAGCAGAAATTAAAAGAATTCCTGGAAGCATACAACAGTGAAAAGAATTTCATGTACATTTTTACAACCGGTACAGGGCTTGATTATATGGTATATAAAGATTCATCCTTAAATATTACGGCTGATGTTATTGCAGGGATGAACGAAAAAATGAATTCAACTGCCAAACAATAATGTAAATAGATTTATTTATCTTGAAACCCGTTAGCCAACGGGTTTTTTTATTAAGGGCATAACATCACGAAGCAATTATAGTTTATGGCAGAAACAGTACATTCTTTCAAACCTTCTCTTGGCTTATTTGATGCAACCATGATTGTTGCAGGATCCATGATCGGATCGGGTATTTTTATTGTTAGTGCCGATATTACACGTAACGTAGGAAGTGCAGGCTGGCTGGTAGTTGTATGGTTAATTACCGGGTTTATGACACTTACTGCTGCATTGAGTTATGGAGAACTGAGTGCCATGTTTCCCAAAGCCGGTGGTCAGTATGTTTATTTAAAGGAAGCATTCAATCCGCTTTCTGCATTTTTATATGGCTGGAGTTTTTTTGCGGTCATTCAAACGGCAACCATTGCTGCTGTTGGGGTTGCCTTTAGTAAATTTCTTTCCTATATTTTACCCGGTCTCGGGCCGGAAAATATACTCGCAGATCTGGGATATATAAAAATAAATGCAGGACAGATCGTTTCGATTGTCTTGATCGCCTTTCTGACTTATATTAATACCAAGGGTATCCAGGGAGGAAAGATCATTCAGACAACTTTTACCGTAATCAAAATTGTTTCCCTGTTTGGATTGATCGTATTCGGATTTTTATTGGTTTCAGATACTACGGTCTGGAATGCAAATTGGGCAGATGCCTGGACCATGCAAACCCGTAATGCCGAAGGAGGCATCATCGGAGGAGTTGCCGGCAGTGCCATTCTGGGGGCTATTGCTGCTTCAATGGTTGGCTCTATTTTCAGCAGCGACGCCTGGAATAACGTAACATTCATTGCAGGGGAAGTTAAGAACCCACAACGCAATATCGGGCTCAGTTTATTTTTGGGCACACTAACTGTTACCCTTATTTATGTAGCGGCAAACCTGATGTATTTGAATGTGTTGCCCCTGAATGAAATTGCATCTGCACCACACGACAGGGTAGCTGTTTCTGCAAGCAATGCAATATTTGGAAATATAGGCACTTATGTGATAGCTGTTATGATCATGATCTCCACTTTCGGTTGCAATAACGGGTTGATCCTTGCAGGAGCAAGGGTTTACAATGCTATGGCAATAGATGGATTGTTTTTTAAAAAAGCGGCTACACTTAACAGGCATGATGTGCCCGAGTTTGCACTTTGGATACAATGTATTGTTGCTTCCCTATTATGCATTAGCGGCAAATACGGCGATTTGCTGGATATGATCTCCTTTGTGGTTGTTATGTTTTATGCATTGACGATCTTTGGTATTTTTGTTCTCAGGAAAAAAAGACCAGATGCGGATAGACCTTATAAAGCTTTTGGTTATCCTTTTTTACCTGCGCTTTATATATTCATGGCAATTTCATTTTGTGTATTGCTGATCATTTATAAACCGGCATTCACCTGGCCCGGACTGATAATTGTTCTGGCAGGAATTCCGATCTATTATCTGGCTGTATCTAAAAAAAATAAAGAGTAAATAAAATTATGACTGAACAGGAATTTGATCAATTATTTTCTGCTTTCACAAAAATGAAAGTGGCCGTTGTGGGAGATGTTATGCTGGATACCTACTGGTGGGGCAAGGTTGAGAGGATTTCTCCCGAAGCTCCTGTGCCTGTGGTGGCGGTTACAAAAAGAGAAGAACGCATTGGCGGTGCCGGAAATGTTGCTTTAAATATCTGTGCCCTGGGTGCTTCTGTTAGTGTGATCAGTGTTGTTGGAAAAGATACGGAAGCAGACCTGCTGAAAAAGATCCTGGAAGAAAACCATATCAATACCAGCTATCTCATTCATAGCTCAGACAGGATTACCACCAACAAGATCCGCATCATCAGCCGCAACCAGCAAATGATGCGCCTCGATGCAGAGATAACCCATGCACTTAATCTAAAAGATGAAGATGCATTGATTGCATCTTTTGAAAAATTTATTGAAAATGAAAAACCGGCCATTGTAATTCTCGAAGATTATAATAAAGGCGTTTTGTCTGAAAGGGTTATTGAAAAAATAATTGCATTATCCAAAGCAAAGGATATTTTAATTGCTGTGGATCCAAAACGAAAAAATTTCTTTTCTTATAAAGGAGCAGATATTTTTAAACCCAATTTACAGGAAGCAAAAGAAGGATTGAATATTATCAGTGATGATATTTCTGAAATTGCATTACAGGGTATCCACGGGGCATTAAAAGAAAAACTGGATCACCGGATATCTTTGATCACGCTTTCTGAAAAAGGCGTGTTTTTCCAAACAGAAAAGGAGCATGCGATCATCCCTACACATATCAGGAGCATTGCAGATGTAAGTGGAGCTGGTGATACAGTGATCGCAGTTGCAGCTGTAGTGTATACTGCTACACACAACGTTCAGCTGATGGCTGAAATGGCAAATATCGCCGGAGGACTTGTTTGCGAAGAAGTTGGCACTGTTGCCATTGATAAAGAAAAGCTATTGATCGAATGTAAACAATTACTGCAATAAATATTAATGGTTCTTTTGTAATTATATCTCTATAAATACTTCCTTTTTGAACTATTTCAAACATAGTTAGAAAATCTTAGAATCTATTTGATGGTAAATTTGATAAATTTGCCATTCACCTTTTACCCAAAACAGTTATGAAACCATTTTCATTGGCAATACATGGAGGAGCAGGAACTATAGTAAAAACGGATATGACTCCTGAATTGGAAAAGGCATATATAAAAGGCCTGGAGGAAGCATTGAAAGCAGGTTATGCCGTTTTGGAACAGGATGGTTCTGCCATCAATGCGGTAAAAGCAGCTATCGTTGTTCTGGAGGATAACTTATTATTCAATGCCGGCAGGGGATCGGTTTTTACAAAGAAAGGCGTGCAGGAAATGGATGCTGCCATCATGGATGGAAAATCACTGGAGGCGGGATCTGTAGCTGGTGTCCGGAATATCAGAAATCCAATTGAGCTTGCGATGGAAGTGATGCAAAAAAGCAACCATGTTTTTCTGAGCGGAAAGGGCGCCAATGATTTTGCGATCAAACAAGGTATAAAATTAGAACCGGATGATTATTTTTTCTCTCAGTTCAGATATGACCAATGGAAAGAATTAAGAGACAGCGATAATTATTCCCTCGATCATACACACCAGGGACTGGAAGAATTAATGAAAGATAAAAAATTCGGAACAGTAGGAGCAGTTGCATGTGATTCTTCCGGAAATATTGCAGCAGCCACCAGTACCGGTGGGATGACCAACAAAAAATATGGACGAATCGGAGATAGCCCGCTGATCGGTGCAGGAACCTATGCCAATAATAAAACATGTGCCATCAGTTGTACTGGCCATGGTGAACCTTTTATCAGGGCTGTGGCAGCACACGATGTGAATTGCCTGATGGATTATAAAGGGTATAGCTTACAGGAAGCCATGAACGAAGTGGTACATGTGAAACTGATAGCAATGGAAGGAGAGGGGGGAATGATTGGTGTAGATGCGGATGCAAATATTTCTATGCAGTTTAACAGCGCAGGTATGTACAGGGCATCACAGCACAGCAATGGCGATTATTTAATTGGAATATATAAAGAAGGATAGGAGGAGAATGTTGAATGTTGAATGTTGAATGTTGAATGCATGATTTAAATGCCTTCAAAGTTAAACAGTGTATACTTATAAGAGATTTATTTTAATTTAAGATATGAAGAAGTTTGTCGTGATTGTTGCAGGTGGCAACGGAAGCCGTATGAACAATGCAGTGCCAAAACAATTTTTATTATTGAACGGTAAACCGTTGCTTTATTATTCCATTGAAGTTTTTTTACGTGCTTTTGAAGATATAAAAGTGATCCTGGTATTACCGGAAGAACATGTAGCTGCAGGACAGGAGATCATTGATGCATTTTTTGATTATTCAAAAGTACAGATCTGTATTGGCGGAAGAAGCCGTTTTCATTCAGTGCAAAATGGATTGCAATTGGTTGATGAAAACAGCATTGTTTTTGTTCATGATGCTGTTCGTTGTATGATCACTACTGATCTCATAAAGCGTTGTTATGATGCAGTTTTGGAATTCGGTTCAGCAGTGCCGGTAATTTCCTCTAAAGACAGTATACGCATACTTACTGATGACGGCAATGAAGCCCTGGACCGGAATTGTATTCAATTGGTACAAACACCCCAGACTTTTTACAGTAAAATTTTATTGCCCGCTTTTAATATAGATTTTAAAGATAAATTCACTGATGAAGCAACAGTGGTAGAAGCCTTTGGTTTAAAAATTCACCTTATTGCCGGTGAAGAAAATAATTTTAAGATCACTTACCCGGTTGATCTTGAACTGGCAGAAATTTTAATGACTGGCAGAAATAAGTAGCAGGGATATATTCTCATCGCTTTAATAATTTAACTGGCATTGGCAGCCGGTTAAATTTAATAAAAGCATAGGGTTGATTGGTTTCTGTGAATTTATGGTAGAAATAAGCCACACCCGGAATGTCGGATCCCTCAAAATCCAAGAGGATATCATCCTCTGCAAATTCCCGGATAATTTCATTGTATAAAAAATAATTAGCCAATAATTTTTTCCCTTCCGGTAAAATGCAGGAAATGATATTGTATAATCTATTGTCATCTTTTAATAATAATACGGATGCAAGTAAACTAATTCCATCCTTATCAAATACCTGCCTGATAATCATCCGTTTATTTTTCTTCAGCAACCTGCAAAGCTTTTCGAATTGCAGATAATCTGTATCATCTACTGATTTCATTCTTTTGCCGTAAAGAGATTTGTATAATTCGATTGATTCCCCAATGTCTGTTGATGCTTTGTATTGCAGGGAAAACTTTTGCAGCCTGTTTAACCGCTGAATGATATAGCTGTCATAATTATTGTAAATATTTTTGTAACCGGCTCCAAGTTGAAGGATGAAATTATTTCTATTGTTTGTTTTCAGGTCAGGGATCTTCCAGTCAATTACATTAAGATAGTTAACAGTGATCTCGGCAAACTTAAACCGCGTTGCTGCTTCTTCCATAAAACCACGCAGGATCTTTACAGGCAATTTATTTTTATAAAATATACCCCCTTGCTGTAAAAATGCAGGTTGGTACAGATACCTTATTCCCCATTTTTTTTTCCATGTTAAGGGCATTACGGCTTCGTAATCGTTCAATACTATGGCATCCCAGTTTGCAGACATGTGGTCGAGGTATACGGATTCAGCATAGATCATTCCATTTGCAGCATTTAGTATACAATCATCCCACTTGCTTTTATCAATTTCTTTATATGTGAGGTATTTCAGCGTCAAGTTTAAAAAGGGCTTTGCGGAAATAATTTATGTAAAGAAATATTTTGAAGATCTATACTGAATGAGATATTTTTAAGAAAACGTTTTTCCGTAATGGTGGATTTGAAATAGTCGTTATATACTTTACTGTATAATACCGGCACATAAATGTTCAAAACATTCCTGAATAAGGATAATTGAAAACCGGCATCATAAAGGAATTTCCCGGTTGGCGCATCTTTTTTCCAGGCTTCTGCATAAGTGCCTACATCCAGGAATATTTTCAATGGAATTTTTATGGGCAATATCGATAACGGATTAATTTGTTTTGGAATACTGGTTGTAAAATTCATTGCGGTAAGCCAATCATCCGTTTTGCCGATCTTATTGCTTAAATAATCTGCCCTTACCTTAAAAGCACCATCCCTGTTCATTATTTGCTGTGAAGAAAATTTTTCAAATTCATTTCTCCCGAAAAAATAATCTGAATAAGTGTAATCTTCCTCTCCTTTCGGGCCGGTCATGTTCAGGTGATACCGGTCTGTTTGATATTGTTTCAGGAAAGTCTGATCGCCGGTATAAATAAATTTCCCGGCAAAGAACCGTACATTCAATCCGCCACTTTCTGCATAATTAAAATAATAATTACCCGTAAAGTTGAATCGCAAAAAGCCATCTCCCTGTTCTCCCTGAATGACAGCATTATAAGGATATAGTTTTCTGTTGTTTTCTATTGCGAATTGCAGCTGATTTACATAACGGTGATTTACGGGATATTTTATCACATCCAGTTGCAATGCAGTATCTCTGGAAAATAAAAGAGATGTTTCACTGATTAAAAATGTTTTCCATTGAATATATTTTCTTAAGGTACTTCTGGGGTTGCTGTTGGCAAAAATATATTTAAAGGAAGGGACAATTTTTCTGAACGGTAAGTAATTTTTTGTGTTGGTTGAATCTGTAAATTCATCTACTGTAAATTTTGATGCTGCAACGGAAATGATTGCTTTCTGTCCGTTTGATCCGGGATGCCAGCTATAACTAACCCTTCCCAGGCCATTGATTTTTTTTGATCCGGTGGCATATAAAGGTGTGATTAGGAACTGAAATTTACTTTCAGGCAAATTGTAATTATGGATTAATCCCCCAACCATTAATTTATCATAAAAATTATATCCTACAGAAGGGGAAAGAAAAATATAATTA
>JBBKWV010000066.1:0-23833 GCA_037969135.1 Ferruginibacter sp.
ATGTCCGTTACCTGCGGGCACAAAAAAAAGACGTTGTTTATGTTTGCGGAAGTGATGAACATGGTGCTGCCATTACCATACAGGCCATGAAGGAAAAAACCACACCCCGTGAGATCGTGGATAAATACCATGCCATGCTTAAAAGTAATATGGCCGATCTGGGTATTTCCTTTGACATATATCACCGGACCTCCGCTCCCATTCACCATGAAACAGCGCAGGAATTTTTTACCGCCTTAAATGAAAAGGGTGATCTGGAGAAAAAAGAAACAGAACAATTTTATGATGAGGAAGCAAAAACGTTTTTAGCCGACCGTTATATTACCGGCACCTGCCCTGTTTGTGCAAATGAAAGCGCTTACGGCGATCAGTGTGAAAAATGCGGCACTTCACTGAGCCCTGAACAACTGATCAATCCGAGAAGCACCTTGAGTGGCAACACGCCAACAAAGAAATCCACCACGCATTGGTTTTTGCCGCTAAACAGGCATGAAGCATTTTTACGTAAATGGATACTCGCAGATCATAAAGATGACTGGAAGACAAATGTAGTGGGACAATGTAAAGGATGGATCGAAGCCGGTCTTTTACCCAGAGCCGTTACCAGGGACCTGGATTGGGGTGTTCAGTTGCCTCCTGATCTGGAAGGCGGAGCAGGGAAAGTTTTATATGTATGGTTCGATGCACCCATTGGTTATATCAGTGCAACGAAACAATGGGCACTGGATAATAACAAAGACTGGAAACCCTACTGGCAGGATCAGGATACCAAACTGGTTCATTTTATCGGTAAGGATAATATTGTTTTTCATTGTATCATTTTTCCGGTGATGCTGAAACTGCATGGAAATATTTTACCGGAAAATGTTCCCAGCAATGAATTCATGAATCTGGAGGGAGACAAGATGAGTACCAGCCGTGGCTGGAGCATTGAGATGGATGACTATATCAACGATTTTGTAAAGAAAGAGAATGGCGGCGATATGATGGTAGATGCATTGAGGTATTATTTAACTGCAATAGCACCCGAAACCAAGGACAGCGAGTTTACCTGGAAGGGTTTTCAGGATGCTTTGAACAGTGAGCTGGTAGCCGTTTTTGGTAATTTTGTGAACAGGACATTTGTATTGATGCATAAATTATGCAAAGGCAAAGTGCCTCCTTTGCATGCTGATCTGATGGATGCTTCAGATAAAAAAATGTTTGAAGATATTGCCAGCACAAAAACCAATTTAGAGAAATTAATAGAGGGTTATAAATTCAGAGACGCTTTGTATGAAGTGATTGACCTTGCCCGCAAAGGGAACAGGTACATGCAGGAGAAAGAACCCTGGATCGTGGCAAAACAAACAAATGAAAACGGGGAGCCGACAGCAGATGCCCAAAAGAAAATAGACAATTGCCTCCATATTTGTTTACAACTAACGGCAAACCTTGCCCTTTATATAAATCCATTTCTGCCGTTTACGGCAAAGAAAATGTGCAGCATGATGAAGGTGGTGGATAAAATACTGGATTGGGAAAATGCCGGAAAAGCAAACCTGCTCAGCGTTGGATATTCATTAAGGCCACCGGTACTGTTATTCAGGAAATTAGAAGATGCAGAAATAACGGAGCAAGTTGAAAAATTAAAAACCAAAAGCGAAAAATTAAAAATGGAAGAGAAAGCGACTACAGAAAATGCCTCATCAACAGTTCAACCGGTAAATGATCCAGAAACTTCTGCAGCAAAACCCATTATTCAATTTGAAGATTTTGCAAAGATCGAATTGAAAACCGGGACCATCCTGGCTGCAGAAAAAGTAGAAAAGGCAGATAAATTATTAAAACTGGAAGTTGATCTTGGAACTGAAAAACGTACCATCGTCAGCGGTATCGCCTTACATTTTGAACCTGCGGCCATTGTTGGAAAACAGGTGGTGGTTGTTACCAATCTTGCTCCGCGTAAGATGAGGGGAATTGAAAGCAATGGTATGATCCTGATGGCTGAAGACGCTTCGGGGAAATTGATCTTTGTAAACCCGGATGAAAAAACGGACAACGGCAGCGGAGTGAGTTGATCTTACTGAAACTTTTCCCTTTTAGTATAATGGTTTGATGCAGATTGTAAAAATGCTTTCATCCGAATGATGAGTGAATCCACTTTTTGATCCCGGTTTCCTTTTACAAGATTATTGCTGCGATCCAGATCTGTTTTATAATGATAACAATATTCTGCTTTTCCCGTAACGGTATTGAATCCCAACACATAACTGCTGTCATAAGCCTGGTACAGAAACGCATTTTGTTTAGAATACACGACCCTACCGGGATCCCTGTTTTCATTCAATAAATTTTTTCCATAAGAGATAGCCGGTTGATCGTATCCTGCAATGCAGAGGATGCTGTTCATAATATCCAACTGGCTCACCGGGTTGCTGATGACCTGTTTTTGGGGATTCCCCGGATCAAAAACAAACAGGGGAATATGAAAACTTTGAACCAAATCGTTTGACATTTTTTTTGCATCCGGATCCATCCAGTGATCAGAGCAAAAAATAAAAACCGTATGCTTATACCAATCTTGTACAGCCGCTTTTTTAAAGAATAGTTGCAGGCATTCATTGTAATAATTCATACTCTTCATTTCGGCAGAAAAATTCTGCAGCGGATATTTCTCCCTGTAATCTTTTGGAAGATCATTGGGAAAATGGGTGGAGATATTGTAATTGATCGCAAGAAAAGGTTGCTTCATCCCATTGATCTTAATGCCCATAAAATCCAACACATACTCATCTTGCAAACCCATCGTATGTTTTTGCATTGATTGATAACCCGGAATATCCTCCATGCTGTAATAATGTTGTATGCCCAGCCAGTTGGCGCATTTGGCAAAACCAAAATCATCATAATTATCTCCAATAAAAAAGGCCGATTGATAACCTTTTGAAGCTACTGCGTCCCCCACTCTGGTCATATCTATCCCTGCATAATTGGAATGGTATAATGGAATTTCTGTCAATGTCGGAATACCTGTCAGGATGGAAGTGATCCCTTTATTTGAACTTCTGCCGTAACTAAAAGCATTGCTGAAATACGTACTCCGGTTTAACAGTGAATCCAAAAAAGGCATCGCCACTTTATATTTTCCCGCTGGATGAAAAAAATCTTCAGGAACACTTTCCATAATGAATAAAACAATATTTTTCCTGTTTGAATCTGCTGCATTACAATCCAATACTTTATTAATCCCTCCCAAACTTTCTGCCTTTTCCTCCGGCATATATTTGAATGGATACACCATCGACTCCTGCTTCCTGTATACAGAATAAAAAAATGTATGAAAGGAATTCTGGACCAATGGCAAAGCTGCACTGCTTATTTCAATCAACGGGTAGGTTGGAATGATCTTTTTTGTACCGGGATAAAACAACATAAAACAAAAAATAATCATCAGTATGCTGCTGAGCACAAATCGCTTTCCTTCATAATAGCGGCTAAATAATTTTTTATGAAAAAGGAATACCAAATAAAAAACGGCGGCAATGGAAATCAACCCCATCATGGATACCAGTGGATTCCTGTAAAAAGTCTTTTGCAAAGGATGCTGTAAAACATAGAACAGGTCGGCATCTGCACGTTGTAAATGAAAATGAAAGTAAAAAACGTCTACCAGGTTCAATAAAACACAAAAAAAGTTGATAAGCAGGAAAATGGCAGTAAATATGATAACCGGGATCCTTTTTTTCTTCCAAAAAGAAAGAATGGAGAGTAAAGTTATATATCCTGTATTGATCAGGAGCAATACCATCACATCATTCCGAAAGGACCATTTTAATAAAGTAAAAACAGCTGTCCCGTTCAGATCAGTTGAAATTCCAATGACGGGTTCATTATAAAAATAAAAGAATGTTTTGAGTGAAAACAGTAAAAGGAGTAGCTTTAATAAAAATACGGCAGTGTCTTTTTCGTTTTTCTTTAAAGAATAATATTTCAGATTTATTAATCCCCGTTTCATTAAAGCTGTATATAAAATGAATAAGAAAACTAAATGAAAAAATTTGGTTTTATAACAAACAAATATACCGTATCGGTATTAATACTATTGTGTTTGTTCCTTACAGACGTCATTCTTCATAAAGGAATGAGCCGGGTGATCCTCCGAACTGATTTTTCCGAAAATATAAAAGCCGTAAAGCTGCCTGTTTGCAATCAGCCATTGATTGCGAAGAACAAGATCTGGATCAAAGCTGTTGACAATACAGACCTGATGAAAAAAATTCCGGCGAATACGGCTGGTATAGAATGTGATATTTATTTTGATACAATGAAGAATGGTTTTTCTGTGTATCATGATTCAGCTGCTTTATCTGACCTGAACCTTGATTCACTGCTTGCTGTTTATTCTTTGAGAAAACTGCAGGCGAATATCTGGTTAGATTTCAAAAATCTGAATAACGCAAATGCGCTTCCATCATTACAGGAGATCAGCAGGTTAAAGGATAAATACGGGCTTTCAAATCAGATCATTGTAGAATCAAGTGCTGCGCAATTTCTAAAAATGTTTTGCGATAGCGGATATTTTACAAGCTATTATGTTCCGCTTTTCAATCCATACAAAGTAACAGAAAATGAATTGATCCTATTTACAGATTCCATTCGAAACAACATAAAGAAATATCCTGCATCTGCATTATCGGGGTATTATTTTCAATACCCAGTTTTAAAAAAACTTTTTCCCGGTTACCCCATACTAACCTGGGCGGATAATGCCTCTATGAGTGTTGTTTCCTATTTTTTTAAGCGACAGCTTGAAAATGATGAAAGCATCAAAGTAATCCTATATCCTTTCGAAAACTGACTGATTTTACAGTTTGGCTCCCTTTTTGGTATATAAGCATTAACTAAAATGTTTTTTATGTTTATTAAATATATACTGCTAAGTTGTTTCGTATTAATTACTACCAATACCATGGCCCAACAGACAGACCAGTCATTGGTTCCATACAGACAGGGAGACAAGTGGGGATATTCCTCTCCGGATAGAAAAGTGATCATCAGTCCAAAGTATGATGAAGCCAATTGGTTTTCAGAAGGTCTGGCAAGTGTAAAAATGGGTTCAAAATACGGTTACATAAATAAAACCGGGAAATTGGTGATCCCGGCAAAATTTACGGTTGCAAAATCATTCCGAAACGGTTATCTGCCTAATCCAAAAAAAGAAGGTGGAGATAGTGTATTATTTGCCGGTGCATCATTGCTTGCAAGTGGCGAAGAAATTTGTATCGATACAAAAGGTGTCAGAATGAGGCCCTGCCCGGCAATCAGTGAGAATGCCGTTTTAGAAAATCTGGTTCCGGTGAAAACAGTTGTAATAGATAAAAACTATTCTGTTCCAAACAACAACGGCCTCTTTGATAAAATAGTAGATGATTATAAAATAGAAGGAGCAGTTGAAACCTACTACATTGCTGTAAAAAATAACCTGTATGGAGTTTTCAACAGCAAATTTGATACGATCGTTCCATTTCTTTATAACTCCATTAAGATCAACCGCAAAACCACCACTCCATTTTTACATGTGAATAAAGGAGGCATGTATGGCGTAATTTTATTGGATGGCAAAATTGCGATAGCCCCTGAATATACAAATCTGGTAACCATCGACGGACAGGACAAAAAAGAATATGTGATCATCCAGAAGGGAGGAAAAACCTTTGTAAAGGATATTACAAACAGGGATATCATTTCAACGGGTTATTCAGATATTATTTATAATGATGGTGGATTTATCATCGTCTCTGACAATAACCTTAGTGGATATTATTTTATCGATAATACGGTCATCCAACCAAGATATAAAGAAATTAAAAGGATCAATGGAACAAGTTATTTGATTATAAAAACAGCTGCGGGTAAAGTTGGTTACATAAATTCGGCCGGCGATGAGTATTTCGTAGAATAAATCATCAAAAACTTTTTTTTAAATCAACTCCGGTATCATTAACCGGAGTTTTTTAATGCGCATAAATTATTACTCCGTTTTTCTTTTTCCCGCAATATAAAATCCATAACTTCGGACAAACAAATAGTTGTTTAACTAACTAATTTTATTATGTCAAACAGGATCATAAAAAAAATAGCCGTTTTAGGCAGTGGAGTAATGGGTAGCCGTATTGCGGCTCATTTTGCAGGTGTTGGCCTGCAGGTTTTATTGCTGGATATTGTACCCAAAGACATTCAGGCAGATGCAAAACCGGCCGAAAGAAATAAAATTGTGCATGATGCACTTACGGCTGCGATCAAATCGAGCCCGTCGCCGGTTTATCATAAGGATGTGATTAAAAAAATCACTACCGGTAATTTCACTGATAACATGAAAGATATTGCAACGGCAGACTGGATCATTGAAGTGGTGGTTGAACGACTGGATATAAAACAATCCATATTTACAGAAGTGGAAAAATACCGGAGGCCCGGCACATTGATCACATCCAATACTTCCGGCATCCCAATTCATATGATGGCTGAAGGAAGGTCAGAAGATTTTAAAAAACATTTTTGTGGAACACATTTTTTCAATCCTCCCCGTTATTTAAGATTGTTAGAAATAATTCCAACGCCTTTTACAGATCCTGAAGTGGTAAGTTTTCTCATGCATTACGGTGACCTGTACCTGGGAAAAACAACTGTATTGTGTAAAGACAGTCCTGCGTTTATAGCAAACCGTATCGGTGTCTTTGGTATGATGGCCATCATGAATACAATGGATAAACTTCAATTAAGTGTTGATGAAATTGATGCCCTTACCGGCCCGGTTATCGGCAGGCCAAAATCTGCAACCTTCCGCACGGCCGATGTCGTAGGTATTGACACTTTGGTAAAAGTTGCCAAAGGTGTTTATGATAACTGTCCCGATGATGAAGCAAAGGAAAAATTTATCATTCCTGCCTGGTTACAAAAAATGACTGAAAATAACTGGCTGGGAGATAAAACAGGCCAGGGTTTTTTTAAAAAAATAAAAGCTGCCGATGGTTCAAAAGATATTCAGGTCCTTAATCTTCAAACCCTGGAATATGAGCCACGCAAAAAGCCAAAATTTGCAACACTCGAAGCTGCCAAACCAATTGAAGATCTTCCTGCCAGAATAAAAGCGTTGTGCAGTGGTACTGATAAGGCCGGAGATTTTTACCGGCAGTTTCATTACGCTTTGTTTTCCTATATATCTCATCGCATTCCCGAGATCAGTGAAGAAGTTTACCGGGTGGATGACGCCATGATGGCGGGTTTTGGCTGGGAGATCGGTGCTTTTGAAAGCTGGGATGTTTTGGGCCTGGTTAAAACGACTGCGACAATGAAAACTGCCGGCTATTCCGTTGCCGGATGGGTTGATGATATGATTGCAAAAGGGATAACCAGTTTTTATAAGATAGAAAACGGCAAACGTTTTTATTATGATATCGCCACGCAATCTTACATAGCAATGCCCGGCGGGGAAGCATTTATTGTGATGAAGAATTTCTCCAACCAGACTGTTTGGAAAAACAGTGCCTGCCGTACTTATCATTTAGGAGATGATGTACTTGGCCTGGAATGGTATACTAAAATGGGAAGTATTGGTGGTGAAGTGCTGGAAGGAATTCAAAGATCCATCGCTCTTGCTGAAGAAAAATACAAAGGGTTGGTCATCGCAAACGAGGGTTCAAATTTCAGTGCAGGCGCCAATGTAGCTATGATCTTCATGATGGCCATTGAACAGGATTTTGATGAAATTGATATGGCCATCCGGCAGTTTCAACTTACCATGATGCGTGTACGATATTCATCCATACCGGTTGTGGTTGCGCCTCACGGGCTTGCATTGGGCGGTGCCTGTGAAATGAGTTTACACGCCGATAAGGTTATAGCTGCGGCTGAAACCTATACGGGACTTGTTGAAGTGGGCATTGGTGTTATTCCGGGCGGAGGCGGTACCAAAGAGTTTATTTTACGTGCTGCTGATGAAATGCATAACGGTGAGCCGGAAACGATCACATTACAAAACCGCTTCTTAACGATTGCCACAGCTAAAGTCGGTACTTCTGCATTTGAAGCATATGATCTTGGCATATACAGAAAAGGAACTGACGAAGTAAGTATAAATATTGCCCGGCGCATTGCAGAAGCAAAAAAGGCTGTGATCGATATGCATGGTGATGGTTATGTAATGCCTGTACAGCGCAACGACATCAAGGTACTCGGGCGATCTGCTCTGGGCGCCATGCACGCAGGTATCAATGGCATGTGGCGTGGAAAATATGCAACTGATCATGATGTAGTAGTTGCAAAAAAACTCGCTTACGTAATGTGTGGTGGCGACCTGAGTGAACAAACACTTGTGAGTGAACAATATTTACTTGACCTGGAAAGAGAAGCATTCCTGAGCCTTACCGGCGAAAAGAAGACACTCGAAAGAATACAGAGTATTTTAAAAACAGGAAAACCATTGAGAAACTAAATCTTTGCATTCTTTGGCAAAGTTTTGAACTTTGCCAAAGAATGATTATTTCAAAAAGCATTCATGAGCATCATACCTCCTTATCTTAAAAAAGGCGATACCATTGCCCTTACATGTCCGGCCGGTTATATGGCTGCAGCAAAAGCAAATAACTGTATACATACTCTGCAAAAATGGGGATATGAAGTTATGGTTGGGAAAACATTGGGCAGCAGTTCAAAAAACTATTTTAGCGGTACCGATGAAGAAAGAGCCGATGAATTACAGGCCATGATGGATGACCCATCCATAAAAGCAATACTGTTTGGGCGTGGTGGTTATGGCATGGGACGAATTATAGACCGGCTTGATTTTAAAAAATTCAGAAAAAATACCAAATGGATGATCGGGTTCAGTGATATCACGGTGATGCATATGCACCTGTTTAACAAATTCAAAATAGCTTCTTTACACGCCCCAATGGCAGCCGCCTTCAATGAAGGAGAAAATGAATTTATTCTTTCTCTGAAAAATGCATTGAATGGAAAAAAAGCTGTGTACAAAACCGAAACACATCCATTCAATAATAAAGGAGAAGCAACAGGAATTTTAATTGGCGGTAACCTTGCATTACTTACAAATATCATTGGAACCGCTTCGGACTATGATACAAAAAATAAGATCCTGTTCATAGAAGATATCGGTGAATATATATATAATGTGGACCGGATGCTCTGGCAATTACTTCGCAGTGGAAAATTCAACAAACCTGCTGCTGTTATTTTCGGAGGATTTACAGATATGAAAGATACGGAACGTCCTTTCGGAAAAACATTGGATGAAGTGTTGAAAGAAATATCCGGATCATTTGATTTTCCTGTTTGCTTTCAGTTTCCTGTCAGCCATGAAAAAGAAAACCTTGCTTTAAAAATCGGCATCCCCTATCATCTCAAAATAACCGGGAAAAAGACCACGCTCTCAGAAATATAATTATACCCCTGCTATTGCAACAGTGAATCCAGCGACTGGCGGTAAGATTTAAAATCGTGGAGGTTATTGTGTTTACCGTCTTTTATTGTAATGAATTCATCTCCGCTTTTTAAAAATTCTTTCAGTTTGGCTGCACGGCGGTAAAATATTACACCATCATTATTTCCATGAAATATAGTTATGGGCGCATTCACTTCCTGCAGGTATTTCCAAGTTGGAATTTTATACTCCGACATATATGCTGAAGGATAAATAAAAGAATAGGAATTAAAAAGATCGGGAATACTATAATAAGGCGTTTCTAATATTAATTTCCTGCAATTTGTAATGGATGCAACATAAGCTGCGATACCGGTTCCAAAAGATTTTCCATAAATAATAATACTGTCTGTACTGTATTTACCTGCAGCCATTTTTTGTATCTGTAATGCCTGTGCATATAATTTCTTCTCCGTTCTGTCGCCGGTACTTTTTCCAAATCCGGGATAATCTTCCATCCAGACCTCATATCCGTGTTTGGTAAAATCATCTGCAAAGCGGGCATAGCGTTCTACATTATCCATATTCCCATGGTAGTAAATTACAATTCCTTTTCTTATAGAATCTGTAGGAAAGAATTTAATCATACTGATGGTATCTGTATTATTTACAGGAATAAAAACCTCCTCAAATGGTTTATCGAATTTGAAAACATAACCGCTTTCCAGTTTTTTGGGATGAAACAAAAAGGTTCCCTGCAGGTAATACAAGGCAATACCAATACTGCAGTAAACAATTATAATTATCTTGACCCAGTTAAATATTTTTTTCTTATTCATTTTCAATGCCTGATTTAATATTGCAGGATATCCCTGATAAAATTGTGATACTCCGGAAATGTCGGGAGGTTGTTGTGCCTGCCACCGACGATGCGGATCAATGTGATTTTATTCGGATTTAATGCCTGCAATTTTTCACTGTTACTGATGGGAATTAACCAGTCTTTGGTTCCATGCAAAATATAAGTATGACAATTTACTTTCCGGATCCAATGATCTGTTCTTAAATGATAACGCAATACAAAGCGCATGGGCAGTATCGGGATAAACCGTTCAATCGCTTTTTTAAAACTAAAATATGGTGCATCCAGTATCAGGTAACGTGGTTTATTCTCACTGGCAATTTTTGTTGCAAACCCGCTGCCAAGGCTTCTCCCATAAACAATTAAATGCTGTTCGGTATATTTTTCAGCAAGCGTTTCATATACAAACTGCATATCATTCAGCATGTCTTTTTCTGTGCGTTTACCGGTACTTTTCCCAAAGCCCCTGTAATCTACCAATACTACGTCATAATTATAACGGAAAAAGTCTGTAGCATACCGTGCCCAGCCTTTGATGCTCCTTGTATTGCCATGGAAATATAAAATTAATCCCAATGGCTCATTTACCATAAAATGCAAACCGTTTATTCTGACACCGGGTTCAACATCAAAAAATAATTCTTTAAACGGCGCATCATATTTATAGATAAAATCCTGCTTTAGTTTTTCGGGCTTAAAAATAAACCGTTCCTGTACCAGATAAATGATCACAATCAGCAACAGGTAACCTAAAACTATATACAGCAATGTATGATTCAAATAAATTAAGTTTAGCGGAGATATACGATTAATTAATACCCCGAGCTGATCAACACTATTGATCTCTAACACGATCCCGGTACAAATTAAACTTTAATAAGTCATATATTGAATTCCCTTTTCCAGGCATCCATGCCGCCACTGAGGTTGATGAGATTGGTAAATGGATATTTTTGTTGCAGCCTTTGAATGGCAATCTGGCTGCGGATCCCTTTTTGACAATAAAGAATGACCGGTTTAATCCTGTTTATTGATTCCATATTTTCCATCAGGTCATTCATTGGAATCAATGTACCGCCGATATTAAATTCTGCATGCTCCCATGATTCTCTTACATCAATGAGAAGCAAATCCTCTTTATCATTTAATTTCTTTTGCAGTTCTGTTACATTGATTGATGTCATGTATAAAATTAATAATCCTCTTCGTTTTCCCAAATACGTTTCAGTTTCAACTTACTTACCGGAGCTACTACCAGCGGAAATTTTTCTATCATAACATTACTTTGTTCCAAACCAAAACTGCGTTCTTCACTAACACTTAAAGCTTTGATCCAGAAATAAAGTTTCATGATGATATGCTCTAAGAAAGGCAATTCATTATCCTGGCTCAGGAATTTTTCCATTACGATAAACTGAAAATCTCCTACCATATTATTGCGCTGCTGACTTTCATAACGACTCGTAATATTTACTTCCCGATTAGCAACGAGGTCTTCCACTACTTTTTTAAACATCAGGTTAATGCGGGGCTCTACTCTGAAACCCAACCTGAACTCAACACGGATAATATCATTGGGGATAATATGTTCAACTGAATATTCGCTGGTATATGGTTCATCCAACGTATCTACGTGAACAAACCAATAAATATCTGCCCGCTTTGGTTTCCCGCTCAATATGCTGTAAATAATTTTATGTTCAATCTCTTTGTGGTTATTTGCGCTTGTCAAATACACCAGATGTGTTGCATATTTAGGAACGGAAGAATCATTACTTAATTCTTCAAGCTTGGGGACATATTCTTCCACCCGTACAAATTCAACATAACGATTTTTAATTTTTCTTGCCCTGTACCAAACATACATTACTGCAAACATCACAAAACCGATCAGCAGTGTTATATATCCACCGTGTTTGAATTTATCCATCAGGGCAACTAAAAAGGCAAGTTCACCGCTAAAATAGAATGCCATGAAAAAATAGATCATGACTGGTTTAACACGGTGCAAGACCAGGTAATTGGCAAACAGAATTGTTGTCATTAACATGGTAGTGATGATCGCCAATCCATAAGCAGCTTCCATTTTGGCTGATTCCTGAAAATACAGAACAACGCCTACACAACCAATGAAAAGAATGGTATTTATGGCAGGAATAAAAATCTGTCCTTTTGCTTCTGAAGGATAATTCACTTTAAACTTTGGCCACAAGTTCAAACGGATGGCTTCATTGATAAGGGTAAATGATCCGGTAACCATTGCCTGACTGGCAATAATCGCAGCAATAGTGGCAATTATTACGCCCGGTAAAATAAACCATTGTGGCATCAGGTCAAAAAATGCATTGATTCCTTCAGAATTCCTCGCTGCGGCATCCAATAACTTTCCCTCATGATGTTTCAACAGGCTGGCACCTTGTCCAAAATAATTTATTAAAAGACAAGCCTTCACGAAAATCCAGGAAATCCGGATATTATCTCTGCCGCAATGGCCAAGGTCGCTGTAAAGTGCTTCTGCACCGGTAGTACACAGAAAAACGGCTCCTAAAAGCCAAAATCCTTCATGGTAAGTAAACAAAAAATGAAATGCATAATAAGGGTTCAGGGCTTTGAAAATCCCAAAATCATCTGACAAATGTATGAATCCTAAGACTGCCAGCATTCCAAACCAAATGGTCATAACCGGACCGAATAATTTTCCGATGGAGGAGGTTCCAAACTGTTGCATAAAAAAGAATACGGCCAGTATCCCAATAACAATATATACAATGGTATGTTGCCCCAATTCATGAAAACGGGGTAATTCTTTAAGTCCTTCAATTGCTGAAGTGATGGATATGGGTGGTGTGATGATACCATCAGCCAGTAAAGCTGCGCCACCAATCATTGCAGGGATCACGAGCCATTTTCCTCTTCGCCTGACCAGGGCAAACAAGGCAAAAATTCCTCCTTCCCCTTTGTTGTCAGCCCTTAAAACCAACCATACATATTTTATGGTCGTTTGAATGGTTATTGTCCAGATTATAAGTGATAAAGTTCCCAGTATCAATTCCCTGTCTATAACCCTGTCTTTAATTATGGAGTTAAAAACGTATAATGGAGAGGTTCCAATGTCGCCGTAAATGATGCCAAGTGCTACTAATAATCCTGCTGCCGAAACTTTGTTGATATGTTTTCCCACTAAATTTTATTTTCTGATTCCTGCAAACTACGCAAGGAAAACACAAATGTATAATGAATTCATTAATAAAACGGGTAAAGCAATTGAATTATTATCCGACAGAATTGAACAGTGGTTTCTGATACCTGAAACAATCTGTTGTATGGTCGTTCACCATTCCGATGGCTTGCATAAAAGCATAACAGATGGTTGACCCGATAAATTTAAATCCTCTTTTCTTTAGCGCCAGACTCAATTCATCCGAAATGGTAGTTTTTGCCGGCAGCTTGTCTGCACTTTTCCATTTATTAAAAATGGGTTTACCATTGGTAAAACTCCAGATGAATGTATCAAAACTTCCAAATTCCTTTTGCACAATGATAAATGCTTTTGCATTGATGACAACAGAATTTACTTTCAGTTTATTTCTTACTATTCCCGGATCCAATAATAATTTTTTTATTTTTTGCTGATCATATTTAATGATCTTTTTTACATCAAAATTATCAAACAACTTTTTATAGTTCTCTCTTTTGGAAAGAATGGTAGACCAGCTTAACCCTGCCTGGGCTCCTTCCAGAATTAAAAATTCAAATAGCATCCTGTCATCATGCACAGGAATGCCCCATTCTGTATCATGGTAATGTTTCATTTGAAGATTACTCCCTGCCCATTTACATCTTTTAATCATATTTTAAAATCAGCTTTTGAAGTTAACAAATATTTGAAATAAAAAACCCCTTTCAATAATGAAAGGGGTAACATACTAACATTTATACAAAAACAACGTTTATGTATAAATGAAAAATACATGGTTAAACCGATTGGCCGAACCATGTATTTACTGCAACATTAATCAGGTTTTTTACCTTCCAGGAAAGTATTGATCGTACTGATCTCTGCCTGGTTATTATCATCTGTTTTTACTGTGTAATTACTGTAGAAACTTTCTACATCGGCAATCTGGTTGTGCATCTCCATATTGCGGCGAAGGTAAGCAGGTACCGTTTCAAACTCATTGTTAGGATCGGCTGCGTTAATATTGAATGACAAATTACGCAGTTTGGCAATACGTTCCGTAGCCCGGCGCCTGAGTTCTTCTGTTTCGTCCTGCATTGCAGGTTCCTCAACAGGGGACATCATGATAGGCTGAGTCTGATCATCTGGCTTTTCCTCCGCCGCATTCTGGGAATCTTTAACAACCAGCTGCATTTCAAAAACAGGTTCGTCGTCCTGTAGTGAAATTTGCAACGGTGTTGGTTCCTCGTTCGAATTGGATTTCGAAATTGCCGGCTCTTCCTCCACATAAATCTGTGCAGGTTTTGCCAGATAACTCCCCGACGAAAGGGAATTGTCTTTGCTAGCTTCTTTATATTCAGTTTTTTCTTCCTTAATTATTTCTTCGTTAATTTTTTCGGCTGCCGGAGTAACGGGATTTCTTAAGATTGGTTTTTCCATTACAACATCAAATTCAACAACAGGTATCTGATCTGCGGCCGAAGATATTTCAAAAAACACCGGAGTTTCGTTCGATTTTTCCACAGTAATTTTACTTAGTGGTTCTACGCTTTTTGGTTCAGAAAGTGTTGGCATATAAGGATCTATATCTTCAACAATTTTTTTATTTACCTCCTTTATTTCCAATGCGGGAGGGGCGATTATCTCTTCTTCCTTCATTGAATCAAACTCCAATGTAGGTTGAATAATTATTTTTTCTGTATGCTTAGGCATTTCCAGTTCCATCACTATTTTCTGATCCCTTGTTTCCTCCGTTACCGGTTTTTTTTCTTTAGCAAAAGGATCTTTATGTTCAAACCCTGTTGCAATCAATGTAATGCCAATTTCACTGCCGAGGCTGTTATCATATCCAAGTCCTAATATTACATCTGTATCATCTCCGGCCTGGCTTAATAAATGATTTTGAATTATTTCAACCTCATCCATGGTAAATTCATGTTCTCCTTCAGCAGAATTGATGTTGATCAATATCCATTTAGCACCGCGGATATCATTGTCATTCAACAAAGGAGAAGTAAGCGCATTTTCAATTGCTTCTTGTGCCCTGTTTTCACCATCGGCAGATGCGCTACCTAGAATGGCAACACCGCCATTACTCATTACCGTACATACATCTGCGAAATCGACATTGATCTGACCGGTACTGTTGATAACATCTGTGATACATTTAGCCGCAGTTGCCAATACATTATCTGCTTTGGCAAAGGCTTCTTTCATTTTTAAATTTCCAAACTGGTGACGCAGTTTATCATTGCTGATCACCAATAAAGTATCTACATGATTTTTTAAAAGCATGATTCCTTCTTCAGCCTGTGCAATCCTTTTTTTACCCTCATAGGCAAAAGGAGTTGTAACAATGCCTACCGTTAGTATGCCCAGGTCTTTGCAAATTTTTGCAAGAATCGGTGCTCCTCCGGTTCCGGTACCACCACCCATACCTGCAGTAATGAATGCCATTTTGGTATTCACTTCCAGTATCCGTTTTATTTCTTCCAGGCTTTCTTCTGTTGCCTGCCTTCCGATTGCAGGATTGGCACCTGCACCCAGTCCCTGGGTAAGGTGTGGCCCCAACTGGATCTTGTTGGGTACTTTACTCAAGGCGATGGCTTGTGCATCCGTATTGCATATAATAAAATTAACGCCTTCGATATCCTGGGAAAACATATGGTTTACCGCATTGCTTCCTCCGCCGCCAACACCAATAACTTTGATGATGGAAGATTGTTCTTTTGGCAAATCGAAATGAATCATGGTTGTAAGTTTGGTTGGTTAGTATTGTTATTTTCTTTTTTGATTAATAAATGATAAATGTGATCAAGGGTTCAGCATTTAAAATTTATTTTTTGTTTAATTACAGATGTGTATCCTCTTCTTCCTTGAACATTTCTATCAGATTGTTCTTAAATGTATCCATGAATCCTTTCAGGGTTTTTCTGGATTTCACTTTTACATGTTGATGACCTTCTTCATCAGTTACTTCTACTTCTGTTTCCGGCGCTTCCTGCTGGAGTATTCCCGCAGCATGTGTTTTTATGAAATTGCTATCAAGTTGTTTGTTCTTATTTTCATAATCATTGTATCCTTTTAATATCAATCCGATACAGGTACTGTACATTGGTTTGGCAAGTTCTTCAATATGTCCGCCGGATAAATGTTCATTTGGATATCCGATTCTCGCATTCAGGCCGGTAACATATTCTGTTAACTGAATCAGGTGTTTCAGCTGAGAACCGCCACCGGTAAGTATCACACCACCGTTTAACATACGGTTATCCAATCCCACCTGTTTCAGATGATAGCTTACAAAATCCATTATTTCACTCATCCTTGCCTGTATGATATTTGCAAGGTTTTTTACAGAGATCTCTTTTGGTGCCATTCCGCGTAAGCCCGGTATGGTAATAAATGCATTTGCTTTTGCTTCATCACTCAATGCACTGCCAAACTGGATCTTCATTTGCTCTGCCTGTGTTTTTAAAACACCCAAACCGGTTTTGATGTCGTTGGTAATATTCTCACCACCGAATGGAATTACAGCAGTATGCTTTAATATCCCTTCATAAAATACGGCAAGGTCCGTTGTACCACCGCCGATATCAACAATAGCAACGCCGGCTTCCAAATCCTGGTCACACATTACAGCGGCTGCAGAGGCAAGCGGTTGTAATACTAAATCCTTGGTTTGCAAGCCGGCCTTTTCCACACTCCTGTTTATGTTGCGTATAGCGTTCTTATCGCCCGTTATGATATGAAAATTTGCCCCCACTTTTACACCACTGTAACCAATCGGGTTTGGAATATTCTGGAAATTATCAACGGTGAATTCCTGTGGGATCACATCAATGATCTGATCGCCTGCAGGAATATAAGTACGGTACTGATCAGCTACTAAACGGTCAATTTCTTCCTGCTGAATCTCTTCTTCAATACTCTGCCTTACGATATCACCCCGTGTCTGAAGACTTTTTATATGATGCCCAGCAATTCCAACATACACTTCCCCTATCTCCAGGTTCGGATTGGATGCATAGCAATTTTCCAAAGCGGTTTGAATTGCTTTGATCGTTTGATCAATATTCAGTACCATACCATGCTGCACACCGTTGCTGTTGGCTCGGCCAAAACCAAGTATCTCCAATTTGCCAAATTCATTCTTACGGCCGGCAATAGCTGCAATTTTTGTGGTACCGATATCGAGTCCTACAATAATGGGTTGTTCCTGATTCATAGTTGTATGTTTTTGTGTTTGTATGTTTAGATATGTTTGTGTTTAATAATCATTTCTTTTTGGCATTACCATTTTTGGTTTTTCTTTTACCGGAATTTTTGCAACCGGCTTTTTAATTTCAACCGGTTTTACTGCCGGTTTTGGAATAATTTTCACTACCTGAATAATCTGTTTTTCCAGTGGTTTAGGATCTGCATTGATATTGGTAACTTCCCCGATATCGTCACGCTGCATTGATTGTTCAATCATGCTGCTGTCATTATTCTTCCTGTCATCCTGCATAAACGTCCTAGCTGAATCACTGGCATTTCTTGAAGCATTTGCTGCAATGATCTCCATCATTTTTATGGTTCGTAAAGAATCCGCCTGGACATCTTCTTTCCCTTTAATTTTCGCCACAATCTGGTTTTTATACTGCAGGTTTATTACACTGTATTTGTTCCATCCAACTTTCATCATTACCTTTTTGTAAAAAAGTTGCAATTTAGAAAATTTTAATGCCGCATCCGATGCATCTCCGAATACAATCATCTGGTTTCCCAGTTTAGGAATCATTTCAAAACTCTGCTGCCAGGTTATATCTACCTGTTCTATCATTGCCATTAAAAATGGATCAGCCTGTATCAATAAACTGAGTTTTTTAATATCATTTAATAAGAAACTATCTGCCCTGTTTAAAATCCTTGCCTCAGAAGGAAAATTGGTAAACACCGGAACTCTTGCAGATAACTTGTCACTCAGGGGAAGCATCAGATTACTGCTATCGATATAAAAAGTACTACCGCCGGTTGTGAAAATCCTTGCAACAGGTTCCCGTTCTTCCACATCTGCCTGCAAAATTTCATTGTTATCAAAGAACAGTTCCGCATTTTTTATCCAAATATCTTTCTTTAGAGCCGCTTCAATTTTTATCAGGTCGAAATCTTCTATCGCTTTTCCGATCACAGACTTTCCAGAGTACCTGTCAATGATCTTATGAACATCGTCATTATCGATAAAAAAATTATTACTTACACCGCTGATATTAATTTCTATCCCTTTACAAATTTTTGAATCTTTTTTCTTTACCGCGGCGATCAACAAAACAATACTACCCGATGCTATTGCAATCCACATGACCGTAGCCAAAATATTTTTTATACTGTATCGTTTTTTATTCTCCATCTTAATTATAAACTACGGTCATTGGTTTTAATATGTGTCAGACATGTTTAAAACTGCTGCCAATGGTTTTACCAACATATCGATATCGCCGGCGCCGGCAGTAATCAGTAACTGCGTTTTTTTATTTTTAATTACAGTTAACATTGCTTCTTTATCCAAAACCTGTACATTTTTATTCTTCATTCTTTTTAATATCATTTCACTGCTTACCCCTTCTATTGGCATTTCTCTGGCAGGATAAACAGGCAATAATATCACTTCGTCTGCCAGGCTCAACACTTCTGCAAACCCATCTGCAAAATCATTTGTCCTGCTGAACAAATGGGGTTGAAAAATCACCAAACATTTTTTCTCCGGAAATAATTCCCTGGCTCCTGTTATCAAAGCCCTCAGTTCTTCCGGATGATGTGCATAGTCATCTATCATAACCATGTCATCCTTTTTAATTATATATTCAAACCTTCTTTTTACTCCCCTGAATGCTGCAACGGCATCTTTGATCTTTTCTGTTTCTACCCCTGCATGTTTTGCCACAGTTATTGCTGCCACAATATTCTCTATGTTGTGCATACCCCCCATATTCAATTCAATATTTTTTATTGTTTCATTTTTTATGACCAAATCAAAAACATAACTGCCATTATTCATTTTTATATCCTCTGCATAAGCATCTGCGGATCTATCATGCATATGGTATGTCAACTTTTGTTGCGTTTTAAACTCATCAGCTCTTTTCAATCCGAATTTGCTGATGAGCAATCCGCCGGTTTTGATCTGACCGGCAAATTCAATAAATGCATCTTCGAGTTTTTCCGGAGTTCCATATATATCGAGGTGATCTGCATCCATTGCTGTTATCACTGCGATGTCTGGAAATAATTTCAAAAAACTTCTGTCATACTCATCTGCTTCAACTACTGCCACTTTATGATCGCTTCCCCAGAAATTGGTTTCATAGTTGGTTGCGATCCCTCCTAAAAATGCATTACACCCAAAACCACTATGTCTCAACAGGTGTGCGATCATTGCACTGGTGGTTGTTTTGCCATGTGTACCTGCTACACAAATACTGAAACAATCTTTTGTGATCAATCCCAAAACATCACTTCTTTTTAAAACAGTATAATTATTCTCTAAAAAATAATTATACCCTTTGTGATCTTTGGGAACTGCCGGTGTATAAATAACCAGTTCCGCATTCTTATCAATGAGCGAAAGATCATCTTCAAAATGAATTGCAATCCCTTCCTCTTCCAGTTTATTTGTCAATACTGTTACCGTTTTATCATAACCACTAACTTTCACTCCGATACTGTTAAAATATCTTGCCAACGCACTCATTCCTATTCCTCCTATACCCAGAAAATAGACAGCTGTTATATTTTTTAAATATTTTTTCATTTATAGTCTCCTCAAAATTTCTTCAGCAATAATTTTATCTGCATTTTTTACTGCCTGTTTTGCAATATTTTCTTTCAATGATTCCTGCAAAACCGGATCTTTTGATAATGCAATCAATGCGGGAACCAACTTATTTAACGCCTGATCATCGAAAATCATGATAGCAGCTTTTTTATTAACTAAATTTTGTGCGTTTGCCGTCTGGTGATCTTCTGCAGCAAATGGGAAAGGCACAAAAACAACCGGTTTTTTTACCAGGCAGAGTTCTGATATTGCCATGGCTCCACTTCTGCTTATCACCATATCTGCCGCGGTATAGGCGTATTCCATTTGCGTAATGAAATCACTGACAAATACCTGATTTAAACCACGACTACGAAGCATGGCTTTATCAAAGTATGGCTTACCTGTTTGCCAAATCAATTGCAAATCATTTGATTCAAAGAGCTCTAAATCCTTATCAATTGCTTCATTGATATTTTTTGCGCCCAGACTGCCGCCAATGCTGAGTACAATTTTTTTATTTCTGTCCAGTCCAAAATGCTTAATTGCATCTTCTTTTGTGATCTCATTTTCAACTATGCTTTTTCTTACCGGGTTACCGGTAACCAATAACTTTTCTGCCGGAAAAAATTTTTCCATTCCTTCTGTTGACACAAAAATGCGGCTGGCCCTTTTTCCCAGAAAAATATTACTCTTGCCAGCGAAAGAATTGCTTTCATGAATAAAAGTTTTTATGCCCTGGCTTTGAGCAAATCGCAATACCGGAAAACTGGAATATCCTCCAACACCAATTACTGCATCTGGCTTAAAAGACTTAAAGATTGTTCGTACCTGAAAAAAACTCTTTAGAAGTTTTAATGGCAATCCAATATTTTTTATCAAAGAACTTCTGTTAAAGCCGGCAATTTCCAGCCCTTTTATTTCATAACCAGCCTGCGGTACTTTTTCCATTTCCATTTTTCCTCTTGCACCAATAAAAAGAATCTTCGTTTCAGGTACTTCTTTTTTGATAGCGTTTGCTATGGCAATTGCCGGAAAAATATGTCCTCCTGTTCCTCCACCTGCAATGATGATCTTTGCAGGTTTCCTGTTATTAATATTTGTCTCATTCTCCATTATTCTTCCTCCGCTTCTTTTTCTTTTTCAATTTCCTCTTCAGAGATATCATTTACAACAATGGGCTGCAATTTCCCTTCCTGTTGATCCACATTACGGGCAACACTTAATATGATTCCAATGGCAAGACAGGTAAATAAAAAACTGCTGCCTCCCATACTCACTAACGGCAAGGTTACCCCTGTATTTGGAAACAGATTTACATTCACTCCCATATTGGCAATTGCCTGAATTACAAGCGTGAAACTCAATGCCAATGCAAGGAATGCCCCAAAGGCATAAGGACATTTTCGGTAAACCCGGATACAGCGGTATAAAAAAAGCAGGTAAATAAATAATATCATGGCACCCCCGAATATTCCATACTCTTCTATTATGATTGCATAAATAAAATCACTGTAACTGTGCGGAAGAAAATTTCTTTGATCGCTGTTTCCCGGCCCCTTACCCAGCCATCCACCACTTGCTATTGCAATCTTCGCCTGGTTTATCTGGTAAAGTTTTTCATTGTCGTCTTCTTTTTTACTGTAGATAAAAGTTTGGATCCGGCTTATCCATGTTGGTATACGCCCAGCAGAAATTAAAGCAGGTAGTTTTTTGGGTTCATGTAGTCTGGTATCATAATTTGCTACTGCAATGGAGATAAGTACTATGATAGGAATCAATGCAATTCCAAGGGTGTAAAAAATATGTTTTGTTTTAACTCTTCCAATAAACATCAGCATTAAACTTGTTCCAAAAATTAAAATAGCTGTCGATAAATTGGCCGGTGCAATCAATAAACAGATCACGGCTACCGGAACAATGATTGGCAGAAATCCTTTTCTGAAATCTTTTATGACATTCTGTTTACGGCTTAACTGCCTGCTCATATACATAAACAATGCAAGCTTTGCCAGATCGGATGTTTGAAAAGTCATGTTTATAACCGGTAATTTTATCCACCTGCTTCCGGCATTCAGTTGTACACCAAATAAAAGGGTATATATCAATAAAGGAATTGAAATCAAAAACAGCACCAACGCCACTCTCGAATAAATGGCATAATTGATCCTGTGGGCGAAATAAATAATGATGAGCCCCAAAATAATAAATGCAAACTGCTTGAATAAATAACTCTCCGTGCTTTTACTCATTCTGTACGCAAGTGATCCCGTGCTGCTGTATACCAATAACAAACTTGCCAACGTTAATATGATTACGATGGCCCATATAAATTTATCCCCCCGGGTTTTACTAACCAGGTTATCACTCATGTTACTGAACGATGGTTTAAAAAATGATTTTATGTTTACATTATCGGCCATTATTAAAGCATAAGCTCACGTAGAGTGAGGCAGTTTTTTTAATTTATTATTGATCGTTTTTTCTTTTTCATAAATTCTTTACCGCTTGTTTAAACTGGTTCCCCCTGTCTTCATAATTCTTGAACAGGTCGAAACTGGCGCAAGCAGGGCTTAACAAAACAACATCCCCTTTATTGGCAAAATGAAATGCTGCCTGTGTAGCTTCCTGTGCATTTTCCGTATTCACAATCAGGGAAACAATATCTCCGAATGCTTCATGAATTTTCCGGTTATCTGTTCCCATGCAAACAATGGCTTTTACTTTTTCTTTAACCATTTCGTTCAGAAGTGCATATTCATTTCCTTTGTCAACTCCACCCAGGATTAATATTACAGGCTTGGTCATACTTTCAAGAGCAAACCATGTACTATTGATATTTGTAGCCTTACTGTCGTTGATAAACTCAACTCCTTTAATATTACCTACCGACTCCATCCGGTGTTCAAGGCTTTCAAAAGTCTGAAGAGCTTCCCTTATTTTTTCTTTTCTGATATCGATAGCCGTTGCAGCCATACTTGCAGCCATACTGTTATATTGATTGTGTTTTCCTTTGATTGCAAAATCCTCAACGCTCATCTGCATTTCTTCACTTTTCCATTTGAGATGCATTTTTGCATTCAACAAATAGGCTCCTTGTGGCAGTTCTTTACTCATGGTAATGGGGGCTTGGGTTGATTTTATGGGATAGTTATTTAAATATTTCATTGTGGTAACATCATCCTGGTTGTAAATAAATACATCGCCCGGTTGCTGATAAGCTGTTATTCTGAATTTGCTGTTTACATAGTTCTCCATTTTATAGTCATACCTGTCAAGGTGATCTTCTGTAATATTTGTAAGAACAGCCACATCTGGCCTGAAACTGTTTATATCATCCAGTTGAAATGAACTTATTTCTGCTATGTATAATTCCTTAGGATCTTTTACAAGTTGCCTTGCAAATGAGTATCCGATATTGCCAACCATTGCACAATTTTTATCAGCATGCCTGCAAATATGATATGTCAATGCAGTAGTGGTAGTTTTTCCATTACTACCGGTAATGGCGATCACTTTACTGTTACCGATATACCTGAAAGCAAATTCAATTTCACTGATGACACTGATTTG
>JBBKWV010000067.1:0-3520 GCA_037969135.1 Ferruginibacter sp.
GGCAGTATTTATTGTTGTCATTTTATATAATTCAACAGGTTTAAAAATGCAAAGAATCCCTATTTTATTTTCATGCAGCTATCGAAAAGATCCTGAAACAGATCCTTTCTTCACGGGAAGACAAATTGGGCATTAAAAAATCAAAAGTTGAGTTGAATTGAAATATTAAGTTGAAGTGGTTGCAAAATAAATATTCTTATCCGGATAAACGGAAGGATGGTTGGATTATTTTTAAGCGGGTATTTAATTAACAGTTCCTTATGTACTCAATGGTAAACTGCATTTGCCTGATTCTGTCTATTGCTTATCTTTGCCGACCTTAAATAACCTCTTTCAGAAGGTATAAAAAATTAATATGAAGAAATTATTAAGTGTTTTGGTTTTAATGACCGGTATTTCTCTGGCTGTTCAGGCGCAGGTTCCTGCAGGTATGGGCAGCAGCGATCCCGAAGCAAAGAAGATTTTAGATGATGTTAGTGCCAAATTCAAAAAATACAAATCTGTTCAGGCCAAATTTTTATTGAAAATAGAAAATGCTTCCGGCAAGAACCTGGGTACAAAAACAGGAACTGTTTATATGAAGGGGACCAAATACCGCATTTCGGTCACTGGCCAGGAAATATATTGTGATGGTTCAAATATCTGGACATATGATAAATCTTCCAAAGAAGTAACCATCAGCAAGATCGACCCTTCAGCCAATTCCATTACTCCGCAAAAATTATTCACAAATTTTTACGATAAAGACTTTTTGTATAAACTGAACGGGAGTGTAAAAATGAATGGTAAAAAAATGCAGGAAGTGGAACTGACACCGATTGATAAGACAAAAGCCTTTCATAAGGTTTTATTGTATATAGAAAAATCGGTGATCGCTACCACAAAAATATTTGAAAAAACAGGAAATCGTTATACGTACAGTGTAAATAATATGACAACTAATGCCGCTATTCCGGATGCTACATTTAATTTCGATACAAAACAATACCCCGGTACCGAAGTGGTGGATCTGAGATAAGGATAGCTGCTGCTTTAAACAAAATAGTAAAGAGGCTTTAATTTAATTGAAGCCTTTTTTAAATTTCGGGTATTCATTACTGTGTTGTTCTTTTTATGAATGGTCAAACCTCTTGTTCATTTCCCCACCTGAAAGTTTTCACGGGCAATCCGGCCAGGTCCAGCACACGGTCAACAACAGTGGCTGCAACATCTTCAATGGTTTTTGGTTTGCTGTAAAAAGAAGGTGTCGCCGGACAAATGATGCCGCCAGCGCGTGTGATCGTTTCCATATTTTTTATATGTATCAAACTATAAGGCGTATCTCTTGCAACACAAATCAGCTTTCGTCTTTCTTTCAATATTACATCGGCAGCCCTTGATATCAGGTCATTTGAAATGCCTGCAGCAATTCTTCCCATTGTTCCCATACTGCATGGTATGATGATCATGCAGTTGTACTGACCCGAGCCGGATGCAAATGGAGCCATAAAATCCTGTTGTGAATAATATTTCAGATCAAAATCTTTGTATGCTTCATTTTCCAATTCTGTTTTCCAAACCAGTTTTGCATTTTCTGTGATGATCACAGATAGTTCATCAAAATGATCTTTCATTTGCATCAGTTTTGTTAATAAAACCTTAGCATATACAGAACCACTGGCCCCGGTGATGGCTACCACAATTTTTTGCATTATTTTTCCGTTTTGATTGTCTAAGCTACTAAACAATATTTTGATGCAAAAGGTTATACAGGCTTTCCTTGTTTTTTTTATTGTCGGTTTAATCAGTTCGTTTCAGGAACCCCAAAAAGATAAGATCAACTGGATCAGTATTCAGGATATGAATGAGTTGTATGCCAAAGAATCAAAACCGGTTCTTGTTGATGTATATACTGACTGGTGTGGATGGTGCAAAGAAATGGATCGGAAAACCTATACAAACAAGAAGCTGATAAAATACATCAATGAACATTATTATGCAGTAAAGCTGAATGCGGAAAGTACAGAGAAATTTGTCTTTAACAATAAACAGTTTGGATATAACAGCCAATATCAAAGCAATGAGCTGGCTGCATATCTTTTATTGGGTCAGATGGAATATCCCACAACAGTATTTCTTTCAGCAATAGATGCCAAACCAGCCCCCTTATCTGGTTATATGACAGTTAAGGATATGGAAGCACCCTTAAAATATTTCGGAGAAGGGAATCAGGAAAAACAAACTTTCATAGAATTTAATAAAGCATTGAAAAAGGAGTGGTAAGAAAAAAAGGGGACGCCCGAAAGTAGTGGTATTTCATCCTTTTAAAACCTGATGGAAATTTTTCTGTAGATCAGCTTTTTATTTCTTTCAATAAATCCTCCAGGTCCAAAGCCTTTGTGTACATCATTAATGATCCGTCTTCATTTTTTGGCCAATCTTCTTTCGGTTTATCCCAATACAATTCAACACCATTTTCATCCGGATCATTCAAATACAAAGCTTCTGATACTCCATGATCGGCAAATCCGGTAAAAGGGTAAGCAGCCTTTTGTAACCGGTTGTAGATCACAGCGAGGTCTTTTCTTGTTGGGTATAAAATGGCAGTATGAAATAATCCAACATTGTTTACCGGAGCCGGGCCTGCATGTTTACTATACCAGGTATTGAGGCCAATATGATGATGATACCCTCCTGCGGAAATAAAAGCAGCATCTGTTCCAACCATGGTTGTTATTTCAAATCCTAGCAGATCACAATAAAATGCAAGAGACCTTTTGATGTCGGAAACTTTAAGGTGCACATGGCCGATGCATGTTTGTGCGGGGATATGATAGCTGCCTGGCATAATATTTTTTTGTGTTTAATAGTTATTTGATAATGGTCCTGAACGTCAAACTGATCCTTGGCTTTGTTATTTTTTTTGATTTGGGTAAACTATGGAGCCAGTTGATTTGTGTACTTCCTTTCATGACCATCAGGCTGCCTCTTTCCAATAAAAGAGATACTGTTTCTTTGGTTTGTTTATGTTTAAATGCAAATTTCCTTGCTGCTCCAAAACTGAAAGCAGCTATGGCTGAATGTTTGCCCAATGTGGATTCATCATCGCTGTGCCAGGAAACCCCTTCGTCACCATTGTGGTATAAATTCAACAAACAGGAGTTATAGGTTGATGCTGTTGTTTCTTCCGTGATTTTTTTTAGTTCCAGCAATTCTTTCGTCCAGGGAATGGCCTGTTTTGTTGTATTTGAGTATGTATAGGAAAATCCTTTGTCGCCATACCAGGCCACTTTTCTTTTGGTGATGATCCGTTTTCCAAAAAGTATGGCTTCGTCATTTTTCCACTCAATATTTTCTAAGAGGGTTAAAAAGTGGTACTGCGTTTTTTGAAGGTTTAATATTTTCCCATAGTAAAATACCTCTCCGTCATATGGGAGTATGTTGCCGGGAGAATTGCTGTTGAATAGATCCATGTAACCAAAATTAAAAAATATTACTATTCTACTGACTTTAAAATAAGTCAAAGTGCAGTATAAAAGAT
>JBBKWV010000068.1:0-7881 GCA_037969135.1 Ferruginibacter sp.
ATATAAATTATGGTATTTTATTTAATGATATAATAAAAAAGGAGTGTTTAAAATGAAAAGTAAAATATATGTATTTTTTATCTTATTGTCTTTGTCGGCCTGTTCGAACAGTAAAAATTATCTGGAGCGATCTGATGAGGATCGGGCATTGATTGATGCGGTAAAAAAATTAAGCAAAAGTCCATCAGACAGTGACGCATTGGAAGCTGTACCGGTATTGTATAATAATATTCAAAAAAATCACCTTGCAAAAATCAAGGGATTAAAGAATTCAAAAGACCTGAACCGATGGGATAAATTGATAGACGAGTATGAATATTTGCAAAATGCGTATGATGAAATTGTAAATAATTCCGCAGCATTTAAATTGGTAAACGCCCGAAGCTTTGCTGCTGAATTATTTGATACAAAACAATCTGCTGCAGAGGATTATTATCTAAACGGAGAGGCCATGTTATCAAAGGGTGGAAGAGACAACAATAAAAAAGCATTTGATTATTTTAATACATCAGATAAAATCGTTCCGGGATTTAAAGACGGCCTTGCCAAAGCTGACCAGGCTTACAACAATACAATTGTAAATGTGGTAATCAATCCGGTTCAGGACAATTCTTTTTTCTTTAATAGTGGCTGGGGTAACACTGGGTATAATTTTAGCAATGAATATTTTCAGCAGACATTAGTCAGGGACCTGAGTGGAATAAATAATAAAAGGTATCCGGCAAAATTTTTTTCCGACTGGCAGGCGAGAAGAGACAATGTGCAACCCGACTGGGTAGTTGACCTTAACCTCCGCAATATTGATATTCCGTATCCCAGAAATTACAATTATACCAGAAATGCCAGTTCCCGCGTACCAACCGGAACAGACAGCTCCGGAAATTCTATTTATAAAACGGTTTATGCAACCGTTCATATTACCCGGAGCAGCTTTACTTCAAGGGCTGATATGGATGTAAATATTACGGATGTATCTACCGGAAAAAATATCAGCTCCCGGAATGTGCGGGAGGAATACCGCTGGCAGGAAGAAAGGGCGACATACAATGGTGATAGCAGAGCGCTTAGCGGGAATGACTGGCAATTGATAAATAATTACGGTTATGGAACTCCCCGTAAAGAAGATGTATTGAATGAGCTATTCAAAAAAATATATCCCTCGGTAAAAAACCAGATCAGTTATGCTGTGGATTGGTAAAATGTAATTGACTGTTGCTAATATAGAAATAACCGGCCGGGGGATTATTTAAATAACTGGAACACCAAAAAACTCATCAGGTAAGCGAGTCCTGTCATATATATTAACTGAATAATGGGCCATTTCCAGCTGCGTGTTTCCCTTTTTACAACAACCAGTGTACTCATACACTGCATCGCAAGAACATAAAAAACCAATAGGGATAATCCGGATGCAAGTGTGTACACTTTTGTTCCGTCTTCTCTTACCGCTGCTTTCATCTTTTGTCTTAGTGTACTGTTACTGGCCGCCGGGCCATCACCTACACTATATAAAGTTGCCATTGTACCAACAAAAACCTCCCTGGCAGCAAAGGAAGTTATCAAAGCAATGCCAATCTTCCAGTCGTACCCCAATGGTTTAATTGCAGGTTCTATTGTTTTACCAAGTGTGCCCGCAAAGGAGTTTTGTAATAATTCCGTTTTCATACGTTTGTTTATTTCTGTATGGCCTTCCGGATTGTTGCGCAACATGGTATCATACTTAGCCGTAACTGCTTTCATTTTATCTGCCGGGCCATAACTACTCAATGCCCACAAAAGCAAACTGATGAGCATGATCACCTTACCGGCATCAAACACAAATATCTTTGCTTTCTCAATCATGGTATAAAGCACGTTCATCCAGCGGGGATTTCTGTAAACGGGCAATTCCAGAATGAAATAACTGCGGTCCAACGATTTAATGAACCATTTCATAACCCAGGAAACCAATAAGGCCATAATAGTTCCAAGCAGGTATAAACCCATCATAACCAACCCCTGCAGACTTAAAAAACCAAAATATAATTTAGCAGGAATAACGAGTGCTATCAGAATGGTATAAACCGGCAACCTGGCACTGCAACTCATCAGTGGGGTAATCATAATAGTCAACAGCCTTTCTTTCCTGTTTTCAATATTGCGTGCGCTCATAATAGCGGGTACTGCACAGGCAAATCCACTGATCATGGGCATTACACTTTTGCCATTGAGCCCAACTTTTCGCATAAGCTTATCCGTTAAAAAACTGATCCTTGCCATATAACCCGTGTCTTCAAGCAATGTGATAAGTCCGAAAAGGATCATGATCTGGGGTACAAAAAGCATGATTCCACTTAGCCCCGCAATAATTCCATTTACAAACAGATCTGAGAACCAGGTAACGGGCATGATCTTCGTAAGCCAACCCGATAGTTGTCCAAACCCCCACTCAATAGCATCCATCGGGTACCGGGCTACCCAGAAAATACTCTGAAATAAAAAGAAAAGGACGGTGATCAGCACCAGGTATCCCCACGTGCGGTGCAGGAGAATATTATCCAGCTTTTCTGTGAACAAAGATTGTTTTAACGGGTCGCTTTCCACAACCGTTTGTTGCATGATATGCTTAATTCTGCCATATCGCTGCATGATTTCCTCAGCCTGTGTTTTTGTAGGGTTGAATTTATTTTCAATTTCTATCTGCTCAATAGCTTCCTGCATTTCATCATTCAGCAAAAAATGTTCGTGGTTTATTAAATAATGAATTGCGCCATAATTACTGAGTTCAGGCAGTATTTCCTGTATGGAGGAAATGGCGTTTTCAGCAAGTGCCGTATTGTTTATAAAATCCCTTGCCGGTAACTGTTCCGGATTCTCAGCAGATAGTTGAATGGCTTTTTTTAGTGCAAATACCCCTTTATTCTTACGTGGGTTTATGGCAACGATCGGCACTCCTAATTCTCTTTCCAACCCCGGAATATCGATCAAAGTGCCTTTTTTCTTTGCCAGGTCCATCATGGTGAATGCAACAATAACAGGTATTTTCAGATCAATGATCTGTGAACAAAACAATAAATTCCTTTTAAGGCTGCTTGCATCGGCAACCAGGATGATCATATCCGGTTTTACCGTTTCGTCCTGTAGCAACAATACTTTATAGGAAACCCATTCATCAGACCGTTTAGGATATAAGCTATACGTTCCCGGAAGGTCAATGACATTCGCCTGCAGGTTCTCTGTAATTAAAGTTTTACCCGTTTTCTTATCAACTGTTACCCCGGGGAAATTACCCACTTTTTGGTTTAGCCCGGTTAAAACATTAAAAAGAGAAGACTTCCCGCTGTTTGGATTTCCAACTAATGCTATGTTTATTTTTTTTATCACTCGTAAATTATGCGAACCGGGTTTTTGCGTAGCAAAAGTAAGCCTCTCCGCATTCATGTACTTACGATTTAAGAAAGAAGCCAATAATTATTAACAGATGAATTTCTTTTCTAAGAATGCGTGTTCGTTAACTTTGTGCTCTTATTAATAATAAATATGAAGAAAATTTTCTTTCCCTTGTTTTTACTTCTCTGCCAACTGTCTTATGCACAAAAAATATCCAAAGCAGACAAAAAAGTTATTGCCAGCCTCAAGCTTCATATCAATTACCTGGCAGATGACAAACTCGAAGGCAGAAGAACGGGATCCGCCGGAGAAAAACTTGCTTATGAGTATATCATAGAACAATTTAAAAACGCCAATATTCCTCCTGTTCCCAAAAATGAAAATTATACACAGGAATTTGAAGTGAATGATGGAAAAGAAATAGCAGATAACACATCCTTTATTGTGAATACCAATTCGTTAATTTTAAACGAGGACTTTTTTCCTTTGGCGTACTCTGCAAACGGATCCACTACTTGTGATGTTTATCTGTCTTTGAAAGAAAGGGGGGAGGTTTGGTTTTTTGATCTCCATGATTTGCTATCAAAAAATACCAACAATCCCCATTTTGATTTACAGGATGCTATTATCAAACTGTCTGATAATTATGCAAAAAAAGGAGCAACCGCATTGGTCATTTATAACAGCTCTCAAATAGAGGATGGTTTAAAATTTAATTCAAAAGATAAAACTGCCCTAACTAAGATCCCGGTAATTTACCTCTCGAAGAATGCAAAAAAGAAATACCTCGCTGATGAAATTGGTATGAATTCACTGAGTCTGAATATAAATATTGAAATTAAATCCCGTACAGGCCATAACGTTATTGGATATATCAACAACAATTCAGCAACAACAGTGGTGTTGGGAGCCCATTATGACCATTTGGGATATGGCCAGGATCACAATACACTTTATACAGGCAAAGAGCCAATGATACATAATGGTGCAGATGACAATGCAAGCGGAACTGCCGCAATGATTGAACTGGGAAAAATGTTGCATGCATCAAAATTGAAAAAAAATAATTATTTACTTATTGCATTTTCAGGTGAAGAACTCGGTTTATTCGGTTCAAAATATTTTACAGAAAACCCGCTGATCAGCCTTTCTGATGTAAACTATATGATCAATATGGATATGGTTGGCCGGCTCAACGACAGCACCCATGGATTAACCATTGGCGGTTTTGGCACGTCTCCATCATGGAACAAAGTAATTGACCGTGCTGATAAATATTTTAAATTTAATCTTGACAGCAGCGGTACGGGGCCCAGTGATCATACTTCTTTTTACAGAAAAGATATTCCCGTTTTGTTTTTCTTTACCGGAACCCATACAGACTATCACAAGCCTGCGGATGATGCTGAAAAAATTAATTATACGGGTGAGCTCAGTGTGATCAAGCTTATATATAATGTTATCAGATCATCAGATAAACTGGGAAAATTTACATTCACAAAAACCAGGGAAGCCGCCTCTGCCGGTAAAACAAGTTTTAAAGTGAGTATGGGAATTATGCCTGATTATACTTTTAACGGAAATGGTGTGCATGTTGATGGAGTAACAGAAGGCAGGGCTGCAGAAAAAGCTGGATTAAAAACCGGTGATGTTATTATCCAGCTGGGTGATTATAAGGTAAGTGATGTACAAACTTATATGGAAGCGCTGAATAAGTTCAACAAGGGTGATGCAACCACGGTTAAATTAAAGCGTGGCAAAGATGAGCTGATCCTGGACCTTGTATTTTAATAATAGCAAACAAGCTTTCTATGAAATTAAAAATTGATAATGAATCACTGGTTGAAGAGTTTTTTGAATGCACAAAACTTCTTGGCATTGTGGCTCCGGTAAAAGATTATCTTTTTTCATGGCATATTAATCAAAAAATGGGGTTTAATTTCAGAATAAACAACTGCCTTGAAATTCATTTAAGAAAAAAGGACAGGAATTATTTTTTCTCGGTGTATGAATATGAAGTACCTAACTGTTGCATGATTCATTATTTGTATAACAACCAATACGATGGAGAATACCTGCTGCCGGAATTTAAGCACCTTGATTTTTTATGGCTTGCAAAAGGAGAAGAAATGGAAAAAGAAGAATTGACCAATCTCCAGCAATCCATCAAATTAATTCCGGCAGTACAATTGGTAAATGAAATGACCCATGAGAAAATTAAAAACAAACAACACCTGATATTGTAATAATAATTTCTTCTAACTTTTAAATTAAAAAGTCATGTGGGCAGAATCAAATAATAAATTATACCGAGAATTTGTATTCAGTGATTTTTCAGAAGCATTTGCTTTCATGACCAGAGTTGCCCTGGCTGCTGAAAAAATGAATCATCATCCTCTTTGGACCAATATGTATAATAAAGTAGAGATATGGTTAAGTTCACACGATGCGGGTGATATTGTTACAGACAAAGACCGGAAACTTGCTGATAAAATTGATCATTTAGCCTGATTTTTTCGATAATAATTAATCAGTGCAATTGCCGAAACAATGGTCCATACTCCTTCAAGAATAATGAAAGGGATATAACTGATCCAAATCGATGCCAGGCATGCGAGTAATGCACCAATGGTGTTCAGCAGGATATAAAGCAGGCTGTCCTGTCTTATTTCATCTAACAGGTTTAATAAAAAGGCAACAAGTAAAAGTGTTACTCCAATTGATCCGATCCAATCGGCAAATGAGAATTGCATGATTAACTTTTTACCCTGATAATTTTTTCTTCTCTCTTCACAAATCTGCCGATTGGTTCAGCAAATTCATGTAACCCTGCACTTTTTAACAAATCAATTACTTCTCCTGCACCAGATTCGTTTACGCTGATCAACAAGCCGCCATTGGTCTGGGGATCAGGTAACAGGTTAAAGGCTTCCATTACATTTACCCCTTTATCAAAAGAAACCTTGCTGCTGTAACTGTTCCAGTTTCTGTATGTGGCATCTGGCACTATTCGTTGGGCAAGATATTCTTTTGCCCCATCAATCATCCGTACCTGTGAGTAAGTCAATTCAGCCGAAAGTCCGGCACCTTCAGCCATTTCAATAAGATGGCCCATTAATCCAAATCCGGTTACATCGGTCATGGCAGTAACTGCTTTTATTTTTCCGAACATTTCCCCCATTTTATTCAATGCTGTCATCTGACTGATCATCGGCCCCAGGTGATCTTCTTTTATCAACCCTCTTTTTTGCGCAGTCGACAAAATCCCAACACCCACAGGCTTGGTCAGGAAGATGAGGTCGTTTTCTCTGGCTGTATTGTTTTGTTTTAAATGTGCTGTTTGAACAGTTCCTGTAACTGCCAATCCGAAAATGGGTTCGGAGGAATCAATGCTATGTCCACCTGCCAGCGAAATCCCTGCTTCGTCACAAATGGCTCTTGCCCCATCGAGCACCTGTCGGGCAACCGATGCCGGTATCTTCTCTAAAGGCCATCCAAGGATCGCAATGGCAAAAAGCGGTTTTCCTCCCATCGCATACACATCACTGATAGCGTTGGCTGAAGCGATCCTTCCAAAATCAAATGCATCATCTACAACAGGCATAAAAAAATCTGTTGTTGAAATCAGGGCAGATCCATTGCCCATGTCATATACTGCGGCATCATCCTTACTGCTGTTGCCCACCAATAAATTTTTATTTAAAGGATACAAGGTTTGGGTTTGCAATATTTCTTCCAAGTCTTTTGGAGATATCTTACATCCGCATCCGGCTCCCCTTGAGTATTGTGTCAGTTTCACTTTTTCTTGAGCCTCAATCGTCATAACTTTTTTATTTTTTTCTTCTTAAAATAATGGAAGCGTTCTTTTTCAGATCTCCGCTAAATCTGATCTCATAAATATTCTTTCCATCCTGTACAACCAACAAACCGGTATTCGGAGGGATGCTGCCGAGATTTTCGGCATACATAACCAGTTCAATACTATCTGCATCTCTTTCAGGAAAAAGAGTCTTACGCACCGCATTCGTACTCAATCCTTCTTTTTCCATAATAATTTTTCCGTTCATCAAAACACTAACGGTATCGCCATCTACTTCACCATTATCAAACAGGGAAATGCGCAGGCTGTCGGATGAAAAATAAACTGTTTGCTGAATAACTGTTTGCCTTATAGCAACGTCTGCCGCCGGTAAAGTAGGAGGTATTAATTTGGCAGGTTCCGCCTTTTGCTTTATCGCAACTTCTTTTTCTTTTGTTTTGGTAACTGCCGTTTTGTTTATAGGTTCTTTTTTATCGGTTTGTTTATTTGCAGCAGCTTTCATTTCAAGAGCCCCTTTATCAACTTGCGTTTCTGTTTTTGCAGGAGGAGGATTTGATCCAATTAACAATGAGTAATCGTCCACCACAACTTCTTCCGTTTTTACATATACATCCTTAACAACCGGTTCTTTCTTTTTTTCTGCCATCTCTTTATCATTTGCCTCTTCACTGTTTTTTGCCGATTTTACAAGC
>JBBKWV010000069.1:0-8179 GCA_037969135.1 Ferruginibacter sp.
TACCGTTCGGCAATGAAGTATTAAAAATAAATATTTATTGCAGCCGCCCATTCTAATGAATGGAACCTTTGAGTATTTAAAACAGTTCTACGATGGAAGAAAAACATATTTTATTTCTGGACAAAAAACTTCATTACAATATCACCGGTAAAGGAATGCCGGTAATATTTATACATGGTTTTGCAGAAGAAAGCAGTATCTGGGAAAAACAGGTCGATTTTTTAAAACAAAAATATCAATTGATCGTACCAGATCTTCCGGGATCCGGAAAATCTGAAATGAACCCAACCGAACTTTATGGTATGGAAACATTTGCGAAAGCAATCAGACAGATCCTTTCGCAGGAAAAGATTGACAAATGCATTATGCTCGGCCACAGTATGGGAGGATATATCTGCCTGGCTTTTACAGAGGCTTATCCTGAATTATTGATCGCTTTCGGATTGATCCATTCCTCGGCATATGCTGACAACGAACAGAAAATCGAAAGCAGGAAGAAATCTATTGAATTTATTAAATCAAATGGAACAGATGCCTTTTTAAAAACAATGATTCCCGGTTTATTTCTTGCACAAGGCAACTCATTGGAGGTAAAAACGTTATTAGATAAAGGAAAGTCTTTTTTGCCGGATAGCCTTATTCAGTATTATCAGGCAATGATTGTAAGACCCGACCGGACAGAAGTCTTAAAAAACAGTACAGTTCCGGTTATCTTTTTAATGGGAGCACATGACAAAGTTGTTCCTATAAAAGATGGACTTGAACAATCTCATATGCCAAATCACTCGTATATGCATGTTTTAAGAAACAGTGCCCATATGGGAATGTTGGAAGAAACTGAGCTGACAAATAATATTTTAGCAGGATTTTTAAATGACCTTCCGGGTTATTTTAAATAACAGACAGCATTTATCAGTAAATTACAGTCCTTATAATTGAGCATATAATTTAAAATGAAGCAAACACTACTAGTATTTGGGTTTTTATGTTGTTTTTCCATTGCGAATGCAAAACACATTACGGGTGGTGAAATGATCTATGAATATTTACGTGCGGGGGCATCATCCAATACAAACAAATACAGAATTACCCTCATGCTTTTCAGGGATGAGTTTTGCCTGGATTGTGCAGCCATGCCAACTGAAGTAACCATTGGAATATTTAACAATGATAACGGATCACTTTTTGGTGGTTATCATACAGTACCATTGGAAAGTACCCAGATATTATCATCAAATGCGTTGCCCCCTTGTATTACAAATCCACCCAATTTAAAATACGCTGTAGGCATTTATAGTTTTACCGTTGATATTCCTGCGAATATCAAAGGATTTACAGCCGCATATCAAACCTGTTGCCGCATCGACGGCATTGTGAATGTTCCCAACAGTATTGGTGCAACATACACATGCATAATCCCCGGAACCATTGGTAAACCCGAAGCTTTTACCGACAACAGCCCCCGTTTTTCCAGAGGAATTTCGGTTGTATGTTACCGGAAACCTTTTACACTTGATTTTAGTGCCACCGATGCAAACAGGGATTCTCTTGTTTATAGTTTATGTGATGCTTATAATGGAGGTGCCGCCACTTTTTCCTCTTTCACCTCTCCCAGTCCGCCACCTTACGGATCTGTTGGCTATCTGAACGGATACTCCGGGGAAAGACCATTAGGTACTGGGTCCGTTATTAATCCCAAAACGGGTATTATTTCCGGAATAGCGCCTGATGCCGGAAAATATGTTATTTCTGTTTGTGTAAAATCTTACAGGAATGGACTTTATGTTTCAGAACACCGGAAAGATTTTATCATAACGGTTGCCCCCTGTGATTTTGCCGGAGCACAATTATTGCCTGCATATCTCAGTTGTGATGGATTTAGTTTTGATTTTGAAAATTTAAATACTTCGCCATTAAATCTTACTTATTATTGGGATTTTGGCGATGGAGACACTTCCACTGCGGTATCTCCATCTCATACCTATGCTGTTGCAGGCGTTTATACTTTAAAACTAGTCATTAACAGGGGCAATTCCTGTTCCGATTCTGCCAGTTCTGAATTAAGGGTATTTCCCGGTTATTTCCCCGGGTTTACGGAAAATTCACCCATTTGTAAAGACAAACCGCTTCAATTCAGAGATGCAACAACTGCCAATTATGGTTCCCCGAATTCATGGAGCTGGGATTTTGGGGTACAAAATGTATTCAACGATACCAGCAATCTGCAAAACCCGGTTTATACTTATTCCATTCCGGGCACCTATTCTGCAACGCTCATTGTAGGTAGTGATAAAGGATGTGTTGATACCATAACCAAAATGATAACGGTTGTTGAAAAGCCTGTTTTTTCTGTAAGCAACGATACGCTTATTTGTTCTATAGATACCTTACAACTGAAGGCTGTTGCAGGTTCTCCGGGTGTTGTTACCTGGTCGCCGAATTATAATATCAATAATGTAAATAGTTTTACGCCATTGGTTAGCCCGGATGTTACTACCACTTACCAGGTATCATTTGTTGACATTTCCGGCTGTTCCACTTCTGCATCTGTAAAAGTAAATGTAGTTGATTTTGTTACTTTGAATGCAGGCAATGATACAACGATCTGCCTGACCGATGCCATTACACTTATGCCTAACAGTGATGCTTTGAAATATGAATGGACTCCCACGGCAACTTTAAATAATGCAGGTATAAAAAATCCGATTGCAACACCTACAGATCCAATAACCATCTATTATGTACATGCAACCATTGGTAAATGTTTTGCCGATGATGAAATAAGGGTCAGGACTGTTCCGTATCCTTTGGCCAATGCAGGTGCTGATACATTGATCTGTTTTGGAAATTCGACACAATTAAATGCAAGTGGTGGAAGCATTTACAACTGGTCGCCGGCAGTTTTTCTGAGTGCCTCCAATATTCCGAATCCCAAAGTTGAAACCCCAACAGCCAGTGTCCAGTACATTGTTTCGGTAAGAGATGTGCTTGGTTGTCCAAAAGCTGTAAATGATACCGTAATTGTAATTGTTGCAAAGATCAATGCTGATGCAGGCCCCCGTGACACTTCGGTAGTTTTGGGCCAGCCTTTACAATTATTTGCTACCGGCAGTACTATTTATTCCTGGTCGCCGGAGACATGGCTGAATAATTCTACTATTGCCAACCCCGTTGCCCTCCCCGAAGATAATATTACCTATGTAGTCAGAGTAAGCAACAGTATCGGTTGTTTTGATACGGACACGATTGATGTGAAATTGTTTAAGGTGAATCCAGACCTATATGTTCCAACGGCATTTACACCAAATGGCGATGGCAAAAATGATATATTAAAACCTTTGGCATTAGGCTTAAAATCGGTAGAATTATTTAGTGTTTACAACAGGTGGGGACAATTGCTGTATACAACAAAATCCATCGGTGAGGGATGGGATGGCAAATTCAAAGGGGCGCCACAGGCATCGGGTAGCTATGTTTGGCAGGCAACTGGGATAGATTTCAAGAATAACAGGCTCGAAAGAAAAGGAACCGTTGTATTAATCAGATAAAAATATGATATAATTTAAATGTCAAACCACCGGATTGCTAAAAAACGGTGGTTTTTTATTAAATTTAGGATTCGCAAATGAAAAAAATTCTACTCTCAATATTTTTAATTGCAACTGTTTACTCTGCATTTGCAACACATACAAAGGGAGGTTGGATGTATTATGAATATTTAGGGCCAGGCATAAATGATCCTGCCAAACTCAGGTATAAAATAGGATTGCGGTTTTATACCAGTTGCAACAATGCTGTTCCGGAAACCGGTTTTAATATTTCCATCTTTCAAAATGTATTTCCGTATACTTTGGTTATGGATGCGCCAATAACGCTGACATTGGATAACACAATAAGTAATTGTACCACCCAATCCTGTTATCCCTGCATTGATGTTATACCTTCTATTTGTTATTGGGTGAGAACGTATGAATCCATTGTGGAACTTGATAAATCTCCCAATGGATATATACTTGCCAAACAAAGGTGTTGCAGGGTAAATCTGATCAGCAACCTCACTGATCCTTCAAATTCTGTGGGAGAAACATATAGTATCAATATTCCCGGATTCAATGCCATAATTCCGAATGCACATGTAAATGCAAGCCCGCAATTCATTTTCAATGATACGGCAATCGTTTGTGGTAATAATGTTTTTTCCATCAGTTTCAGTGCAACTGATGCGGATGGAGATTCATTGGTTTATAGTTTTTGTAATGCTTCGGACGGAGGAAGCAGTACGAGTCCAAATCCAAACACCGCTTCTACTCCACCCTATTCATCTGTTCCATATCTGTTTCCATATTCTGGTAACCGGCCATTGGGGTCAGCTGCCAGCATTGATCCGGTAACCGGAATAATCAGCGGTATTGCTCCTCCACCAGGTGAATATGTATTAACAGTATGTGTAGCAGAATATAGAAATGGGATCCATTTTGCCGATTCAAAAAAAGAATTGCATTTACGCATTGCTGATTGTTCTCCTGTGCATGCAACTTTAAGTCCAGACTTTACCACCTGTGGTGACCTTACTTTATCCTTTTTCAATTTAACGGATAATATTTCAATTCAAAACTGGTTTTGGCAGTTTGGAGATCCTGCTTCCGGTACGAATGATTCATCCATTGCGCAATTCCCCACACATACTTTTACTGTAGCAGGTGATTATACCATTAAATTAATTGTGAACCGTGGTTTGCCTTGTGTGGATTCAACAGAACAAATTGTACATGTATTCCCCGGTTTTTTCCCGGGCTTTGCACCCATTGCTCCTTTTTGTGTAGGGCAACCGGTACAATTTAATGATACCACCCGTACCAATTATGGCACGGTAAGTAACTGGAGTTGGAATTTTGGAGATCCTGCAACGCTTTCAGATACAAGTCATATTCAAAACCCTGTTTACACATATACCGTTCCGGGTTTATACAATGTAAAACTCATTTCCGGAAACAGCAAGGGCTGCAAAGACACGGCATACCGAAATGTAACCGTTTTGGTTACTCCTGCATTAACGGTATTCCCCCGGGATACAACCTATTGCGTGCTCGACAGCCTGCAACTAACGGCAACAGGTACTGGTAATTTTAGCTGGTCGCCCAATACAAATATCATCAATGGCAATTCGGCTACTCCTACTGTCTTTCCAACTGCTCCCGCCACTTACTTTGTTTCACTCGACCTGGCCGGTTGTAAAAGCAGGGACTCGGTAAAACTGAACGGATTGAATGATCTTACCAATGCCATCAATGCCAACCCGGTTAATATATGCGAGGAGGACACACTGACACTTACGGGTAGCAGCAATAAAACAGCTCATTTAACCTGGATGTGGACACCCGCAGCATCTGTTGTTTCACCCAACAGCCAGGTCACGAGAGCATTTCCATCAGCCAGCACAACCTATACCCTTACAACACGCTGGGGAGATCATTGTATTGCAACCAAAACGACAGCCATTTCTGTAACCCGTTTGGCAATCCCGGAAGCCGGACCACCCGCCCTCTTTTGTACAGGCCAAAATGCAGTGCAGTTATCTGCAAGCGGTGGACTCAGTTATCAATGGTCTCCTGCCACCGGTTTAAGCAATGCGAATATTGCAAACCCTTTTGCCAGTCCGTCTGTAACAACTAATTATATTGTATCAGTAGGAGTTGCCGGATGTGCACGCACAAGACAAGACACAGTTTTAATCACTGTAAAACCAAAACCAACATTGGTACTAACCAATGATACACTGATCTGTTCCATTGATACCCTTCAACTGAATACCACAGGTGCAGGCAGTATTTTATGGTCACCCAATTATAATATCAGCAATACAGCCATCAACAGCCCGCTGGTAAGTCCTGATGTTCCAACAACTTATCATGTACATGTTATAGATGGATTCGGTTGTTTCAATGACGATTCTGTTTTTGTGGATGTAAAACTGGTGGTAACAGTGAATGCGGGTCCGGATACATCCATCTGCCTGTCGGAAGGATATCGTTTAAAAACCATGAGTGATGCTTTGCATTATTTATGGACACCTTCCACATTTCTCAGCAGTGATACCGCTAAAAATCCATTTGCCAATCCGCCGGTAACTACTACTTACCAGGTTGTGGCCAATATCGGCAAATGCCAGAGCCAGAGCCAGGTTAAAATAACGGTGGCACCCTATCCACCGGCAAATGCAGGGAATGATACAACGGTTTGTATTGGATTCAATACACAGATAACTGCTACGGGAGGCAGCAGTTATGCATGGTCTCCCACGATTTATTTGAGTAACACGAATATTGCAAACCCACGGGTAATTCAGCCTGCATCCAATATTATGTATACTGTTACTGTAAAGGATACATTGGGCTGTACAAAAGAAATAAAAGATTCAATACTGGTTACCGTTATTCAAAATTTACAGGTGGATGCCGGACCAAGACAGGTCAATATTGTTGAGGGACAATCACTGCCACTACACGCTACCGGTGCCAATACTTATTTATGGAGCCCGGGTACCTGGTTATCCGGATCACAAACAGCCAACCCGGTTGCATCGCCCGAAAATAATATTGAATATATTGTTATCGGAACGGATAATCATGGTTGCAGGGGAACAGATACGATTGCGATCACTTTATACAGACTGGAACCCGGAATGTACGTTCCTACTGCGTTTACACCGAATGGAGACGGAAAAAATGATGTAATAAGACCTATTTTACTTGGAATGAAATCACTGAGTTATTTTAAAGTGTTTAACCGGTTCGGAGAACTTGTGTTTACAACATCTGAAATTGATAAGGGCTGGAATGGCGTTTATAAAGGCAAACAACAAGACCCCGCAACATTTGTCTGGATGGCCGAAGGCGAAACATTTAAAGGAAAAAAAATAACGAAGAAAGGATATGTTGTTTTGATAAGATAGTCATTTGAAAATATACTGAACGCCCAACCCGGCTTTTTGCAGTAAAAAGTTTTTAGCAATTATTAATTCCCATTTATACATATGAATAATATAGTTTTCATCACCGGAGCAACTGCTGGAATAGGACTTGCCTGTGCCAGAAAATTTGCATCTGCCAATTATAACCTGGTGCTAACCGGCAGGAGAAATGACCGATTGCTCTCCATTAAAAAAGAACTTGAACAAATATTTTCTGTAAATATTATAACCTGTTGTTTCGATGTACAAAACAGGGAAGCCGTTCATAAATCGATCAACGATTTGCCGGAAGAATGGAAAAATATCGATATCCTGATCAACAATGCCGGATTGGCTCTGGGAAGGGATAGTTTTGAAAATGCGGATCTCGATGACTGGGATACCATGATGCATACGAATGTAAATGGACTTTTATATGTCAGTAAAGCGGTTTTACCCTTTATGATAAAAAACAATAGAGGCCATATTGTCAATCTTGGCTCAGTTGCAGGAAAAGAAGTATATGAAAACGGCAATGTTTATTGTGCGAGTAAATTTGCGGTAGATGCTATCAGCAGATCTATGCGGATCGATCTGCTGAAATATGGAATAAAAGTCACATCCATAAACCCGGGAGCAGTAGAAACTGAATTTTCCCTGGTGAGATATAAGGGAAATGAAAATACAGCAAATGCTGCTTATCAAGGACTTACAGCATTAACCGGGGAAGATATTGCCGATACTATTTTTTACTGCTGCAGCCTCCCTGCCCATGTCTGTATTAACGATCTCACAATCACTTGTTTACAACAAGCCGGAACTTATTATTTTTTTAAAAAATAAAACGGCTAATTCTCCGTTATACAATACAGCACAAGTATTCTTTTCCAGGATTTGGTTCAAAGAAATCATTTTTTGACTTAAATGATAGGAAATCCAAAAAAAGAGTATTATTCTTGTGAATCCATTATCTAATACAACCACAATGAAGAGCAAAATTCTATCTACGCTACTTTTTACCCTTGTCCTGGGTACTAATGTTAAAGCCCAAAATGTTATACGTCAGCAAGCTTGTACGCTTGAATCAATTTTGCATCAGGCAGACAGTGTTAAATTAAGTCTTGAAAAACAAGGATTTATCATTGTTAAAGAAGCTTCTGTTTCCATGGAAAGTGAATATGAAATGCCGGTAATCGTTCCTTTAACAGAAGGAAGCTGGTATCAGTTTGT
>JBBKWV010000070.1:0-11005 GCA_037969135.1 Ferruginibacter sp.
GGTGAAAGAGATATTTTGTGAGAATTTTAGTGAGAGAAAAAATTTTGGTCTTCATAAGTAGTTTAATATCAGTCGATTGCAGAAAAAAAATGAGCAACCGTCCGGTCCGCTTTAAAGAAAGTAAAACATCAAAAACCCCATAAACATTATGTTTATGGGGTTTTTGCTTTGTAGCTTAAATCCAGACTTTATAAAATTATTCAGAAATGCCTTGCAAAGAGGTATGGAAACAAACTTATATTACTTTTTTCTTATAAAACTAAAGCTTTTTTAAATGTTGGATTAAGTAATACGTTTTTTTATAAAAGAAAATTTTGAATTAGTTGGTACAATATTCCCCAACAGGAATCCCCAGGGTTTTAAAGGCTCTACATGATCAAAAATTACTTTCAGGATGGCTATTAACGGGATGGACAGGAACATGCCTGATACACCCCAAAGAGCCCCTCCAATCAACACGCCGATTACGGAAATCAATGCATTTATCTGTACACGGGATGCAACAATCTTTGGAACAATATAATTGTTATCGATGAACTGGATAAATATGGTTATTACAAAAACAAGAACGGGATAGATGAACGAATCTTTGGTAACAAATGCAATTGCCATTGGCAGAAGTGTGGCTACAATTCCACCAATATATGGTATTATATTAAAGACAGCCGCCAGTATCCCTAATATGATTGCATAGTCTAACCCCAATAGCAGGAAGGCAGTTGAATTGAGTACTGCCATGATCAACATTTCAAAGGAAAGTCCTACCAGGTAACTCTGAATAATTATTTTTGAGTTAGCCAATACTTCAATAACTGTGGTATGATGTTCAAGCCGGAAAAGTTTGCGAACAAATTCCAGTAACAGGGATTTATAATACAGTATCATAAATAAGTATACCGGAACCAATACAAGGGTAATGCTCATTTTTCCAAATTGAGCCAGGGTTTCACCGTATGCATAATTGCTGATTGCATCGCTTTGTGTTTCATTCACCCATCTGTTTATTTTTGAACGGCTGTAATTAAATTCGTGTGCGTACCATTTTACCAATTGATCAGTAGCCTGTGTTAATTTTATTTTGAATTGCGGAAACGATTCACTGAACATACTTATCCTTGAAATAAGCAGGTAAAGAATGCCAAATACGACAAAAAGTGTAAGTGTTACAACTATTGTAATCGAAACAATTTTGCTTATTTTTTTCCGAATTAGAAAGTTTACCAATGGGTTGAGTAAAATGGCGAATATCGTTGCATAAACCAACGGGATAATAATGTCCTGGCCTATATACATGACATATACAAATGCAAAAACGCTGATAAAGATCAGCGCCGTCTTCGCATAAAAGGGTATCTTAAAGGAGAGTTCCATTATGATTTATTTCGGCTTCGCCGGGTTGGTTGAATATTTTTTTCATAATATTACTACCAACTGATTTAATCTCCTCTGCATTTTTTGTCACTTTATTGGTAACAAACACTTCCAGCAAAACGCCCAATAATTTTGATATCGGGTTAAATGTCCTGCCAATAATTAGTTTTTTGGCAACAATAGCTGTGGTTAAACCGATGGCTGTATTTACGATACCGGTTTTCAGATCAGGTAAAGTAACCGCTTCTTTAAATGTGCTTTTAAGGATATTAATGGGCTTTAAACTAGCTGCAGTTTTAAGCAATTCTTCTTTAAGCAATGGCCATTCAGTGGCCTGTTGCAGTTCCAGTTGTTTAATAGCTTTTCTTAAATCTTCGGATGTTGCTATTGTTGACATAAAATATTATTTAAATAATTGCCTGATGACAGCATTGTTAACTCGGGACTTAATAAAAGGATGAATGATCAATAAAACGATTCCGACAATTGCATAGCAGGTTGCAACAATCAGAAATCCATAATAAGCCTTACCCAACAAATCGCCAAGCCATAATGCTATGGCAATATTTAATGTAAATGCAAAAAAAGAAACTATAAGGATAAGGATAGAACGGGACGCCAGGGTAGAAACCAGGTCAGATGTCTTGTCCAGTGATCTCAGTTTTATCAGTTCAAAACCGTTTTTACCATATTCTTCCACTCTTTCTAAAAGAGGTTCAATTGAAATCACTTTTGTTTCCATTTCATTTGTTTAAGTTGTAAAAGCCGGGTTGAACTCAACCCGGCTTTTCTGTTTTCTTAATAGAGTAATGAGGAGTCTTATTTAATGGTTAACTTAATTTGAAATTATCAACTGCCGATTTTCCGTTTTCCATATATTCACTGGCTTTTTCTTTAACTACGCCGGTATCTTTTTTAAATTCTTCCAGAAGTTCCTGCACTTTGTCTTTCATTGCAGCAGTAAGTTCATTGCCTTTTGAAGCAATTTTCTTTCTTGTTTCACTCCCTCTGTCCGGTGCCAGTAAAATCCCCAGCGCCCCGCCTATTGCAGCGCCTGTCAATAATGCGGCGATCAATTTTCCATTGTTTGAATTTTCCATGTAAATATTTGTTTTAAAGTTTAGAATGTTGTTTTGAATATCAAAGGACCTTTCGACCCTGGATAATTCTGAGTATTATAGCGATGGCTGCTATAACTAAAAGAATGTGAATGATGCCACCGGCATGGAATCCTAAGAAACCAATGAACCAGATAATAACCAGTATTACTGCGATGATGTAAAGTAAATTGCCCATGATTGTTATTTTTTTATGATTAAATTGATATTAATGCATTAGTTTTTAGAAAAATATTCTCTTACAAAAGCATGTTGCTGATTTTCTGTCATCTTATCAGCTCCTGTTACTTCAATTTTTATATTTTTAAAATGGAGGTCTTCTTTTAAAGTATTCAACAATTCAACTTTAGCATTTGTGGGTCCGAAAAGAATTACATTATCATAATGCACAATTGCTTCTCCCAGTTTTTTATAATAATCTGATTGTTGTTGTTTTTGTTTATTGAGCATCATACTTTCGCCTTTATCCAGCACTTCTGTCTCCACTTCATGTGTAAATCCACATTCAATCGTTACTGTCTGGATGGGTTCAGTCGTATATTCCATCAGGTTTGCTCTTGCGTGATCCATCCAGATGCCTAAATATTTTGATTTTGTCATGGTACTTGTTTTAAGGTTTATTCTTAAAAAATCAATCTATAATTCAGAAATAAGTTTATGCACTTCTGCTTTTGTTTTCCCAAGTTTTACTTGTAGCCTGCCCAGCATTTCATCCTGTTTGCCTTTTGCAAACAACAAATCGTTATCTGATAACATTCCGAATTTCTGTTTTAATTTTCCTTTTATTTGGTTCCAGTCGCCCTTAAATTCTGTTAAATTATTCATCGGTAATAGTTTTAAAATTTGCAAATAAAGTATAGAACAAAGGTGAAGTATTTCTGCTTTGTTATGTTACATAACCCTTGATAAAAATTATAATATTCACACTTTTTACATGTCATTAAGTTGCATTGTTTATACCGGTTAATTTTTGCTTTTCTTGCCAAGTACAATTATCATTATCCCTCCAATGACGATGATCCCGCCAAGGATTGATGGCCATTTTACTGAATGTTGCTTCTCCTTGTTAATCTGAATTGGGCCCAGGTCTACAACCTTTTCAGTGGTTACATAATTGAATCCGGTATACAACATCATTAAAGCCCCGGCTGCTATGAGGATGATTCCAATAGTTTTTGCTTTCATTTTATACTGTCTTTCGGGTTAATAATACTATCTTGTTTTTGCAGATTTTTCAATTTTATTGCATTGGCCTTCTTCAGATCTGCTGCTTTCTTTGCATCGGCCTTTTTTTGTTTTTTAAAATATCCTCTCAATAAAAAACTATGCTTTACCGCATCCATATTATCACTCAACCCTTTTGTTCCTGCCTGCAGGTTACTCATAGTTGAATCAAGTTTATCGCCCAGTCCCCCGTCATTGAGATTGGTTGTAAATTGAGAAAATTCTCTGGTGCTGGTTTGCAGGTTGGTAAGTGTTCCTTCCAGGCTTTTTGAAAATTGTTCGTCGGAGATGAGTTTGTTTAATGCACCGTTGCCATTATTCATTTTATAACTGAACTGTGCAAGCTGGTTTGTAATGATGCCGGCATTGTCTACACTGGCTTTTAAGCTGTTCATTACATCAGCCATTTCTACCGGGCTTGTTGAAGCGATGAGGTCATTGTCTTTTACGGTAGTTGTAATTCCCGCCCCGGGTGATATGGCAAGGACCTTATCGCCCATTAACCCATCAGAACCAATACTTGCTGTCGCATCTGTTTTAATAAACTGCTGCACGGCTTTCCGGATCACCAGCGTAACCATCACTGACGAATCAGTTATTAATTCGATCTCATCAACGGTACCTATATTAATGCCGGAAAAGCGCACATTGTTTCCCACCTGAAGACCACTTACTGTATTAAACCTTGTTTTCAGATGAAAGGTTGAACCAAACAGGTTCTTCTGTTTTCCAACAAAATAAATTGTTGCTGCAAACAGCACCAGGCCGATTAAAACAAACATGCCCAGTTTCCATTTGTATGCTGATTCAGTTGCCATAATTTTTATTTTTAGAATGTTTAATTGAAAAATGAGCGAACCCATTCGTCGTCACTTTTTTCCAGTGTATCATAAGTGCCTTCAGCATGAATCACCCCATCTTTTAATATAACCAGCCTGTCTCCGGTAAGTTTTGCACAGGCCATATCATGAGTGATAATGATAGATGTTGTTTTGTTTTTTTGTTGAATGGATAAAATCAGTTCACTGATCTCCCTGGAGGTGATGGTATCCAGACCGGTGGTTGGTTCATCATACAGAATGATCTCTGGCTTTAAGATCAGTGTACGTGCAAGGCCAATCCTTTTACGCATGCCGCCCGATAATTCTGAAGGCATTTTGTCAATAGCTTCGGCGAGTCCTACATCTTCTAATGCTTTTAAAACAGCATCATCTACTTCTTTTGCTGAAAGTTTTTTTGAATGACGTTTTAACGGAAATGCTAAATTCTGCCGCACTGTCATTGAATCGTACAGAGCTGAATTTTGAAAAAGAAACCCGATCCTTATCCTTACTGTATTCAATTCGTTATTATCCAGGCTTGCGATATCAGTATCAAACACTTTTATTTTGCCACTATCTGCCTTCACCAGGCCCACCAGGCACTTTATTAATATTGACTTGCCTGAACCGGACTTACCCAGCACCACCAGGTTCTCTGCCTTGTTTACAAAAAGGTCTACCCCTTTTAATACATCATTATGTTTGCCAAAGGATTTATGCAATCCTTTTATCTGTATCAGCGCTGTTGTATTGTCAGCTGCTGATCTTTGTTCAATATTTATTTTTTCTTTTATCATTTTATTTAGAAAAAAAGATCTGTTATCTGTACGGCCAGCATATCAATAATAAAAATGGTCAGCGAAGCCGCAACCACAGCTGAATTGGCGGCTTTACCCACACTCTCCGTTCCATTTTCAGCTGTATATCCTTTGTAGCATCCGATCATACCAATAAAAAATCCAAAGAAGAATGTTTTAATGGTGGCAGGTAAGATGTCGAGGAAATCAAGTGAGGCAAGCACTTTTGAAAAGTACCTGAACAGGCTCATATCACTGTGAATATTGATGCCTACATATCCTCCCAAAATACCTACGCCATCCGCAAATACAACTAAAACCGGTATCATCAAAGTGGCAGCTAATATTCTTGTTACCACCAGGTATTTGTAAGGGTTGATAGCAGAAACTTCCATCGCATCAATCTGTTCAGTAACTTTCATCGATCCTAACTCTGCTCCAATACCTGATGCAATTTTTCCGGCACATATTAATGCAGTTATCACCGGTGCAATTTCTCTTATCAGTGATAATGCAACCATCCCCGGCAGCCATGATTCGGCACCAAACTCGGCCAGGGTGGGTCTCGACTGAAGTGTAAGCACCAGACCCATGATAAAACCGGTGATACCAACCAGTGGCAGGGATTTGTAACCGATAACATAACATTGCCTCAGGAATTCTTTTAATTCAAATGGCGGTCTGATCAGTTCTTTAAAAAACCTCCCTGTAAAAACAGTTACGTCCCCGGTGTCTTTAAAGATATTTTTGAGTGCAATAATCAATTGAATATTTTTATCGGTTGATGTATCCTGTTGACTGTAATAAATGCTTGTAATACTGAGTCATTCTGCTATTGTTATTTTGCTGACCGGTAATAAACAAATGCCACCCATCGCCGGGGGAAAAAACGTATTATGCCGGAGGATAACTTTGCTAAAGTGCCCGGTACAATGATCATCTTTCCCTTTAATGTTTTGCTGACAGCAATTTCACCTACTCTTTTTACGGGAACAGCCATTTGCATACCAAACCATCCAAGTTTTTCTTTAGTATATACTTTAATAGAAGGTTTCGTAAATACAGGACCCGGGCTTAGGCAACTCACACTGATATGTTTATCTTTTAACTGGTAATGCAAAGAGTAGCTGAACGAGATCACGGCAGATTTGGTGGCAGCATATAAGTTCTTAATTGGAATAGGGGCAAAACCGGCCATACTGGCAACATTCAGAATATAGGAGGGGGCATTTTTCTCCAGTAATGGAAGCAATGTTAAACTAAGGGCCATGGCAGATTCCACGTTCAGCCTGACCATATAACGGAGTGAATCTAACGGAAGCGATAAATAATCATGCTCGCCACCAAATCCTGCTACGTTGCAAAGTACTTTCAGTTGAATGTCTCTTTCTGTACACCATTTTGCAATCTCTGTAGCGGATTTTTCTTCTGCAAGGTCCATCGCTATTATTTCTACATGGATCGGATAGGCTGTTTCTAATTTATTTTTGGCTGCAATAAGGCTGTCCTTATGCCTTGCAATCAGCACCAGGTTGTAATTGCGTTTTGCCAAAGCTTCGGCAATGGCATAACCAATTCCTTTACTTCCCCCGGCAACCAATGCATAGGGTATAGGATTATTGCTTTTCATATGTAATAAAGTATCGTTGTTTGTAGAATAGTATGCCTGTACTTCTGCCCCCGGCAAGTTGAAAAAAATAGTAAAAAGTAAAAACAATAGTTTCATAATTACTTGTTTAAAATTCCCATCCTGCATTTACGATTTAATGCTTTTTCTTCATGGGGAAACGATAGGAGATTATTTCACCCATGAAAATCCGGAGCAAAATAAAATAATGAAAGCACTGCAGGTTGTTGCAGTGCAGAACCTGCCATACCGGCAGTGAATCTTTTCAATACTATCAGTTTACTTAAACTGATAGCATTACATATGCATATTCCTGATAGAACCCAATAGCCCGAAAGCCTGTAGCAGCCAGATGATAAGAAGAATGACTACCACAGCATTCAAGATACTTTTGATCTTACTATCCATCGGAATAAAAGCATTTACCAACCAGAGTATAACTCCAACAACAACCAAAACGAGTAAAATTGTAAGAATAGGCATAAAAATTAATTTTAATGATGTTAACGGTAAAGTTGGATTGGTTTGGGGTACTAAGTGTTACATAAATGTAGAAATAAATTATATTATTCACACTTTCTTGATATGATTTTGTCAAAATCGGATACGGTCTTAAACCCAACAGGAAAAATAATTTATTTAATGCTTTTTAATTCAGCCCTGGCCATATGGAAAACGATATTTATTCTTTGTTTTAATTGTTTTATTTTTTCAATGGATGATGAGATACTACTCAGTTGTTCCATTTCTTTGATTACAGGTTCCAATACTTTAACACCCAGGATGGCAAAAGCTGATTTTATTTTATGTGACTCATTATTGATGATGGCGTAGTTTGTTTTTTCAATGGCCATATCAAGAGTTGACAATTCTTTTCTGATCTCAGAAAAAAACGCATCAACTATAATACCTCTACTTTTTACATCCCCCCTGGTAATGCTATTCAGGTAATCCATGTTACATACTTTTTCAGATATAACAGGAAAGGAGAGTTGATTAACAATGCCTGTTTCCGGTAAAGAATGTCTTTTTTTCTCTTTTATGGCCGTTAGATCTTTTATGCTACCCATCTTTGTCTTTTACTTCCGGATTGTATACAGGCTTTTGCGATCAGTAGCATAGTTTCAAGCTCAAAAGGTTTAATAATGTATTCATCAGCGCCAAACAACAGTGCCTCTCTTTTATTAATTAATTCACTGAAGGTTGAACTAAAAATAAATGGGATGGAAGAAATTGCAGAAATACTGATCAGCAATTGTAAAACCCAGTGCCTGTTAAATTCCGACCTGGGCATATCACATATGATCAGATCAGGCTTAAATTCCATGGCCAGCTCAATTCCACTTGTACCGTTATTTGTTGAAAAAATATGATACCCTTCTAATTCAAGATATTCTTTCAAATTCTCAAGAATATCAGTATTGTCTTCAATTAATAATATTGATTTCATTTTACACTTTATTGAATTTGATTATTGCATTTTAATTCAGCCATGGCCATATTGAAAACGATATTTATCTTTTGACTTAATTGCTTTATTTTTTCAATGGATGATGAGATAATACTCAGTTGTTCCATTTCTATAATTACAGGTTCCAATACTTTAACACCAAGGATGGCGAATGCTGATTTCATATTATGGGAGATATTACTTATTTCGGGAAAGTTTGTTTTTTCGATCGCAATTTTCAGCAATACCAACTCATCATTGATCTCTGTAACAAAAGCATCTACCAAATTCCCGGCTCTTTTTTCATCACCCCTGGAAATAACATACAGGTAATCCATATTACATACTTTAACAGGGGTTATAATTGAATTTACTGCGGCAGGAACAAACATGGCTTATGGGTTTTGGTTTAGAGTACAAATTTGCACAGCATTCAAGCCATGGCCATTACATAACTTTGGATTTTAATTGCATAATTCACATATCGGACAGGCAGCCCATTTAATATGATCCCGGAGGAGCTATAACATATTTTAGTCGGCAGGTATATAAATATCAAATGTGGCACCCTTGCCTAATTCACTGGTAGCTGTAATAAGGCCTTTATGATTGTCTACTATTTTTTTTACAATAGCCAGGCCAATGCCGGTTCCTTTATACACTTCTTTACTGTGCAGCTTTTGGAATACACCAAAAATGCGTTCGCTGAAATGCGGCTCAAATCCGATGCCGTTGTCTTTAACGCTGATATGGCAATAGTATTTTTCCGGCGAAAAATTTTCGGGTACAATTTTGTCTGTTTCGCCTGTTTTAATACTGGCAGGGATACAGGCATCATTTAAAAGGGTGCCTTTTATAATGCTGCTCTTTATTATGATGTGTGATGGAATATCGGGATTAGAAAATTTAAGTGCATTGCTAATCAGATTGTACATGAGCTGGCGAAACTGAAAAGCAATAATGTTGACAGGGCAGCTTTCGGAAGCTTCAATAGTTGCATGTTTTTCCAAAATATTATCTCTCAGTTCGCTTTTCACTTCATTAATAATTAAGTTGAGATCTGTTTTTTCAAAGGTATGTTCGGTTGTGTTTATACGGGAGAAAGCCAGCAGGTCATCAATAAGCTGTTGCATTCGGCCTGCTGATTGTTGCATACGTTGAAAATTATATTTTCCTTTGTCTGACAGGTTTTTGTTTTCATTTTCCAGGATGATGGTAACAAAGGTTTGAATTTTACGCAGTGGCTCCTGCAGGTCATGGCTTGATATATAAGTGAATGCCAGCAGCTCCTTATTGGCATTGATCAATTCTGCTGCCCGTTTTTCTTTTTCTTCATTTTGAAAAGCCAGTTCATTGTTGGCAATAATTAATTCAGCTGCCCGCTTTTCTTTTTCTTCGTTTTGAAAGATAAGTTCTTTATTGGCGATACCTAATTCTGCTGCCCTTTTTTCTTTTTCTTCATTTTGAAAAGCAAGCTCTTTGTTGGCTATAATGAGCTCAGCTGCCCGTTTTTCTTTCTCATCGTTTTGAAAAGCCAGTTCTTTGTTGGCTATAATCAGCTCAGCTGCCCGTTTTTCTTTCTCTTGGTTTTGAAAGATCAGCTCTTTGTTGGCAATGCCAAACTCCGCTGCTCTTTTTTCTTTTTCTGCATTTTGAAAAGCTATTTCATTATTACTAATGTTTAACGCAGCCTCTCGTTTTTTCCTTGCTTTGTTTTGAGTCAAATAATTACCGGTGGCAAATATCAAAAGAACGGTGAACAACATAATTAAAATAAACATAAACAAAGCCATGTTGTTGTACACCGACAAACTCTGCTGGTTCGATTGCTTTCTAAGTTTAAGTAAATCAGTTTCCTCACGTTTTATATCTGCACTGATATTATTTAAATAATCTGTATAAGACTTTCCTTGTTTGATAGAACTTAGTGCAATACCTGTTGTCAAAACCTGTTGATTTCTTTTTTCTATTTGTTGTTTAGAGAGATCCAAACGTTTTTGTAAATAGAAAATCAGCGAATCAACCCGCTTTAACTGAGCGGGATTATCCTGGGTCAGGTTCCTGAGTTGCTCTGCATTAAGGAAAATTATTTTTTCAGCTTTTATCAGGGGTTCCAGAAATGTACTGTCTTTGGTTATAATAAAACCCCGTGAAGAAGTTTCAATATCTTTTACAAGTGATAGTATAAAGGTAGACTGGTAAATTACCTGGTTGGTATGATTCATCCATTTTTCTGAGTCAAGAAATGTAATACGGCTTTTATATGCCGAATAACCTATCAACCCTACGGCAGATATAAGAAACAAAGAAAAGAAAAACACTTTTTGTCGAATACTGATTTTCATTCGAATTTTTATTAATAGTGCATTAGTAAATATTGTTCGTTATTTCCTGATGCCGGTTTAATTATTTTATTTCCTGAATAACCAAACTGTTTTACACTGCAAGCACAAAATTTTCTCTGGTTGATTGTAATATATTATCTTTTACTAAAAGGCTGATTGTATATAAAATTATTTTCTTAAATACTATAAATTCAGAAGGCTTTCGAACAAAATATTGTGCCCCGTTATCGTAAAGTTTGTTCAACACCTCCT
>JBBKWV010000071.1:0-2756 GCA_037969135.1 Ferruginibacter sp.
TATGCAGTACCTGCAAGCGAAGGTGTGCATGAATTTTTAAATAAAGATGGAGACGACCATATTATCATACCTGTAGGAATGGTAACACTGGATGAAGGAAGTGAAACCGTGCTTACCAATGAAATAAACTACTCAACCTTTGCTAAAACCAATCGTTTCAATAAAGGAACAGTTATTAACCGGGAATATGAAATAACCCTGTTACGTAATTATATACCCGCTAATATATTTGACGGAGCTTCTTCGGTAAGCGATAACTTTTACGATGGCAAAGAGTTTGAGAATACTTTAAGCCGGAAGAAAAAGTAACCTGTTGGCTGGATATTATTTTTTGCTCAAAAACTACTAAAACATACAAATATGAAGCAAACGAAAATGGAACTTAAAACCTATGCTGGCATATTTGCTATTATAATGTTGCAGGCATGTGCTACGCCGTATATTTTGTCAAACTCAGACTCTGATAAAAGTGTTGATTTTACGAGGTATAAAACTTTCTCGTGGATACCTCAAAGTACAAATGACAGCACGACTGCACAGGAAGAAATCATTATGAATAATACCATCAATTATTTTGCCCATGAGCTTGCGGCCAGGAATATGACATTGGATAATGAAAATCCTGATTTATTATTTCAATTACAGGTTACAGAAAGTAAAGAACAACGGACTCAAAGAATAAGGGAAAGAATTCCCACCAGCAATCCATTCTACTACAACAACATCCGTTACCGGGCACTATCTCCCTATAACCGGTATTATAATCTTAGTCCGCGTTCCTATTATTATAGAGGTCTGTTTAATTACAGTTATAATAGTTACACTTATGGTTACACAACCCGGGTTACCAACTACACCAAAAGTTCTTTAACATTAAATGTATTGGATAGAATGCAAAACAAGTTTATTTATACCGCTACTGTAGAAGCAGATTTATATGACCCATCAGCGATGAAACTAGAACTTCATCCTGCTGTTCATACTTTACTGGATAATTACCCGGTAAAAGCCTCTGCGGAAAAATAAATTCACCCGGCAATCTGGAACACCGGAAGCGGATATGGCTGAAATAAATATTAAAAAATAAAATTTAGAATTATGAAACGCAATCTTAAAAGTTTAACTGGTTTTACCATTGGAGGTATTGATGGAGAAGTGGGCAAAGTAAAAGAATTTTATTTTGATGATGAAACCTGGACGATACGGTATTTAGTTGTAGAGACAGGAAGCTGGCTCTTCGGCAGAAAAATATTGCTGTCGCCGGATGCATTGCTTACGCCTGATTGGGAGAACCAGATTTTTCCTGTAGTTCTTACAATGGAACAGATTAAAGGCAGCCCGGAGATTGATACAGATAAGCCAGTATCACGACAGCACGAAATTGAGTTATATGGTTATTATCCTTGGGGAGCTTACTATTGGAGAGGTGGTGGTGGCTTAGGTATTGCGGGAATGGGAATGTCATATCCTTTAGCTATGAACCATGCAGTGAAAGAAGATGATGTATCTGTTGACGACAAGTCAGATGATGACTCTCATTTACGAAGTATAGATACAGTAACGGGTTATAACATTAAAGCCACTGACGGAGAGATTGGAGATGTGGAAGATTTCATAATCAATACCAACACCTGGGCAATTGATTTTATGGAAGTTGATACCGGCAATTGGTTTCCCGGAAAAAAGGTGTTGATATCGCCAAAATGGATCAAAGAAATAAACTGGGAAAATTCTTCGGTGATTGTAAATGCATCTGAAGAGCAGGTAAAAAACAGCCCGGAATATGTTCCCGGCAAGGAGCTAAGTGATTCTTATGAAGCCGGTCTGGTTAACTATTATGGAAGATTTATCTAACATTAATAATCTTTCAATCAGCATTGATTTAACCTATTCTTCTTGGTTACTAATAGTGGAAATACAAAGCCATCCGGCATAAGATATTATTGATAACATGCGTGATAGCAGCAGGATTGATTATAGCTGTATGGATATGGGAATCAATTCAAATATCGAACGTGAGAAAACAAGCTGCAATTTAAATGCAGCTATTAAAAGATGATGTGATAAAACAAATTCGCAAGTCGGATGAACTGCATTTAAGATCAATGGCTAAACCTCTGGTATGGCCATGCGTTCCGAGATGTTAAAGAATAATATCAGCCAGGTGAACCTTTATGCAAATGAGCTGGTGAAAGAAAAAAACTTTCAAAAAGTAGTGGTTACAAATGATAAAGGATTGGTGATATTGTCAACAAACAAAAAGGAAGAAGGCGAAGAATTTATATCAACTGGAAAGGTCAATTATTTAACGATAGACACAACAGCAGTTGAAAATATTAATGACAGCCTGGTGATAATGAGCAGCCCGGTTTTGGGTTTCAATATCAGGCTTGGCACTTTAATAATTAGTTAGGGAGTTCAACAACCGGAATTAAAATAATTCTTTTTCAATTTCAGTTTTTAGCTGAGTCCAACCTGACTGACAGACAATATTATTTAATATGCAAAATAACTCTTTATTGATTATTGCAACAGTGTTTATTAGTATGCAATGTTGTTTGGCTGGCTGTTCGGGTAAAGACAGTTCGGCTGAAGGTTTTGTACACGATTCAATTCCTCAAACATCGCCCGAAACCAATATCCCTTCCAATAAATCACAAAATGCAATGGGAGATTTTGTTACGGCATCAAAGGCAGTAACAGCTTCAGTAGTGCATATTAAAACTATTTACACAACTTCAAATACATCTGGGAAT
>JBBKWV010000072.1:0-3049 GCA_037969135.1 Ferruginibacter sp.
AATAATATTTTCTTATATTATGATCATTAACTTTCATTAAATTATAAATATAAAATATATTACAGGAATTACGGGCATTCCACAATTATTTTTGGAATGTGATTTTTTCCAAAAAAAAAGTATCCCATTTTAAATTTTTACTAAAATCACCCTTTTTGAGTGTTCTCTTTTTAACTTTATTTAAAAAACAGATGCATTCAATTGAATAAAAAACAATCGGAAAAGGGTAAATAATTATGCAAAACCGGTTAAGTTGTTAAAATAAAAAAGCATTTGCCGTTTCAAAAAATATATGCAGATATACTCATCTGTTAGTATCAGGAATGGGAGAAAGGCAAAAATAAAAACAACAGATGTAATGAAAGATGAACTGTAAGACCAGAAACAAATCCGATCTCAGGTATGCAACAAAGGATTCTTCAAAGTAAAATTGCAATCTGTTTTCAAAAACAGTTAACTATTTTCATTTAATAAAATTGGAAAGTTTGCAGAAACAACTAACATCATAAAAACCGGAAGACAGGAAAACTAAATTGCAACAAGAATGGGAGAAAGGAACAGTTGTTGTATAAAAAGGGAGATTTGAAGATCCAATCAGGTATGACTCAATCTTCAAATCTCCGGTTCTTTAATCCCTGTTTGCAAGTTTCCTACTTTATGAGGTACTTTTTATTAACCGTATATAATATAATAAATATGATCGGGAACAAAACCATCAACAATCCAAAACCGCTGAAAGCAGCCATCCCGATAAAAAGGATGGTTGTACCGAAAGGAAGTAATTCGCCGATAAGCCAAAAAGTATACCCCTGCTTTTTCAGTTTTCTCATTTCAACTGCACCATAAAAACACAATGCAACCGCAACAAGACTTAATATCAGGATCGGCAAGCGGTTCTCGTGCATCTTCTGATACATACCAAGTGCTTCTGGCGACATCATACCTTTAATCCATTGGGGAGCTTCATCCATTTTCCCTCCTTCGATGGTATCTTTCATGGTTTCATAGGTTTTTTTGGATGTCATGAATCCATATATAGATGATCCGAATGCGAGTATACTTCCGATAATAGTAAGGATCGTCAAGACATTTAATGAGCCCGGTAATTTCTGTTTTTCAAATTCATTCAAGGCATCTCTGCCAGTAGTTTCTGGATTCATATATTTATAATTTTGCAACCAAATTAAGGTTATTACAAATAAAAACAAAATTTACTAAAACAATCAAGTGCATTGGCTTTGTTTCCTGTTTAAACTTCCTTTTTAAACAACCGGCTTTTACATATACAGGAGATATCTCTTTGTAATAATTTTCTTACAACTGATAAAAAGGAATTGCAATATCGGTAAATAATTCTGGTACCAACTGATAGGCATAGATGCCATTCATTCTGAATCTAAAAAAAGGAAAATCATTTTTACACAGGATTTCAATTCAGCAGAAAAACCACAAGCGGGTGAATATTTCGCAATACCTGCCTTTGGTAAATTACCGGACACCCGGATTGTTAAACAAATTAAAGCAAATATGCATTAGCGTTAGTCTATATGCATCCGAATCTTAAAATTCAGTCTGGCGGCCGGAAACATATCTATAAACTTTTTCTGCGTTTCAATTCTTTTTTTATCAAACCCAGCTCCCTTCCCGTTTGCCCGGAAACGGAACTATTTTCCTGTGCCCTGCGCATGAGGTACGGGATCACATCATCGATCGGGCCAAAGGGCAGATATTTACTTACACTGATGCCGTTTTTTGCAAGATTGAAAGTAATATTATCACTCATCCCATACAACTGTGAAAAGTGCAGGTGCGGGTGATCGTGAGGTAATCCTTTTTTATCTAGCAGCTGAGTTGCAAGCAGATTACTTTCTTCATTGTGTGATGCAATGACCAATGACACAGTATCCAGATGACCGATACAGAATGCAACGGCGTCATTAAAATCCCTGTCACAGGATTCCTTGTCGGGCTGGATGGGTGATGGATAATTCATATCCTCAGCACGTTTGCGCTCTTTATCCATATAAGCTCCCCGTACGAGTTTTACTCCCATGATAAAATTGCGGTCTGCAGCAGCCTGGTGGCTCTCTTTCAGAAAAGCCAACCGGTCGTGCCGGTACAATTGCAATGTATTAAAAACAACCGCTTTATTCTTATTAAATGTATCCATCATTAAAATGGTAAGTGCATCTACGGGGTCCTGTATCCAGGTTTCTTCCGCATCTACAAGTACCGCAACATTGTTCCTGTTGGCTGTTTCACAAATACGCGTAAGCCTTCCTACAACCCTTTGCCATTCATCTTTCTCCGTACTGTTCAAACCCTCTATCACTTTTGAATAACGTTTCATCAGAGTGCCATCACATGCATGCATAGACGCATCTAGTTTCTCCAGTAAACCCAGGCGGACTATCCCGGTAATTTTAATGCTCATGAACGGGATATTCCTTTGCGTAGATGCATAGTTGATCACACGGATAAATTCAGTGGTGGAATGATCAAATCCCTCTTCACCATCATCACCACCTTCCACACCATAATCCAGAATTACCTGTACATTGTATTTCTCCATTTTATTCACCACAGTGGCTGTTTGCTGCAAAGTTTCCCCGCCAACAAACTGGCCAAAAATTGTTTTCCTGATCAGAAATTTTGTGAAAGGGATATGCATTTTAATGGCTGCGGGAGTGATCTTCAAACCCAGATTCACCAGGAACCGGTTACCCATTATGGAGAAAAGAAAATGTGCTTTTTTCAAGTCACCGGTTGTTTTATAAGCAAATGCATATTCTGTATTTTCAAAAGATATTTTTGATTCCTTTAGTTCCTGCTTCATTGTTTGTGGATTCATGAAAAGGTTTATTGTTGAGATTATTATTCAAATTCTTTTATGGAAATTTTATAAAAAAATTCGCAGTCCAAAATTAATAACTAAGCACTTACAAAGGGAATAATCTTTTCCGGAACGCATATGATATTCATCATTTAAGTCAACCCTTATTTAATAAAGCAACAATATCCCATCGTATCTTCGTATAAATTTTATGTA
>JBBKWV010000073.1:0-9998 GCA_037969135.1 Ferruginibacter sp.
CTGATCATTGAAGGTAAAGACCCCATTGCATTTGACCATGATTGTCGCGAAGGCATTTGTGGCGCATGCAGTATGTATATTAACGGTCAGGCACACGGGCCATGGCAGAAAAATACAACATGTCAACTGCACATGCGTGCTTTTAAAGATGGGGATACCATTGTTGTGGAACCATGGCGCAGTAAGGCTTTTCCGGTTATCAGAGACCTGGTTGTTGACCGTACTGCATTTGACAGGATCATCCAGGCTGGTGGTTATATCAGCGTGAATACCGGAAATGCACAGGATGCAAACAGTTTACCCATAGATAAAAAAGATGCCGATAAAGCATTTGATGCCGCTTCCTGTATTGGTTGTGGTGCTTGTGTGGCTGCCTGTAAAAACGGGTCAGCAATGTTGTTTGTCGGCGCAAAGGTTTCACAACTTGCCTTGTTACCACAGGGTGCTCCGGAAAGAGAATCCAGGGCTTTGAATATGGTTGCACAAATGGATAAGGAAGGATTTGGAAATTGTACCAATACCTATGCCTGTGAAGCAGAATGCCCGAAAGGAATTTCTGTATCTTATATTGCAAAAATGAACCAGGAATATCTGATTGCCGGATTGGGAACGGAAGAAAAATAATGAAATAATATCTGATCAATAAGTACCTTCTGTTGAACAGGAGGTATTTTTCTTTGCAGCATTCCTGCATTTAACAGCATCTTCGTAATAAGTATTAATTTTAGGAGATCATTTTTAAACTAAAGATTGAATCAAAAAAAGATATATTTATTTTTCTTTATCCTGCTTTTTTTGCAATCGCTGTATGCACAAAAAAATCCAGCAGCTTTATCCAATATCCGGAAAAAATATATTTCTTCAAAAACTGATATTCAAAAACTGGATACCGTTAGCATTGCACCTAATACATTTTCAATTGTTAATGTTCCGGATTCCTATTCTAAAATTGATGAGGTAAACGCCCTTCTTCATTGGATTACCAAACCGCCGCAGGACAGTGTTTGGGTCATTTACCGGGCATTTCCCATCAAACTGAATGCAATTGTTCAACGGTTGAATTACGACAGTGTACGCAATAATTTTTTAGCCGAAAAACCATTTGTTCTTAAAACAGGTATCAGGCAGGATAACCCTTTCCTCGATTTTGGGGGTATACAATCCGAAGGAAGTATCGGAAGGGCCATCTCTTTTGGTAACAGCCAGGATGCTGTAGTTAATTCTACCATGAACCTACAACTAAATGGATTTATCGGAGACAGCCTGGAACTAACGGCAGCGATCACCGATAACAATATTCCCATTCAACCCGACGGCAATACACAGGACCTTAGAGACTTTGACCGCATATACCTGCAAATAAAAAAAAGGAAATGGCAGGCAAATTTCGGAGATATCGACATCAGGGAAAGTAAAAACTATTTCCTTAAATTTTATAAACGGCTGCAGGGGGTATCTTTCATTACAGAAAATAAAATAAGCAGGCATGTAAACAATTCATTTCTTGCCAGCGGGGCCATTGCCAAAGGGAAATTCACCCGGAATATTTTTACTCCACTGGAAGGAAACCAGGGACCATACAGGCTTTCAGGTGCCAACAATGAATTGTATTTTGTTGTTCTAGCCGGTACGGAAAGGGTTTTTATTGATGGGGAATTGTTGCAAAGAGGGGAAGACCAGGATTATGTGATCAATTACAATACAGCCGAACTTACTTTTACTCCCAAACATCTGATCACAAAAGACAAAAGGATCCAGGTTGAATTTGAATATGCCGACCGGAATTATTTAAACTCACAGTTCTACATAACCGATGGTATATCGTATAAGGATAAATTATTTGTAAACCTTGCAGCTTATTCCACACAGGATGCTAAAAATTCAAGTATCGATCTTTCTTTGGATAACGCCCAAAAACAATTTCTTGCCAATATCGGAGATAGTACAAGAAATGCTTATTACCCCAGTGCATTGCGTGATACATTTGCTCTGGGAAAGATCCTGTATAAAAAAACAGATACCCTGTATAATGTCAATATACAGGATTCGATCTACCTGCTATCCGTAAATCCCGCAGATACTTTATATAGCCTCAGTTTTACTTACCTCGGTCCCGGGAAAGGCAATTACCGTCAGGTTTTAAATGCTACCAACGGGAAAATATTTGAATGGATACAACCCAATGCCAATAATGAAAAACAAGGCGATTGGGAACCGGTTACATTATTGGTTAGCCCCAAAAAATTGCAGGTATATTCTTTAGGGATCGATTATGCTTTATCTGCTTTAACAAAACTCAGGACAGAATTTTCATTGAGCAGCTATGATCTGAATCTCTTTTCCTCGAAAGATAAAGCAGACAATAATGGCTTTGCAGCAAAATTCAGTTTAGAGAATAACGATAAAAAAATAACTGTTTTTCGAAAGCCTTTTTTATTGCAATCAGTAGCAGGTTATGAATATGTATCTCAAAAATTTAAACCACTGGAAAGATTGAGGAATGTTGAATTTCTGCGGGATTGGAGTTTGCCTTTTGATGTTGCCGTTGCAGATGAACATATTTCAAATGCTTCCTTAAAGATCTCAGACAGCAAAGGGAACAAACTGCGTTATGAATTTACAAATTATAACCGCAGTGATCATTACAATGGCTTCCGGCATATCATGGAACAATATGCAACATATAAAGAATGGAAATTAACATCCAGGGTCAGTCTGGTAAATTTTAACAGTGAATCACTGAGCGGGAATTTTATCAGGCCAACTATCGATCTGAAAAAAGAATTTAAAAAATTCAGATCTCTCCAACTTGGATTAAAATACACGGGAGAGCAAAATAAACTGACAAATACGGTCTTTGATACGTTGGCCGCAGCAAGTTTTTCATTTAATATTTATGAATTATACCTGAAATCTGATGATTCGAAATTAAACAAATGGGGTATCAGTTATTACCGGAGAAATGACAGGTTGCCGGGGAAATATCATTTGAAAGAAGCGGACAACAGCAATAATTTCAACTTTTCAACCGAATTGATGAAAAGTGAAAAACAACAACTACGCTTAAATGTTACTTATCGTAGACTTCATATCATTGATGGTTCTTTGAGTAAACAAAAAGCAGATGAAAGTTTATTGGGAAGGGCTGAATATTATGTCAACATAAAGAAGGGTTTTATAACGGGTAATTTTTTATATGAATTGGGATCGGGCCAGGAGCAAAAAAGAGAATTCACTTATGTTGAGGTTCCGGCCGGGCAGGGCATTTATACCTGGATAGATTATAATTCGAATGGTATTCCGGAATTAAATGAATTTGAAGTGGCCGTTTTCCAGGATCAGAAAAAATATATCCGGATATATACACCGGGTAACCAATATGTAAAAGCAAATTATCTGCAGTTCAATTACAGTATTGATATAGATCCAAAAGCAATAATAAAAAATCCTGGAGCAAAAGGGTTCAAAAAATTGGTATTGAAAACCAGTACCAGTTCCGCATTACAGATCAGTAAGAAAAACCTGGCTAACGGAAAATTTCTTGTAAATCCATTCAGCGAAGTGTTGGTTGATACGTCTCTGATCAGCCTCAATTCCTTTTTTTCAAATACTTTTTATTATAACCGCACAAGTTCAAAATGGGGATTTGAAATCACGCACAGCAAATCTTCCGGTAAAGCTTTGCTCGCCTATGGTTTTGAAAGCAGAAACCTGAGAACATTACTGGGAAGGGTAAGAGTAAACCTGCACAGGAATTTTGTGGGTAACCTGGTATTAAAAGAAACCAAAAATGAATTGGCAACAAGCGGGTTAAAATTTGATAACAGGAATTTTAAGATACTGCAATATGCAGCTGAACCAAACATCACCTATGTTTACCGTTCAAATTTAAGGGCTGTAATAGGATATTCCTATACTGAAAAAAAGAACCGGATCGATTCAACAGAAAGATCAGTGAACCATGCATTGTCAGCCGAACTGAAATACAATATTCTGTCAAACAGCAGCATCAATGGAAAATTTACATATAACCAGATAAATTTCATGGCATACCCCGGAGCTGCAAATACAACCGTGGGTTATATTTTATTAGATGGTTTATTGCCGGGAAAAAATTACTTATGGAACCTGGAATTTACAAAACGGCTTGCAGGAAATATTGAAATCAGTATGCAATACGAAGGCAGAAAACCAGGCATATCCAAAACGGTTCATGTAGGCAGGGCTTCTGTCAGGGCAATATTCTAAGCATACAATTGATGTTTTCCAACATTGTATGATCAGATTGCTTACCCAAATAATCCGCCTTTTTTCAAAGGCCTTGTTGCTTCTCCGATCTTAAATCCGTTGTTATACACTTCAATTTTGTAATTGCCGATAGTAAAATTGGTATTTTGTTTCCAGTCAAAGCTGATGCTTTGTCTTTTGTTCTGTGTATAATTTACTTCTATTTTCTGTGTGTAAATTTTATCCTGGCCTTCTCTTGTAGTAAACTTTCCAGAGCCAAGTGCTTCCACAGCAATCGCTGAACCATCGGGAGCGGTGATGCAAATGAAGATATCTTTCTTACCGGATTGGGCAATGAGGTTTTCATCCAGATCAAATGAGATCCTTAATTTATCCACTCTTTTTGCGGTGGATGTTTCCTTTTCTTTTCCACTGCGTTTTTCATTTATCCCTGATATATCAAAATTAGATGCATGTAATGTGGATCCGACGTTTATTAATTCTTCTTTGTTTTTGATAACCGCCTTCGCAGAATCAAAATTTTTCTGCACTGTATTTCTTTCTTCTGTTACAATATCTTTTTGTTGTATTAGTTGGGTATTTTGTCCCTGTAATTCCACAATCTGCATCCGGTATCCTTCGATATCAGTTTTCAGGGAAGCTATCAATGACCTTGCTTCTTTTAATTCCGATGCAGTTGCATTTGCTTTTGATAAAAGGGACTGGATACGGGCTTTCTTTTCGTCTATTTCCCGGTCTTTAACAGATATCGCACTATCTTTTTTTGAATTGGTTGTTTTGAGGTTATCGTATCTCATGGTTGCTTCCTCCAGTTCTTTTTGTAATTCATCACGCTGTAATGAAGTAGAAGCTATCAGATTTTCCTGGGCCTGTTCAATTTGTTTTATCTTATTCTTATCCCAAATGATATATCCCCAGGTACCAAGCAAAGCGATCACCAGTGCAATGGTTAAAACATTGCGCATTTTATTACTGGCCGGTGTTTTATTCAATTCCGGATTTTGTTTTTCTGTTTCAGGAAAATTCTCAAAAGACATATGATCAGAATTTAATGATTTATAAAACTTAATGAATGACTTATAAATGTTTACGATATAATCTGGATATTTGCATATTATTAAGTTTTCCAAAACTATGCCAAAAAAACTGATTGAAAATATTGTTTAACCGTTTATTTTCCAATTACCCAAAGCCTTTGAGTTTAACATGAGTGCAGAAAAAATATTAACAAGTTGGAAGAAAAAAGACTTTAAACCCCTTTACTGGTTTGATGGGGAAGAAGAGTATTATATCGACATGTTGATGAACTATGCTGAACATCATATTCTTTCTGAATCTGAGGCAGAGTTCAATTTAACGGTGTTTTACGGTAAAGATGCAGATTGGACAGCTGTGATCAATGCCTGCAAACGCTATCCCATGTTTGCCGAAAAGCAGGTGGTTTTATTGAAGGAAGCCCAGCATATGAAAGAAATTGATAAGCTGGAATCTTATGTTGAGTCGCCGCTGGCCTCTACCATTTTTGTTGTTGGTTATAAAGGCAAATCACTGGATAAAAGGACCAAACTGCATAAACTGCTTTCAAAACAGGCAGAGATGGTTACTTCTTCAAAGATCAAAGATGAAAAAATTCATGATTGGATCTCCCAATTACTGAAAGTAAAAGGCTTTACGATGCAACCCAAAGCCATCAGTTTACTGGAAGAACATATCGGCAACGACCTGAGCCGGATCGCAAATGAAATTGATAAACTTTCTTTGAATCTGAAAGATAAAAAAAATATTGATGAAGATGATATCGAAAAATACATCGGCATCAGTAAGGAATACAATGTATTTGAATTACTTGCTGCTATCACAAAAAAGGATCTTGCCAAAGCAATCAGGATCACGAACTATTTCGAAAGCAATCCCAAGGCTGTTCCCATTCAAATGGCTTTGCCCGCGTTGTATGCACATTTTAGTAAAGTATATTCGGTCTATGGAATGAATGACAGAAGTGATAATGCCCTGAAACCATTATTTTATTACAATCCCAATTCCCTGAAACAGGCGCATGACATGATGAAAAATTACGGCTATGATGGAATTGAAAAACTGATCCTGTTGCTCCATCAATACAATTTAAAAGGAGTGGGGGTAGGTGATACCGGAACCAGTGGGGCTTCTTTGATGAAAGAAATGGTAGTGAAAATGATGGTGGATTAAATACTGCTTTTATTTAAAAAATTAATTTTCTTCTTCCTCTTTGTTTACAAAACTGCCAATGCTTCTTGTTTATCTTTCGCCAGTTGTTCTTTGAGTGCTTCAAGCCCGCTGAACTTAATTTCACTGCGCAATCTTTTTTTCAATGAAAGTTTTACCGTTTTGCCATAAATGATCTCATCAAAATCAAAAATATGCACTTCCGTAACTCTGGAACTGCCATCTACTGTTGGCCTGAAGCCGATATTCATCATGCCTTTATAATTACCCAAACCTTCCACTTCCACATAAGTTGCATATACGCCATTTGCAGGAATTAATTTTTGGTGATCTTTTATCTGAAGATTGGCAGTGGGATATCCGATCGTTCTTCCGAGTTTATTTCCTTCAATGACGGTACCGCTGAAAAAATAATCATAACCCAAAAATTCATTGGCTGTATCAATATCCCCTGATAATAAAGCCTGCCTGATCTTGGTACTGCTGATGGTTACATTTTGCAATATATGCTCCGGGATCTCTTTTACTTTAAATCCCAATTTTTCCGCTTCTGCTTCCAGCAAATGATAATCGCCGGTCCTGTCCTTGCCAAAACGATGGTCATAACCAATGATGATAGTGTGCGGATGAAATTTATCAAACAGAAAATCTTTTATATAATTATCTGCGTGCTGTTCGGCAAAATCTATTGTGAAAGGCACTACCACAATATTGTGAATGCCGGCCTTTTGTATGAGTGCATATTTTTCAGCGGCTTCATTTAAAATCAATATTGGTTGCCTGTCAGATGCGATCACCTGCTTGGGATGCGGATAAAAAGTGATCAAAACAGCAGTGCCATCCACCGCTGCTGCCTCCTTTATCAATTGGCCGATTATTTGTTTATGCCCGAGATGTACTCCATCAAATGTCCCAATGGTAATAACGGCATTTTTGAAATCAGGTAATTCGTCTATGTTTGTAAATACGTTCATATTATTAAGCGTGCAAAACTAATTGATAATTTATTAATGGAATATTGAGTTTGTAAAATTAGTTTTGCATATCAAGTTTTACTATGAGTCTTTATACAAAAAGAGGAGTTTCTGCCCAAAAAGAAGAAGTACATGCCGCAACGAAGCATCTCGACCAGGGATTATTTCCCCATGCTTTTTGCAAAGTATATCCTGATTATCTGGGAAATGATGATGCTTTTGTAAATGTGATGCATGCTGATGGCGCAGGAACCAAGAGCATTCTTGCCTATTTATACTGGAAAGAAACTGGAGATATCTCTGTTTGGAAAGGGATTGCCCAGGATGCTATTGTAATGAACCTCGATGATCTGCTATGTGTGGGCATTTATGATAATATAGTTTTCAATTCCACCATTGACAGGAATAAGATTTTAATTCCCGGAAATGTTTTGGAACAGATCATCAACGGCTCTCAGCAATTATTTGATGAACTTAAAAATTTCGGTGTGAACATCCATTTCCTGGGTGGAGAAACGGCAGATGTGGGCGATGTGGTAAGAACCATTGCGGTAAATGGAACCATGACCTCCCGCTGGCCAAAGAATAAGATCATCAGCAATGAAAAAATAAAAGCAGGTGATGTGATCGTAGGACTAGCCAGTTACGGACAGGCATCTTATGAAAGTGCATACAATAGCGGATTGGGAAGCAACGGACTCACTTCTGCACGCCATGATGTGTTGGGTAAATACTATTCAACCCATTTTAAAGAGAGCTTTGATAATTCTTTACCCGAAGAAGTTGTTTATATCGGCAAATATAAACTGACCGATCCGCTATCGTTCAACCATCATCCTGCATCCAGCATCGGAAAACTCTTGCTCAGTCCTACCAGAACATATGCCCCGGTAATGAAACAATTGCTGGAAGATCATTTTGAAAAAATCCATGGCCTTATACACTGCAGCGGTGGCGGACAAACGAAATGTTTAAAATACCTTCCCGGAAATTTTAAGATCATCAAGGACAATTTATTTGATGCCCCGCCTGTTTTTGAGATCATCCGGGAAAACAGTGGCAGCAGTAACAGAGAAATGTATGAAGTGTTTAATATGGGATGCCGGTTGGAAATTTATTGCGATCCTTCGGATGCAGATGTTATGATCAATGCTGCAAAGAAGTTTAACATAGATGCACAGGTGATCGGAAGGGTAGAAACAGGAAATAAAAAGGAACTGTTAATTAAATTAAAGGAGGAAGAAATTATATATTAAATTAAAACTTTCCGGCACAGATACAAACGATTAAATTTGCAGGAACAGGTTTTGAAAAAGACCACAAAATGTGCCGATTGTAAATTTATAAAAACGGTTTGAACAAATAACCAAAAAACAAAAAAAAGCATGTCCCAGTCTATCATTGAACTTAAGAACGTAAATATTTATCAAAGCGAAAGCCTCATATTAAGTGAAGTGAATATTTCTGTGGAAAAAGGTGAATTCGTTTACCTCGTTGGAAAAACAGGTACCGGTAAAAGTAGTTTGTTAAAGACTATGTATGGTGATCTGCAACTCCGCGAAGGAGAAGGATGGGTTGCCGGGCATAATCTCCGGGAACTTACCTGGAAAACGGTGCCATACCTCCGCAGAAATCTTGGTGTTGTATTTCAGGATTTTCAATTACTTACAGACAGGAATGTAAATGATAATTTAAAATTTGTGCTGAAAGCCACCGGATGGAAAGATGAAAAACTGATGGACGAAAAAATAGGTGATGTGTTGGATAAAGTGGGCTTAAAAACAAAAGGTTTTAAAATGCCTTTCGAACTGAGCGGGGGAGAACAACAACGCATAGATGTAGCCAGAGCATTACTGAATTCACCAAAACTGATATTGGCTGATGAGCCTACCGGTAATCTGGATCCCGAAACAAGTGATGAGATCATGCAATTGCTTTTTCATATCTGCAAAGATTACAACACAACTATCGTAATGGCAACGCATGATTATATGGTAATTAATAAATTTCCGGCACGTACGATCAAAACAGAAAGGGGACAAGTGTGGGACAATGCTAGTATATCCATACAATAAGCTGGCGGGCATTTTGCCGGTTGTTATACATACATTTTAATTGCTGCTGCCTTTTTTGCAGATCTTCTTCAGAAAAATTTTCCTGAAACAGATAAGTGATCTGTTTTTTAAATTCATCTGCCGTTTCAGCAACATGGCATAGATCTCCTATTGAAGCTCCTTCTTTACCTGCATCATTGACCAGACAATGTTTTCCGTTATATAAGGCATTTAATAATTTCAGTTTTACACCCGTTTTATTAAAGGAGGGCAAAATATGCAATTGTGCTTTTTTTATCAGGTCCTGCATTTCCTGTTCAGATGGATTTGCAGCCATGCAGGTATGTGGATGGCTGTGAGCCAATGCCTGCAAAGGGTGCGAAGGATTTTTTCCGGCAATTACCAACGGGATTTCCAGGGTATCAAAAACATTATTCAACAACCAGTCTGCCGCTTTTTCATTTTCACTGATCGCAAGATTTCCATGATACAAACAAAAACATCCTTTCCCGGGTAA
>JBBKWV010000074.1:0-7096 GCA_037969135.1 Ferruginibacter sp.
AGCTGGGAGCAGGTTTTGCATCGATTACAAGAGAGCAAAAACAACAGTTAAATCTTAATTCGGGTGTTGTTGTAACGGATGTTAGAACAGGCGGTTTTTTTGACCAGATCGGAATTCCCCGGTACACTATATTTGTATATATTAATGGAAAGCCTGTAGCTACTCCTAAAGATATTGATCTGGCTTTACTATCTGCACAAAATGGCATCATTCAAATGCTGGCAATTGCACCCGATGGTTCCAGAGTGGTATTCAATTTTTCGCTGGGGACTTAGGCAACAAATATTAGATCAAGCGAATTAGTTATTCCACCTCATGATATGCCATCTCAAACGGGACTGGCGGCAATATTTCGGTATTAAAAAAATAAATAATTATGACCATTCAATTTAATACTGACAAAACTATTAGTGGAATTGAAGATAATTCAGCAACATTTATAGCCCAGATAACAGACGAGCTTAGCAGGTTTAGCTCACACATTACAAGGATAGAAGTACAGCTTTCAGATGAAAATGGCAATAAAGATGGACTGAACGACATACGTTGTTTGATGGAAGCAAGACAGGAAGGAAAGCAACCCATTGCAGTTACTAACCAGGCCGACACTCCTGATCAGGCTGTTTCGGGCGCTATTTATAAATTAAAGGCTTCGCTTGAAACCATTACTGGCAGGGAGAGTGATTATTAAGTATAAAATACGTTACATTCGAAATAATGTTGGTTATCTAAAGAATAAATAATCAACTCTGAATTAAATTAACTAACAATCATTATGGCAAAGAACGAAAAAACATCGGTTAAAGTGGCATCAATTGCTTCTAATACCATCTTTATTTCATAAGTAGTCCAACGGACTACGTTGAAATATTAGATGGTATTATGCCGATAGCAAATAACATTGGACTAACTACTGGTTATCGGTATAAATTATTAAAAGACACAAAGTCAACAAAAGCTGTAAAAAGCGTAGCTGCTTCTGCATTAACACAAGGGGCAGACAAGAAAAAGTTAAAGAAATAAAATATAACTATCAACCACAGGTGCTTTCGTTCAGTTACTAAAATAGCATCCGAAAACTAAGTGAAGGGTGAATTATTCTGACGGTTGTAAAACATCTATCTGCTCTTTTGAATGCCAGGTTTTTTCTTTCAGTAATTACCTGTGCCTTTTATAACATGCTGGCTCTGGCACTTTAGAAAAAATGCTGTTAAAATTATTGTGACTTTTCTTTAATAACAAAAGCAATACTATGTGGACAAATATCAGAACCTGGATTAAGGAACACCGTGACAAAATTGTAAACAGCATAGCTTTTTATCCTGCCATCATTGCTATAGCATTTCTTGTACTTTCTCTATTGAGCATTTCATTTGATTTTTCTGAAAAAGGCATGCAAATAAAATCTCATTTGCGATGGCCCAGGTTACGGGATGCTTCTACTGCACGAAGCATTATATCCTCTATTACAGCAGGAATCATTACGTTGACCGTATTTAGTTTTTCTATGGTAATGATTGTACTGAACCAGACCGCATCTCAATTAAGCAACCGGATTTTAGATAAACTGATAGGCAGCCGTTTTCAGCAGGTGGTACTAGGTATTTACGTCGGTACTATTGTATATGCCTTATTTTTATTAAGCACGATCAGGGATATAGATTCCGGTGTTCAGATCCCTGCATTAAGTACTTATTTGCTGATAATACTTACCATTGTTGATATTTTTCTTTTCATCTATTTTTTGCATTATATCACCCAGTCTGTAAAGTATGAGGTGATCATTCACAGGATATTTAAAGAGACAAAATCTTCAATGGAGCAATCCTGTAAGTTGCGGCAATCAGCTCCGGATACCATAACATTTGAAAGTGAATACCTGGTTACTGCTCCTATCTCCGGAATTTACGAGGGTTTTGATAAACGCAGTTTAATGCGCAATTGTAATGACAACGACTGTATGTTAAACTTGATGCAAACTCCCGGAACCTTTATCTTAAAAGGATCGCCTGTTATGAAAGTTAGCAAGCCATTATCCATAGAAATAATGAAAGAAATTCAAAAAGAAGTGTATTTACATTCTGGTGAATCCATTAAAAATAATTTCTTTTTTGGTCTTCGGCAATTGATGGAATTAGCTCTTAAAGCGTTGAGCCCCGGCATCAATGATCCGGGTACTGCTATCCAGAGTTTAAGAGCGTTGTTCGAATTATATGCTTACAGGCTAAGTTATTTTCCCGAAAACAGCATTAAGAACAAGGAAATGCAGGTAAGGATCATTTTAAAAGAACTGACTTTTGAACAAATATTTGAAGACAGCATTTTCCCAATCTGGGATTATGGAAAAAATGACCGCATAGTGCAGCGTGAAATGCATAATCTGCTGACACAACTCCATTCCATTTTTTCTCATGCTATTGTTTCTGAATTATTAAAAGAAGTAAATCTGAAAATAAATTTAAAACATTCATAAACTCAAAATATAACATCATGAATATAGAAGAAGCTTTCAATCTCATCCTTCAAAAATTAATTACATGGATGCATGAGTTCATACAGATGTTGCCTAATATTTTATTAGCATCGATTATATTGGTAATTGGCCTGTATCTGGCTCGTATATTAAAAAAACTTGCCGGTAAACTAATAAGCAAGGTTTCCTCCCAAACAACATTGAACAAACTTTTCACCTCTTTGGTGCATATATTCCTTATCGGCATCATACTTTTCGCTACGCTAAGCATTTTACATCTCAATAAGGCGGTAACTTCGATTTTAGCTGGGGCAGGAATCATAGTATTGGCACTTGCGTTTGCTTTTCAGGATATTGCGGCAAATTTCATTTCCGGTATTTTTATTTCATTCAGAAAACCGATTAAAATTAATGACGTTGTAAAAATTAAAGACTATATGGGCAGTGTGAAAGAAATTAATTTACGCGATACTGTACTACTCACATTCCAGGGACAAACAGTCATCATCCCCAATAAGGAGGTATTTCAGAATCCAATTGAAAATTTTACCCTGTTAGGTAAACGCAGGTTCGATATTCTTGTGGGTGTTTCTTATGGCGATGACCTTAGAAAGGTAAAAAAAATAGCTCTTGATGCCGTTAGCGGAATTAAAGGCTTGAGTGAAGATGATGAAACTACCTTTTACTATAAAGAGTTTGGCGATAGCTCTATTAATTTTGAGATACGCTTATGGGTTGGTTCCGATCAAGGATCTGAGTGGAAACGGGTGGGCAGCGAAGCCATTGTTTGCATAAAAAATGCTTTTGATGAGAATAATATCATGATACCATTCCCCATCCGCACATTGGACTTTGGAATTAAAGGAGGAATTCCTTTGAACGAAATGCCATTGAACATTAAAGAAAAAAAATAATGAAATCATAAAATGCATCTTACAAATATTAATTACAGGTCTGCTGATTTAAAATAAATAACTATAAAATTAAACGCTGTGATAGAAAAATTAAAAAATGCTTTCCTGCAAAATTGGAATCAGTTTATAAAACATGTTCCTGACATTATTCTTGCCATTTTAATAATAGCTGTAGGGTTTTTCCTGGCAAATTTTATAGCCAAACTTTTTAAAAAAGCTATTGCAAATAAATCGTACGATCCACTGATGACAAATTTTTTGTCTAAAGCCGTTAAAGCAATTTTGCTCATTTTAATAATTATGTTTGCATTGAAAACGGCAGGGCTTGGCAGCATAGCTGCCGGCATTCTTACGGCTGCCGGGGCATCCGCCCTCATACTTGGATTTGCTTTTAAAGATATTGGCGAAAACTTTATTTCAGGGATTATTCTTTCATTCAGCAGACCTTTTAATGTGAATGACACCGTTAAGATTGATGATATTTTTGGTAAAGTAAAAGCGCTGGAATTTCGCTATACCAAGGTAAAAACATTTGACGGACGGGATGTTTATATTCCCAACAGCGATATAATAAGGAAGGCAGTTTACAATTATACTGAAGACGGTTTTTTCAGATTAGATTTTATGGTTGGCATTGCTTACGAAGGCAACGTTGAAGAAGCTCTTGAATTGATTTCAGAAACCGTTAGAAATACAGAAGACGTTTTTGAAGATGAAAGCCATGAAATTTTTGTTATTGCCGATGAGCTTGCCGTGAGTACCGTTAATTTAAAAGTTTTCTTTTGGGTTAAAACCATTGACTACCGGAAGCAAGCGCTTTTGATTAAAAGCACGGTTGTAACCAATGTTAAAAATGCCTTACTTGAAAAAGGAATCAGCCTGCCTGCAGATATTACAGAAATTAAATTATACGGCAGCGAAACATCCATACCTGTTTTAATAAAGAAAGAAGAATGAGGAGAACTTAAGGTAAGGCACAAGCGGACGCTTGCGCCAGTGCGGTTAATTAAAAAATCAATAATGGGAGCGATGTAAATATAAATGTTGATAATAAATATAACCGTGAAAGAAATTACAGCAGTTGATAAATAAATTGATAAGCCAGTGTCGGAGGTAAAAGGAAAGGAGAATGAAACGGTCCCTGACCAATCCAATAATATTTATTACTCAAAAAAAATCTGGATTGCGGTGTCAATTCTGTCCTTGATGATAATTTCGTTTGTTCTGTTTAAAATCATTTTTAACATTCTTCTCCTTGTTTTGGCGGGCGTTTTAATCTCATGCTATTTTCATGGATGTGCAAATATTATGCATACGAAATTACATCTTTCAAAAAAATGGAGTCTTGGGATTTCTACTGCCATAAATATTTTATTATTGATTGCTTTTTTCTGGTTCGTAGAAGCAAGATTGCAACAACAAGCTGCTGAGTTATCGGATACGCTTCCAAAAACAATTGCGCATTTAAGAACCCAAATGGAGCAACAGCCATTAGGAAATAAAATTTTAAATTTCCTTGAAAACTCTGGAAATTCACAAATGACCACAGCATTCGTAAAAAACTTTTTTTCTTCGGGCTTTGGAATTGTAAGCGACCTCTATATCATTCTGTTACTTGCAGCTTTTTTTATTGCAAGTCCTTCTCTTTATAAAAATGGATTCATTAAATTGTTACCTCCAAATGCCAAAGATAAAGGAAGAGAAATCCTGGTTAAGCTTAATAAAGATTTTAAAAAATGGCTGATAGGCCAGATTTTTGGTTTCTTTTTCATTGCAATACTTACAGCTTTAGGTCTGTGGATTTTAGGATTACCACTCGTACTCACTTTAGCATTATTAGCCGGCTTATCCAACTTTGTTCCCAACTTTGGACCTGTGATAGCTGCCATTCCTGCCATACTTCTGGGTATCACCCTGGGAACTTCTACAGCTGTATTTGTAGCTTGTCTTTATGTGTTAATTCAAATAATCCAAAGTGCCGTAACTCAGCCACTCATTCAACAGAGGATGTTGAGCATACCTCCTGCACTCGTTATATTCGGCCAGGTAGTGATGGGATTAATTGCCGGTTTCTGGGGAGTATTACTGGCGACACCTGTGATAGTTATTATAATGACCCTGGTAAACAAATTATATATTGAGAAGCAGGCTTCACCTGTAAAATAATTGAGCATGGAAGCAAATATTTTTTTACTGTTTAAATTCTGAAGCTTTTCAGATTAATTTAAAATGGAGGCATCTTTGCCAGCGTCAACTTATTTTTTTACTAGTATCTTTTACTCTTTGCATCTCCTTTTCTGTCGATAGTGCATTTTTTTCATTCTGTTGTACACTACTTTCGCTGCTCTCTACATTCACAACCTGTACGGTTACAGCATATTTGTCAGGTTTAATCTCCGCCCCATATTTTAATGCATAAGCCTTTGTAAACTCAGCCCCAAAATATAAGACTGCTGATGAATAATATATCCATAACAGCAGCACTACAAGTGAGCCTGCAGTGCCATAAGTGCTACCTATATTGCTTTTACTGATATAAAAGGTAATGCAGAATTTTCCGATCATAAAAAGTACAGCCGTAAATAGAGCTCCCGCAGCCACTTCCTTCCATTTAATAACTGCATCAGGCAGCACTTTAAAAATTATCGCAAACAAAACGGCAACAACTATCAGCGTAAGTAAAAGATTAAACACATACATAAACACTACAGAAACCTGTGGAAACATTTCCTGCAATTTGCCCATAAATCCTTCGAGCAAAGCATTTATAACAAGCGATACGAGCAGGACAAAACCCAGGCCGGCAACAATTGAAAATGACAACAGGCGGTTCTTAACCATTATCTTCCACCCGGCGTTCTTTTTTACTTTCAGGTTCCAGATCATGTTTATCGAATCCTGCATCTCAATGAAAGCAGAAGTGGCAGCAACAACCAAAGTAACAAAGCCTATAACAGCGGTAAAATTGTTACCCGTAATTGACGCGTTTTTTATGATATCCTGAATTTGATGCGCAGCTCCATCACCAACCATCCCGGCTATCTGGCTGTAAATTTTCCCTTCAATAGCCTGGCGCCCCCAAAATAAGTTGGCAAAGAAAATGATAACAAGCAACATGGGGCCTATTGAAAAAATGGTATAGAATGCAAGTGAAGCACTTAGCTTAAGCACCTTATGCCTGCGAAATCCTGCGCCTGCATCTCTTAGTAATTGCCAAAAACATTTTATTTTGTCCATGCCTTGCATATAAGTGAGCGGCTATAAAGAAATGCTTATATGGAGTAACCTGCTTTCATTTTATCCCATTTTGAAAATAATGAATACCCAGGTTTATTTCAAAAATAAATTTTAAGATTTGTAACTATTGCAGGTTTTGTGTTTGAAGTTTCTCACTGATTGCTTTTTCCAATCCCACTGGCAATACACCGGCATCATCATCTATGGCCCTAAAAAGACTCACCTCAGTATCCCAAACAAAAACATCTTTAGGGCCTGCATTTATGCTAACATAATAGCGTACCTGCTCATTAAAAAAGAAAGGCTCAAATTCTACGCGGTAGGGAATCTCATCTACTACAAGGTTAAAATATCTTTCATTGTTTTTGTTAGCCTTTGTCTGTTCTATAAGCGGCTCAACCGCATTATTTTCTTTGGAATTATTTTTCATAAAAAATGTTTTATATGTGAAACTATATAATCAATAATGCTG
>JBBKWV010000075.1:0-19971 GCA_037969135.1 Ferruginibacter sp.
GGCATGGTTCCATCAACAGTGGTTGATTGCACAAGCAATCATTGGGAAATAATAAGACAGGGTTTGGGGGAATTTGAAATGTAGTATTGATGTTTTTTACAATGCAGCTGTTTTCTTTATTTTAATGAGTAGTTAAAAGAAAATTGATAAATAGGAAAGGAATTTTCTATCTCAGGATTCTTGGTGTATTTGTAATAGATCATTTTTAAATTAATAAGTTTGTTGATCTCAATCCCAAATGCCGGAGAGTATCCCAAATAAATTCCATTTGTCTGCACTTCCGGTAAAAAATCTTTGATCTGTGTTGGGTTTGTATATGAACTGATATACCGTAGAGCAAACCAGAAAATTCCTACATTTTTTTTATTATTTCGTTCCCAGGCTCCTGTTTGAAAATAAATACCGGCGCTTGCAAAGCTATTCAGAAAGTTTACAGATTTCCCTTTGCCGGTAAAAGATAAAGGGTCTGCCTTAAATCCGGTTAACACCCTTTCTCCGAAATGATATAATAATCCCATTTTGGATAACTGGTATTTTGATCTTTTCCTAAACAGTACCCCATCTACCGATAAATTAATTAATCCGCTTAATGGGTTGATAAAATTATTCACTAACTGGTCGTTATTTCTGGCCGATATCTGGTTTGAATTATTTTGAAAGTTATTGGCAGAAACGCCTCCAAAAATAGATAGCGGGATGAAAAATTTTTCAGGCTCCCCGATCGACAAGCGAATAAAACGTGCAGCCGCATTTACCTGGCCATTATTCATAATATCGATAAATCCATTTGTGAATATTTCCGGAACATATTCTTTGGGTTTAAGAGTATCTGTTTTTAAATAATTGGGAATAGCCAAAGCCTGTCCGTTGATAACGGGCACACAGCTAAAAGCAAAAAGTATCATATAGCCAAGTACATATAGGGTATGTTTCGTTTTCATTTGGGTACTTGCTTTTTGAACGAATCAGGGTAGATTCAAACGGGATTAAACGAACAGAAAAACGAATCTATAATATATTTTTTTTTATGGATTGTAGATTTTAAATAGTTATTTTTCAACCTGTTTATAGTTTTTGTCAGCTTTTTGTAAATTCTCCAGAATACCATTAAAATGAGCGCCGCCGTATACAAGAACTATTTTTTTATAACTGCTGTTTAATATGTTGTTTGTTATCAATTCATTTCTGTAATCTTTAAGGAAAAATTTTAATTCTTCCTTATACTTGTTTTTACGTGTATATTTTTCACCAAAATTTGTTTTATAGTCATATTCCGTTAAGATTATTTCTCCGTATTTATTTTCGCATGCATCAATGAGTTCGTCCAGATAAGCATCAATGTTTTTTGCTCTTGTAGTATCAGCCCAATGGTATAAATTAGCAGGTTGATTCATTAGTTTATGTTTTTTTACATAGCCTGACATAGAACCCATAAAGGTTTGTGTGGCAGAATCGATATATCCCTTATTGGTTTTCATTTTCATAATATCAATCCCGGTAAGTTTCCGGGCTTTTCTAAAAATCGTGTCCATTTCCTCCTTTGTTTTTGTTTTATTTATTTTTACGTTTTCATAAAAAACAAAAAAGTCCAATTCGGCCAGGGAATCAATTTTGAGTTTAACATCATTAAAAAAAGCGTGCTTCCCAATATGGTGTATATAGAAAAAAACCAGATCTTTCTCCTGATTGCTGATGTATTTCATGGTAACTTTTTCTTCTTTTACACCCGAAGAATTCAGGAGAATTCTTCTTATACAGGAAGAAAGGAAAACCTGTAAAACCAATAAAAATAAAACCGATTTAATAACTGAATGTTTCATGTGTAAATTTTAATTTGGTGAATGGCTGATCCGATATATCGGATCAGCCATTTTTTTAAGTTTATGGATTCGAAAAAACAACTACAACAATTTCGTGAATAATAGGCCAATTTAGAATAACCCAATTTGCGAAATCCTGCACCAGGCACCAGAACTGGTACCATTTACAACCTGTTGCCTTGGCATCAGAAAAATGCTTTTGTACATCCTTACCGCCAAATAATTCAGAGCCATCAGACTGTATTTCTTTTTCATGCAAATTAGCAAGATATTGCATAGCCGAAGCAACCGCCTTCCCGTCATTTACTTTTATAATCTCTTCTTTTGATACACCATTTGCAAGATAATGGTAGGCTGTTTCCAGCAATGCATTCCCGGCATCATCCGGAACGGCTATGCAACACAATCTTGTTCTGAATTCATCAAAAGATTCTCCTTTATTATAAGCAAAGGACACCGATTCGGTGAAATTTGCCATGATATTTGCAGTAAAAGCCTTTGCTTCTTCTGCATTGAATTTTTCCTGTGCAATTCCCCAGAAACTGCAGCAGGTTAAAGCCAGGATAAAAAGTAACTTTTTCATTTCAATTTAATTTATAATTTATTGTTGAAGAAAATTAGTTTTCATACACAGTTCAACTCTGTGCCCTACCTTACTATTTTACAGGCAAAGTGGTCGGAATTTATTCAAGCCCATTGGCAGCATGAACTTTATTCATATTCTTCCGGGTTCTTTATGTAAGGGTTTTTATAGTTACCTTTTTGAACTACCAGAAGTTTGAACTATTGTATCATAACTACCAATGATCAAATATCTACAACCTTCTTTTTAAATAAAAGAGAAAATCATCATGCTTTGAAGTTGTTTTTCGGGAAATAAACGGAGTCAATAATTTCAATGAAAAGTGGGTGAAATTATAAAACGTCTGCAGGTAGAATATCGAAACTCTTGCGGTGATATTTGCAGAGACCATTTTTTATAATGGCATTGCGGTGTTGTTGTGTACCATAACCTTTATTGTTATTCCAGCCATAACAGGAATATTCATTGTGTAACTGGAGCATGTATTCATCGCGGTATGTTTTGGCTAAAATACTGGCAGCAGCAATAGATGCATAGATGCCATCACCTTTTATGATGCATTGATGCCCGATTTTTTTATAAGGCTTAAAACGGTTTCCGTCAACAAGTAAACTTTGTGCCGATATCTTTAATTTATCCAGAGAAAGATGCATGGCCTTAAAAGATGCCTGCAGAATATTAATAAGATCGATCTCATTATTATCAACAAACGCTACCCCATATGCGATGCTTTCTTTTTCTATCAGTGGCCTGAGTTCGTTGCGCTGCTTTTCAGATAATTTCTTACTGTCATTCAATAATGGATGATGAAAATCATTGGGGAGTATTACGGCAGCTGCAAAAACAGGGCCTGCATAACAGCCGCGGCCTGCTTCATCCAGACCTGCTTCCAATTTGTTTTTATTTAAAAAGGGCAATAACATTTTATGGAACAAATATCAGTTATTCTCCGTTAATGGATAATTGATTTGCTTTATCAAAAGATGCTGCATTAACTTTGCGTATTCATGAATACTACCGGTACAGATAAAAACAACAGACAGGTTGCAATTTGGCTTTTAATAGGCGTTGGCATGATCATTATTCAGGTTTTGCTGGGTGGAATCACCAGGCTCACCGAATCCGGGCTTTCCATTACAGAATGGAAACCCATCACCGGCACTTTACCACCCATGAATGAAACTGCCTGGCAAACTGAATTTGATAAATACAGAACAACTGATCAGTTTAAATATGTACATCAACATTTTTCTTTAAAAGAATTTAAATCTATTTTTTTCTGGGAATGGGCTCACCGGCTTTGGGCCCGGTTGATGGGTTTGGTTTTTCTTATCGGGTTTATTTATTTCGCCGTCAGAAAAAAGTTCAACAAAGGAATGATCGGCCCCATGATCTTTTTGTTTCTTCTCGGAGCGCTACAGGGAGTTATCGGATGGCTGATGGTTAAAAGCGGCCTGGTACCGGAGAAATATTTCGTTGGCCATATAGAACTTACCACGCATTTTATTGCAGCGCTCATCCTGCTAGCTTATACCTGTTGGTTTGCCATGGGATTGATACCGGCAATGCAGCATAAAGTGAACAATACTTTGTTGAAAAAAATACTAATATTTATTTTTATCCTTTTATTTTTTCAGTTAATATACGGTGGTTTCATGGCTGGATTGAGAGCCGGTGCAGTTGCTTCAACATGGCCGGATATCAATGGTGATTTTATTCCATCGGCAATAAATGAAATGACCCCCTGGCAGCAGAATCTAATCAATAATAAACTTGCGATACATTTTATTCACCGCGGCCTTGCCTATCTTTTACTGGGAATGGTTATTGTATATTTTTTTAAATCCGGAAATATTATTGACAACCGTATTTTTTCAAAATTACGTATCTTCCTGTTGGCCTTAATTTTATCGCAGGTCATACTGGGGATAAGCACCGTTTTATATGCAGCAAACCCGGAAAAGCTTGTCTGGCTGGGGGTAATGCATCAGTTTACTGCAATGATGTTGGTGATATGCATGACTGCACTGATCTTTATTGTAGAGAAAAATAAGTAATAAAGTTTCTGTTTGCGCCGGAATAAGACCCTGTTATAGTAATTTTAAGTAATCGCCAATATGAAGCAATTAGTAAAAAATATTTATTCTTCTTTTCCGGTTCAGCTTTTTATACTTCATTTCAGAAAATACCAGATATTGTTATTGTTCTGGTTTGTTCTTGCCAGTACCATCAACAGCGGGTTTATGAAATCATATGGCGCAGATGCGTTGTTTTTTTTGCCAGAATATCTTGGAACTGTAAATTTTTTGGGGGCAGTAATTACCGGTGTGGCGTTGGGTGTATTTATTATGAGCTGGAACGTTACCACGTTTATTCTTCACACAAAACGGTTTAAATTTTTAGCAACAACCTCACATCCTTTTTTAAAATACTGTTTAAACAATGCCATCTTACCATTACTCCTCATTCTTTTTTACAGTATAAAATCATTTCAATTTAATGAATACCGCGAATTGATGAATTCCGGAGAATTATTTACAGAGATTGGTGGGATCATATTTGGTTTTATTTTATTGCTTGCAGCTTCTCTCGTTTATTTTTACGGAGCCGAAAAAACGATTGTGAGAACAATGGCTACAATAATCAGTAATCCGGAATTATTCAATAAAACGTTTACGAAAAAGCACAACAATGAGGATGAATTTGGATTGAAGATCGGGTTTTATGTGAGTGGAAAATTTCGTATCCGTAAAGCAAGGAACGTAAATCATTACCGCCAGGATTTTCTGGATTCTATTTTTAAGCGGCATCATATTGCAGCTATTTCAAGTATTTTACTTGCATTTATCTTTTTGATTACAGTGGGTTTTTTGCTGGAGAATAAATATTTTGAAATGCCTGCAGCTGCAAGTTTATTTATATTTTTTGCGATCATGACTGCAGTAATCGGATCGCTGACTTATTTTTTACAAAGCTGGAGCCTTGCTGCAGCGATCTTCTTGCTGTTCCTTGTCAATATTCTCTATCAAAATGAAATTATAGACCCCAGGAATAAGGCCTATGGAATAAATTATAATAACAAAGAAATGCGGCCCGAGTATAACAAGCAATCTTTACAGGCATTGTGTGATAACAGTAAGATTGCCGCAGATAAAGCCAACATGATCCAGATTTTGAATAACTGGAAAAGGAAACAAAAGTCAGAAAAACCTCCGATGATTTTTATAAATGTAAGCGGCGGCGGTTTAAGGAGTGCTGCTTTTGTTATGAATTCTTTTCAAAAACTCGATAGCATTACCAACGGAGATCTGATGCAACACACTTTTTTAATAAGCGGAGCCAGTGGGGGCATGCTTGCAGCATCGTACTACCGTGAATTGTACCGGGAAAAAATTGCTGACCCTTCTTTAAATATTGCGGATACAAAGTATACAGATAATATTGCTACCGATTTATTGAACCCGGTCTTCAGCTCCATGATTGCCAGGGATATTTTTGCACCTGTTCAAAAATTTAAAGTGGGGGATTTCAGTTATGTAAAAGACAGGGGTTATGCGTTTGAAAAAAAATTATCTGATAATACATTTGGATTGCTGAATAAACAGCTAAAGGATATTTCGAAAGATGATCATGAAGCAAAAGTGCCGCTTGTTATTTTTAATTCTGTAATAAAAAGCGATGGCAGGAAAATGATGATCAGTACACAACCGCTAAGCTTTATGATGAAACCAGCTATATTGGCGAATGATGAAAATGCCAACCCGGATGCTGTGGATTTTTCTTCACTTTTTCGTCATCAGCAACCAATGAATCTTCGTATGCTTACGGCATTGCGTATGAATGCAACTTTTCCATACGTTTTGCCCAATGTGTGGTTGCCGAGTAATCCGGTAATTGATGTGATGGATGCCGGTTTGCGTGATAATTACGGGCTGGAAACCAGTCTGCGCTTTATTGAGATATTCAATGACTGGATCATAGAAAACACCAGTACCGTTGTAATTATTCAAATACGTGACAGGCTGAATGACAACTGGCAGCAGCCTTATGAAACCAATTCGATCGCAGATATAATGGTTACCCCAGCAACCATGCTCCAGCACAATTGGTATAAACTGCAGGATTACTTTCAAACAGACCAGTTGAGTTATTTACAAAAACAAAATGATGCACATATTCAGCGTATAGCCATCATGTATAAACCGGAGAATACCGATAAAGGAGCCGCACTTAATTTGCATCTTACAGCCAGGGAAAAAAGGGATATCAAGGAATCTTTTAACAGCAGCATTAATAAACAGGCCATCAACAGGATCTCCAATTTGCTTAAAAATTAAGGCTGGAATAAGCATATTGCTTTTCCAATAATTTTTATATTGAAGCGGGGATCAGTAACTGCCGGATCTCCATCAATATGCAGTGGCGCATTTCCGGGATTGTGAATGACAAGTTCATTGGTTTGAAAATACTTTATACCGGCATTTTCGAATTTATTTCCAGAAGGTTTCAATACCTTCCCAACCTTTATTTGTTTTAATAAAGTAAAGATGAGTTTGATCTTATTCATTTTACTCACTACTACAATATCAAGTAATCCATCACTCAGGCTGGCTTTGGGAGCAATGGTAAAATTATTTCCAAACTGGTTGCTGTTGGCAATGCTGATAAAAAAGGCCTCCGTTTTAAATTTGTAGTCATTCATTTCAACGATAAACGGAAAGGGTTTTGCTTTTAAAAAATGGCGCAGAGAAAGCAGGATATATGTTGAAAGCCCCCGGGAGGGATGTATTGCAAATTCATAGGCAACCTGTGCATCAAATCCAAGCCCGCAAAGCATACAACTGAATTTGTTGTTAATATAAAAGCCATCAATATACTTTGCTGTTCCTTTGAAAATGATATCGAGTGCTTTCGAAGGATTTTTTGGTATGCCTGCAGCCAGTGCAAGACCATTTCCCGACCCCATAGGAATGATGCCGATATTTACATCAACCTGCAATAAAGCTGCAGTTATCTGGTTAATTGTTCCATCGCCGCCACAGATAATAATATCAGTAATTTTTTCCGACCTGATTCTATCTTGCAAAAATGCATATTCGCCCTTTGCGTTGGTATATAAAATTTGATAAGGGATATTTTGCAGGAATGTTTTTTTTTCAATCAACTGCAGTAAACTGTCTTTGTTTTTTGTTCCGGAAATCGGATTAATAAAATATATAAAATTTCGATTCATAAAATATCAGGTCATGCAAAATTTGATTTGATCAGCTGTTACCATTGTAACAATACACTTCCCCAGGTGAAGCCGCTTCCAAAAGCTGCCAGGCAAACAAGATCCCCATCTTTAACTTTTCCCAGTTCCCAGGCTTCGCACAGCGCTATTGGAATTGATGCGGCCGTGGTATTACCATACTTATCAATATTATTAAAAACCTGATCATCTCTTAGCGCGAGTTTTTGCTGTACAAATTGTGCGATACGTAAATTAGCCTGATGCGGAATAAGTAAATCAATGTCTTTTGTTTCCAGATTGTTTGCTGCAAGCGCTTCCATGATAACTTCCGGGAATTTAATGATGGCTTTTTTAAATACCGCGGGGCCATCCATATTCGGAAAATTCTGGCCATTTTCAAGCATTTCATGGCTCATGAACATTTTGCCTATTTCTGCTTTTTCAAAATCTGCTACCGGTTCTTTTACCCAATAATTTGCATGGGTCCCCGGATTGTACATGGCAAGGATCTCTGCACTTTCACCATCGCTGTGAAGATGTGAACTCAAGATTCCCTGTCCCTTTTTTTCAGTGGGTTGAACAACAACTGCACCTGCTCCATCGCCGAAAATGACAGAAATATTTCTTCCCCTTGTTGAAAAGTCAAGACCGAATGAATGTTTTTCACTTCCAACAACCAGGATATTTTTATACATACCTGTTTTGATAAACTGATCAGCGATGGAAAGTGCATACACAAAACCACTGCATTGATTGCGTACATCCAGTGCTCCGATCTCTTTCATTTTCATTGCACGTTGTAACAAAACACCGCAGCCGGGAAAATAATAATCCGGACTTAAGGTTGCAAAAATAATAAAGTCAATATCCTGTGCAGTGGTACCAGCTCTTTCTATTGCGATCTTTGAAGCCTCAACAGCCATCGTTGTGGTTGTTTCAGATTCCCTTTCGGCATAGCGCCTTTCTTTAATACCCGAACGCTCCCGGATCCATTCATCCGAAGTGTCCATATACTTTAACAGGTCGGTATTTGTAACAACATTTTTGGGGACATAATAGCCAATTCCGGCAATTTTTGTAAGGGGCATAACAAGTCAGGTTTTAAAAAAGATAAACAGCAAATTAAGGCTTTTGGGCTTAATGGCTTGTGAAAGGTTTAATTTACCCTTACCATTTCTTTTAAACTGAATTGATCTTCAAAATAAGGGAAGGGCCTCGATTTAACATGAAATTCCACCGCTTGCCTTAGTTCAGCATTCGACTTGATATATTTTGCAGTGAACCCATCTGCCAGTGGAAGTATGGAAAGTTTTTCATCTTTATAAATAAGGGCTGTAATATAAGTTCTGTTTTTAACTTCTATACTTAGGAATTGTTTATTATCAATGATGCTTAAATAGGCAAAACCTTTGATACTATCTGTTTTTGAAACCTGGTAGGGGAAAAGTTCTTTGAAGGTTCCGATAAAATCTATAAAATATTCCGTATCATTTTTTTTACTGAGTATCATTTTTACGGGTTCCGGTTTTCCAAAATTATTCCTCACAAGGGTTGCCCATTTACCAATGATGGATTCATCTATAGGAGTTGTTGCTTCTTCATCCAGTTTATAGGCAGAACTGTATGGACAGGCATATAAAATAAAGACAAGGGGGCTGATAATAATAAAATAAAAAAACTTTTTGTGTAAAAGCAATTTCCTGTAATCTTTTCTCATGGAGGCATATATTATTAACACCGGTATAAAAATAATATATTTTTCAGGATAAAAGTTCTATTTATAATATAGAAACGCATTATTTTTAAGGCGATGAACTATTTATACCCTTTCCAGGTTTTTGTTTTCATGTCGAATAACCAGAAAATTTTATTGCAATAACTGAAACAAAGCGTTTCATTCACCGGCGCATCAAATGGCAGAGAGAATTTTTTTGTTATCAGTCCCGTCTTTTTATTATAGAGTTGAATTTCCCTGTTGATAAAATCAAGCAATCCAAATTCTGCATTTTTAATACCGGTATATAGTACAACTGAATTATTGATGTTTTCCGGGCGGCTATTTTTTTCTTTATCTTCAGAAGGCTTGCTCGTCTGATTGATAAATAAACGGATAGTACCTGTTTGTTTTTGGTTAGCTGCATTGTATACAATTACATTGGAGCCATCCAGGAAATATACGAGGTTCTTTTTATTATTATAACTGCCAACGCTTTGCGGATCCGGCTGTGCCATTGTTTCAACGAGGGGTATAGTGCCGCTGGGATACCCGTTTTTATCTAATATGTATGAAACCCATCCCTGGTCATTATATCCATTGGCACAAAAAGTCTTTAATTTTCTGCTATACCAAAATCCACGAATATCAAATTGTGTTTTGATGTTTGCCGGTGATACCAGATTGCCATCTGTATCAAATATTGCCATCAGGTAATCGGCATTTCCTGATTTGGGAGCATAATACCGTTCTGATTTCGGATGCCATGCAACGGACGCTGCCCTTGCTCCCGGATCATCGGGCATCTGAAGAGACAATACATTTTTTAATTCCCGTTGTTTTGTTTGGGCATGAACAAAAAACGAACTGCAAATAAAAAAGCATATAAATAAGAAAGCATTTTTCATGATAAACTATTTAATACAAAAATTAATTGAAGGCATTCAAATAATGAGCGATAAAACCAGCAGCTTCCATCATCCAGGCAATTCCCAAATGTACAATAAGGCCACCACGAATACTTTTTGTGTTATATGAAATGATTCCCAGTAAGAGACCTCCGGCAAAACTGCTGATCGCTTCGCCCATTGGCTTTCCCAAATGAATACAGCAATAGAAACAAGCTGCCGGAACAATGCAGTGCCTGCCACAAATATCAACCAAAGCAATTACAAGAAACCCCCTGAAAAAGAACTCAATGGTAATAAAATCCATGGAATAAAAAATCTCATGGATAATATAGAAAACTCCTTTGGGGTAAATTTCCCAGTTGCTGACAACATTAGCCCGGGGATACATTTTCAGAAAATCGGGCTGTGTTGCTGCGATGCTGATCAGAGGGATCATGCAGGTAATTAACAATAAATAAGGCTTTATGTCAGTTAACTTTTTACTTCCATAAAAGGGTTCTGTTTTACTGTCTTTAATTCTCCAGATGATATAAACAGGAATGAGAGCAGCAAATAAACCGATAAACCATTTAGAACATCGTAGCCAGAATAAAAGAACATCTTCTTTAAAATACTGTTGAAATACGGGATGATGAAAATCAAAATTTACCCTGAATGAAAAAATGGCCGGAGCGGTAAAGAGGATTATCCAAAACCACTTATTGTTTTGAAACGACAGGTGTTTATAAAACAGAAATTGTAAAAAATAGGCAGTTGCGAAAGGGATAAAATAGATAAAGTAATAACCCAGAAAACTGCTCAGCCAGCTGTTTCCGGATTGAACAATGTTTAATTCGAGCGAATGATAATAGTTGAAATAAATGATTGGCCCCAACATAAGGACTATCAGCAGAAAATAAACCGGTTTAAAATCGGTTTGATAGTATGATCTTATATAATTAAAAATGAGTCGGATACAGCAGTTTTATTAATGTTATTGCCGGGGTTCATTTAAAGTGGCCCATAAAAGATCTTTCAGGCTGGGAAGATTATATCCTGTTACAGAGGAAATGAAAATGTGCGGAATATTTTTCGGTAGTTCTTTTGCTATTGCATCTTTTAGTTCATCATCCAGCATATCGGATTTACTAATTGCAATTACAAAGTCTTTCTGCAACATCTCGGGATTGTATTGTTCCAGTTCATTTTTAAGAATATCAAATTCTGCTGCATGGTCTTTACTGTCTGACGGGATCAGGAAAAGCAGAATGGAATTTCTTTCGATGTGACGCAGAAACCTGTGCCCCAGTCCTTTTCCTTCAGCTGCACCTTCAATGATTCCGGGGAGATCAGCTATACAAAAACTTCGGCCATCCCTGTAATCAACCATGCCCAGTTGCGGAACAAGTGTGGTAAAAGCATAATCGGCGATCTTTGGTTTAGCTGCGGTTACGTGTGACAGTAAGGTTGATTTCCCTGCATTTGGAAATCCAACAAGTCCCACATCTGCAAGCACTTTTAACTCCAGTGTTTTAATTCCTTCTGAACCCGGTTCCCCCGGTTGGGCATATTCCGGAGCCTGGTTGGTAGAAGTTTTAAAGTTACTGTTCCCAAGGCCACCTCGTCCACCCGTTACCAAAATTATTTCCTGGCCATCTTCTAAGATCTCTGCCTCGATCTCACCTGTTTCATCATTTTTTGCAATAGTGCCCAGAGGTACTTCAATGATAATATCTTTTCCAAAACGGCCGGTGGAATTGTTTCCCATTCCATTTTGTCCGTTTTCGGCGAGTACATTTTTATAATAACGCAAATGCAACAAAGTCCATAATTGCACATTGCCTTTTAAGATAATATGAGCGCCCCTGCCTCCATCACCACCATCGGGCCCACCCATTGCAGTTAATTTGTTCCGCATAAAGTGTTTGCTGCCTGCTCCGCCGTGACCACTGCGGCAAAAAATCTTAATCTGGTCTACAAAATTTGATCTTTCCATCGCTGCAAAGGTCTGTAAATTTTTCTCATTAAACGGAGGAAGCTTAATTTGCAGTTATGAATCAATTATTGCTGATTACCTGTATGGCTTTGGTTAGTAGCTGTTCGGCCAGGAAAACTGCCACCGGGGAAAATAAAAATAATGCTGCAGATACAGTAATGGTCAGTAATAATAGGTTAAAAATTGATTCTGCTTTACCGGCATGTATTATCAAGTTGATAAGTAATTTTAATAAGGAAGAAAAGCAAATGCCTCCACGAAGCATTATCCGTTATACCTATAATGGAAAAACGGTCTATTATGTTCCGCCAATTTGTTGTGATTTTTTCAGCGATCTGTATGATGATAGTTGCAAGCTCATCGCTCATCCGGATGGAGGATTTACCGGTCGTGGAGACGGAAGGGCTGCGGATTTTATTCAAGCAAAGTCTGGTGAAAAACTGATCTGGAAAGACGAAAGATAACCGGAGTTATTTTTTTGTTTCATTCCATGTTTTAAAAACCGGGTACTGATCATTCATTTTTTTTGGGATCTGCCTGAGTGGTTCACATTCCTTCCATCCGGAAAAAAGTTCTCCGGGTAATTGCTGGTATAATTTTGTTCCTTCCGATTTCCAAAGGATCATTTCATCCGAAATTTCTTTTACAATTTTTGACGGGTTACCAACAATCATGCTTCTTGCAGGAATTGTTTGATCCGCTTTTATGAAAGTAAGTGCACCAACTATGCATTCATCGCCCAATTGAACATTATCCATAATAACAGCATTCATCCCAACCAGGCAATTTCTTCCTATGGTTGCTCCGTGAATAACTGCACCATGGCCAATATGTGATGCTTCTTTTAGTAAAACGGTGATTCCGGGAAACATGTGAATAGTGCAATTTTCCTGCACATTGCAGCCATCCTCCAAAATTATCTGTCCCCAATCTCCACGCAATGCAGCGCCCGGACCGATATAGCAGTCCTTTCCGATAATAACATTACCGGTAACGGATGCCTGCGGATGAACAAAGGAAGATTCGTGAATAACGGGGATATGGTTGTTGAATTCGTAGATCATATTAAAAATGTTAGAAGCGTAAATGCAGTCAGCTAACAGCAACCTGATAAAATGCTTTATGGCTGATCAGCTTTATAAAATATACAATCCTTTTATTTTTCCTCAATCAACTTCTTATTCGTTCTAAAACAAGTGCCTTTAAAAAGTGCCACTACATGATCGTTTTGATTGGTAACCGTGATATGATAAAGTCCGGTTGATTTTCCGTTGTGTAATTCCCTGGCTTCTGCGGTTAATATATCACCAACATGTGTGGGTTTTGTAAAATTGATGGAAGTGTCGAGTGCAACAGATAAAACATTTCTGTTATTGCAGGCAAATGCAAAGGCGCTGTCGGATAATGAAAATGCAATTCCACCATGAACAATACCAAAACCATTGATCATTTCTTTGCGTACGATCATTCTTATTTTACTGTAACCTTCTTTTACGTCAAGCAATTCGATGCCCAGCCACTGACTGAAAAGATCGTTTTGCATCATATGTGTTACTACAGCATCTGGGGTTGTACTCATTGATTACTATTTTTTATTCTCCTTTAAAAACCGGAATCCTTTTTTCTAAAAATGCCGCAACCCCTTCTTTATAATCATAGGTTTCAGCAGCTTTTCTTTGCAATTCATCTTCCGTTAATAATTGCGATTCCAATGAACTGTTCAGAGAGTAGTTTAAAGCATGTTTTGTAAAAGCCAGTCCTTTCGTTGGCATTTGCGCAAGTGTATTTGCAATTTTTACACTTTCTTCTTTAAAACTGTCATCGGAAAAAACTTTGTACAGCATTCCGATTCTTTCTGCTTCTGTTGCATTCACTTTTTCTCCCATCATCATCAGTGCGCTTGATTTTTGCCAACCGATCAGCCTGGGTAAAAAATAGGTTCCACCGCTATCTGGTATCAGGCCTATTTTACTAAAAGCCTGTATAAAGGAAGCGGATTGTGCCGCAACCACAATATCACAACACAATGCGATATTGGCCCCCGCACCTGCTGCAACACCGTTCACAGCCGCAATGACCGGTTTGGGCATTTTGCGAATTCTTGTGATTATGGGATTGTAATGTTCAGATAAGATCTTATCAATACCCACTGCATTATCACCTGTAAGTTCACCCAGATCCTGGCCTGCAGAAAACGCTTTCCCGGCACCGGTGATATACACACAACGTACTTCATGTAAAGAGGCACATTCATCTAATGCAGCCTGCATGGACAAAGCCATTTCGCGGTTAAATGCATTGAATTTATCGGGCCGGTTGAATGTAATAAATGCAATACCATTTTTTATTTCGAATAGTATACAAGGCATGATTCGTATTTAAATGATCTTAAAAATAAGATGCTATATTGATTAGATCTCAAAACTTTTTACTTCCTGGTGATTTAATAAAAATTGATTTACCAGGTCATAATTTCTGTCTGGCGAACTGATGCGATAAAGGTAAACTGCGTCACTGTTGTCTTTAACAAATTTCATACACCTGAATGAAAGCCCCCGCGACCTGAAAAAATCTTCCAGTTCCGGTTTAAAATTTTTCCCCAGTTCAAATGTCCTGATCTTATAATCTTTCACTTTGTGAAATCTATTGATAAATCTTTGAACGGGTTCTAAAACAAAAAGTGCAACCACTACCATGATGGATACAACGATCGCCAATGGATAATTGTGATATCCAATGGCCATTCCAAGTGCAGCTGTTACCCAGATAAGTGCAGCTGTTGTTAATCCGTTTACAGTAATACCTTCTTTAAAAATAACGCCGGCACCTATAAAACCGATACCGGTTACAATATTACTGGCAATCCTGTCGGGGCTGCCATTTCCGGCTTCTTTAGAAAGGATAGTATATAAACAGGAACCTACACAGATCAGTATCATGGTTCTGAATCCGGCAGGTTTACTTCTGAATTCCCTTTCCAGTCCTATAACAGCACCAATAATAAATGCGATAGAAACCTGTGCGGCTTCTTCAAAATAGATTGATAAATCCATAAAGAATTAATTGAATTGCAATAAAGTTAAGAATATTAATGGCACTTAAAATAATCAAATGGTTCTTTACAATCATTACATTGATAAAGAGCTTTACACGCGGTTGAACCAAACTGGCTCAGCAATTTCGTATTATGTGAATTGCATTGCGGACAGGAAGGCAAACTGTCTGGAAATTTTGCGTTGGTCGAAAGTTTTGGGGGAGCTATTCCGTAGTTTTTTAATTTTTGTTTTCCTTCTTCACTCATCCAGTCTGTTGTCCAGGCGGGTGATAAAACGGATGTGACCTTTATTTTTTTATACCCATGCTCCAATAATTTTAAACGGATGTCAAAAGTAATGGCATCCATGGCCGGGCATCCGGAATAAGTGGGAGTGATGATCACTTCAACTTCATCCTTGTTGATAATGATATCTCTGACTATCCCGAGATCAAAAATGGTAAGCACCGGGATTTCCGGATCACAAACCTCTTGTAATATTTTTTGAATAGTATGTTTAGAAAAATCTGGCATCGTTTATATTGTAAAGTGCCTGTTAAGTATTGCAATAGAGATCACCAGGCAGCTCCCGGATACGTTCTTTGCAGTGATTGCATTTCTGCCAGGATAAAACCCATATGTTCTGTATGTGTTCCGGTTTTTCCACCCGATTGCATAAACCGGTTAGCAGGGATCTTTAAAGTGGCCTCTTCAAAAACGGCTGTTACTTTTTGCAGCCAGGGTTGAAATAAATCAGCGGGGTTGGTTGAAATACCCCTGTTAAGTATAGCTGTTTCATATTCTGCCGGTATGAATAATTCACCGCTATATTCCCAAAGTGATTCCAATGCATTATTCATCCTGGTATTGCTTTCGGCTGTTCCGTCTCCAAGGCGGATAACCCAATCGCTGCTCCACCTGATATGATAAGTTGTTTCTTTGATTGATTTTTGAGCGATGGCAGCCAGCTGTTCATCTTTTCCTGCCTGTAATTGTTCAAGTAACAGAAACTGGTAAACGCTGAATAAAAACTGGCGTAAAACAATTTGCGCCCAGTCGCCATTTGGCAATTCTGTGATCAACAGGTTTTTAAATTCCCGCTCAGTTCTTAAATAAGCAAGGCTGTCCTCTGTTTCCGATTTACCTGTTGATTGATTGATCAGGTTGGCGGCATACTGGTAAAAATTTCGGGATTGTCCAAGGAGGTCAAGCGAAATATTGGTGATCGCAATATCCTGTTCAAGGACCGGCCCATGGGCACAGCATTCACTGTTGCGTTGTGCAAGTATAAGAGTGGTATCTGCGAGATGCAGGGTATAATTGATCAGTTGATTGGTATTCATGCTCATTATTTATTCCGGATTTTAATAAATGACCGGCTAATATAAAAATAAATTCACCCCATAAACTACATATGTTTCACTTCATCGGGTAAATCATAAAACCCCGGATGCCTGTATATTTTATCCGCGGCGGGTTCATAAAAACTTTCGGCATCATCCGGATTTGTTGCGTGTATATTTTTACTTTCCACCACCCAGATGCTTACCCCTTCCTGTCTCCTGGTATATACATCCCTTGCATTTTCAATGGCCATTTCTGCATCTGCTGCGTGCAGGCTGCCTGCGTGTTTATGATCCAATCCCTGCTTACTTCTGATGAACACCTCCCAAAGCGGCCATGCTTTTTCGTTATTTGTCTTTACAACCGGAGTTGCTGCTCCTCCCGTATTTTCTTCAGGGATATCACCGTAATAGAATTTTCTGATCTTGATGTTCATGGTATATAATTAATAATGTAAACGATACAGACCTGTATTCAGATCAACTTTTAAATACTAAGCAGCTTCCTGTTTTTGACGGTTTGCTTTTTTCTCCGCATGGGCAACAGCGGCGGCTCTTACCCAGGCTCCTTGATCATGTGCTTTATTTCTTGCTGCAAGTCTTTGTTTGTTGCATGGACCATTTCCTTTAACCACATTCCAGAATTCGTCCCAGTTAATTTCTCCAAAATCAAAATGCTTTCTTTCTTCATTCCATTTAAGGTCCGGATCGGGCAAAGTCATTCCCAGTAATTTAATTTGCTGGGCAATCATATCCACAAAGTTTTGTCTTAACTCATCATTTGTCTTTCTTTTAATTTTCCATTTCATGCTCTGGTCACTGTTGGTACTTTCAGAATCTTTTGGTCCAAACATCATGAGGCTTGGCCACCACCAACGGTTAATCGCATCCTGGCACATGGCTTTTTGTTCTGTGGTTCCCTTGCTTAATACCAGCAGGGAATCAAATCCCTGGCGTTGATGAAAACTTTCTTCCTTGCATATACGCACCATGGCTCTTGCATAAGGGCCATAAGAGGTACGGCATAACATTACCTGGTTAAGAATGGCAGCGCCATCTACCAGCCATCCCACGGCTCCCATATCAGCCCATGTTAAAGTGGGATAATTAAAGATGGAAGAATATTTTGCTTTGCCGCTATGCAGGTCATCGATCATTTGTTCCCTGCTTGTTCCCAGGGTTTCTGCTGCTGAATACAGGTATAAACCATGCCCCGCTTCGTCCTGTACTTTAGCAATCAGTATCGCTTTCCTTTTCAGGGAAGGCGCCCGGCTGATCCAGTTACCCTCGGGCAGCATACCAACAATTTCACTGTGTGCATGCTGGCTGATTTGCCTGACATTTGTTTTGCGATAGGCATCCGGCATCCAGTCTTTCGGCTCAATTTTTATTTCCGCATCAATTTTTTGTTGAAATATTTTTTCAAGATCTTGTATTGACATAGCGTTTTTATTTAAGGGTAAAATTAATGATAAACTAACAATTGTTAGTTTATGTATTCAGGTTATTTCACATCAAAATCCACCAGTACTTTATTGCTTCTGGGATGCGACTGGCAGGTGAGTATAAATCCCTGTTCCACTTCTTCCGGTTCCAATGCATAATTTACATCCATATCCACTTCACCTTCAACCAGTTTGGCCCTGCATGTTGCACAAACACCTCCTTTACAGGCAAAAGGCAGATCTGCTCCCTGTTGTAATGCGGCATCCAGAATGCTGATGCTGTTAAAACTTAAATCAAAATCAAAACTTCTGCCGTCCAGCTTTATGGTGATATTGCTTTTTGGACCTGAATCTTCTGCTGCTGTTACAGTGTTTGCGATAGATTTTTTTTGACCGGGGGCTGTAAATAATTCAAAATGAATATTGGTAACCGGCACTTCATTTTTTTGTAAAAAATCCCGGGCAGTAAAGATCAATTCTTCCGGTCCGCATAAATAAACCTGGTTAAAATTTTTATAGGTTAATAACTTACCAAGAGTTTCCAGTTTATTTTCATCGATACGGCCATAAAATATTTCAGCGTCAGTTCTTTCCCTGCTCAGGATATTGATGAAATTAAAGCGGTTCATAAATTTATTCTTTAACCCTTCCAGTTCATCAAAAAAAATGATGGAGTTGCGATCGCGGTTACCATAAATCAAAGTGAAGCTACTTTCCTGTTTGGTTTGCAGTGTATGTTTAATAATCGAAATGATAGGCGTTATCCCGCTGCCGGCAGCAATGGCAAGATAATTTCCTTTATCTTCTGTTTGCAATTTCGCATTGAATTTACCTGTTGGGGGCAACACATCTAAACTGTCGCCTGGCTTTAATTCATCGTATGCAAATTGGGAGAATAAGCCGCCGGGAATTTTTTTAACTGCAACCCTGAGTTCTTTTTCAAATGGAGCTGCACAAATAGAATAAGAGCGCCTGATCTCTTCCTTGCCAATTTGTTTTTTAATGGTGATATTCTGCCCTTCTTTAAATTCATACAGTTTAAGCAGTTCATCGGGTATGGAGAAACTGATAGAAACACAGTCAGAGGTTTCTTTCTTTATACTTTTTATTTTCAATTTTTGAAAATGTACTGCCATATTTATTTAATTATACCATTTAATAAATGAGTTACCATATCATCTTCCAACGCGGAAATGTTCATATTTTTTTTATGCCGTTGCCAGAATTCCAAACTTCTTACTGCAGATAATATGATCAATGCTGCCACATGCGGATGCATTTTTTTTAACTCCCCGTTCCTGATGCCCATACTTATTATTTCTATCAACCGGCTTTCATACACTTTTCTCTGTGTCAGAAAATTACTCAAACAAGGTTCTTCCAGTTGTTTCCACTCATGATTGGCCACATAAACCTCATCAAAAGAATCCAGCATCATGTGAATATGAAAACGGATCAATGTTTCTAATTTGATCATTGTATTCCCGGCCATTTTCTCCACCTCACTTAATTGTTGGTTAAAGTCATTGGCTACTTTGAAACAGATATTTTGCAAAATTTCACTTTTCGATCCTATATGATTATACAGGCTTGGAGCTTCTACACCTAAATTATCTGCGAGTTCCCTCATTGAGCTGGCATTGTAACCTTTTTTTCTAAAAAGAATGGCAGCTTTTAAGCTTATAACATCTTTTTTAGAACCATTTTTTATAGCTTTTATTTTTGCCATGAAGAACTTTATACAAAACTAACGGTTATTAGTTTTTTAAACGTATTTGTATATAGATTATTAAAAGATTTCGAAACCAAACATGATCAATCCGGAAATTACCTATTGGAATGCGGATATGAATAATAATTGGGTAATGGGGAATTAAAATGCAGGATATTCGAAATATTGGTAGGTATATAAT
>JBBKWV010000076.1:0-10870 GCA_037969135.1 Ferruginibacter sp.
CATCTCTGAATATTCTGTGAGTTTATTCAGTTGATCACGTAAATGAATCAATACTATATCCAGTGTACTATGCGCCGGATTTAAGGACCAGATGATCTCACTGATATTGTCTACCAGCTTTCGGGAAGTGGTTGATATATCTTTCAGTTCTTTACTGATTTTATTGTCTGCGGGCATTTGAAGCATGGCCGATCCGCTGATTAAACTGATCTGTGTAAGACCTGCGCCAATATCATCGTGCATTTCCTGTGAGATACGCATGCGCTCTGTATACAAAAAATTCTCCCGCTCAAGTTTTTCAATTTCTTTTTTTAATTTCCGTTGGGTTGTTGCCCGTGTGATCCAAATGATTGTTCCTGCAACAGCCAGGAGCTCAAGAAAATAAAACCACCAGGTTTTCCAAAATGGATTTTGAATAATGATTGATAGCCTCACTTCATCACTCTGGTTGCCTTCAGAATTTGTTGCGCTTACCCTCATTGTGTAATTGCCCGGAGGTAATTTAGCATAGCGGGCAAACCTTGCATTTGTACTGATCCATTCTACATCCCAGCCCTCTAATTTGTATTGAATACTGTTTGCTTCCGGTCTTGTATAATCCAGTGCCGCAAAATAGAAATTCAGGTTATTATTATCATAAGCAAGTTTTTCTGTGGATGCTAATAACTTAATTTCATTGCCAACAAGTACAGTCTCACCTGTTTCAATTTTTGTTATTGCCACCCGGGGGCTGTATTTGTTTATTGTGGTTTTTTTTGATTGAAACCAGTTAAAACCCTTAATACCACCAAAATAAAAGTTGTTGTTACGACTTTTATAAAAAGCCTGTGTATTAAATTCATTGCTTTGTAAACCATCCTGGAAACTGTAATTTTCTATATGGTTATTCGCCCTGTTGATATAACTCAGCCCACCATTGGTACTCAGCCATAAATTATTTTTTTCATCTTCCAAACTACCATAAACATAACCGTTAGCCAGCCCGTTTTTTTCATTCCAGATTTTGAATTTTTTAGTATTCATATTAAAATGAATCAATCCTATTCCGGAGGATACCCACAATAATCCCGGATCTTTTTCATCAATTCTGAGGCTGCGAAGATCGAGGCCCTCCAGAAAAGTATTTGTCAATATATATCCTGTGCCATTGGTAGTTAATTCATATAAGCCAAACCCGGGAACTGTTGCATAAATCTGCCCTCCGTCAACTTCTGCCAGGTCTGTCATCGTTGACATCAGGTAATTTTTCTGATTGATATAAAAACCTTCAAAAACACCGGTTGAATTTTTTATAATCTTTACAAGACCCATTAAAGTAGCAGCCAACAGGTCACCGTTTTTTAACTGGATCATTTTGTAAACAAAAATATTCATCTCAGGGTACAGCCTTGGTAAATTGTGTACCGGTACAGTCGCAAAAGTTTTTGCTTTTTCGTCAAACCGCGAGATGCCGCCACTGCTGCCGATCCAGATATTGCCTTCCCGGTCTTTCAAAATGCCTCCAACAATATTTCCGGGAATACTTTTTGGATTATTTTTATCGTGTTGAAAATTGATAAGTGTATTTGTTTTTTTATCCAGGATACTCAGGCCATTGCTTTGTGATCCAAACCAGATCCTGTCTTTCTCATCTTCATAAAAACATTTGGTAAAATAATCATTCAGGATAGGAAAGTCGCCCTCCGATAAAGGGAATAAATTAAACCTTGGCTGTTTCAGATCCAGTTTTGCCACACCAGCGCCATCTAAGCCGATCCAAAGGTTATCGGTATTATCAATAAACAGACAGGTGGTAAGATCGAAGGGAAGCGATTTTATTTTAGAATTATCATGGCGATACTGTTGAAACATCTTTAACGACTCGTCGTAATAAAACAAGCCGTTTCCCCTTGCGGTCATCCAAAGACGGCCATAATTGTCCCGAATTCCATCATAGGAATAAAAGGATATGTTTTTATTATTAAAGGTTTTCATGACCGTATCCACGTATCCCGATTTCCGGTCTTTATATATAAGCAGGTCTTCATAAGCCAACACTTCATTTTCTTTATTGAAAAAAACAGCGTGCGGAAGATTGTCAGACAATGGAAATGTATATCTGTGAGCTGTTTTATTAAAAACAAAAAAAGGGTTGTTTTTTGAATGAACCCTTATCCAGATATTTCCCAAATCATCTGAACGTATATAAGTATGAAAAACGTTTGACAAATCCAGGCGGATGGGAAATGGATATTTTGTTAACCTGCCCGAAGCAATATCAAATGCAAAAACGCCATCGATTATATTCAATAGCCAGATTGTTCCATTTTGATCTAATTCAATTACAGTAAAAGCCACATTGCCGAACTCCATTTTTTTAAACTCTCTGACACGGGTAATTTTTTCTATACCGGCATCCCATTTGTAAATGCCACTTTCATTGCTATACCAGATATTTCCTTCTTTATCTTCAACGAGTTTGCCCCTTACAAAATTATTTATGATATCAGACTCATTATTAGAACTGTACTTAAAGCCAAGCAGGGCTGTTCCATCATACCTGCACAATCCATCAGGAGTACCAAACCACATATATCCCCTTTTATCCTGGGTAATGCTGTAAACAGAACTATGTGGCAAACCTTCATTAACACCTAAATGCTCAAACCTTGGAATAATGGTTTGAGCATTAACCTGTGTTAATGGAAGAAGGAGAAAAACGATAATAAGGGTTTTTTTCAAAACAGGGATAAGCATGGAGTAAATTTAACCTGTTTTGTATTTTAAAATAAATAATTTAAAATTATGGTAATATTGAATTCTGGCAGGCTTACCAGTTTACATCACTTATTTTTGTAAAAAACAATCAAACGTGAACCTAACTATCCAAACCAAAAACCTTGTAAAAAAATACGGCAGCCGAACGGTGGTAAAAGACGTATCCTTTAATTTGTCGCAGGGTGAGATTGTTGGATTATTGGGGCCTAATGGTGCAGGAAAAACAACTTCGTTTTACCAGGTTGTTGGTTTGATAAAACCCGATTCGGGAGAAGTGTTTTTAAATGACATGAATATAACCAAACTTCCCATGTACAAAAGGGCGCAGATGGGTATTGGTTATTTACCGCAGGAAGCCAGTGTTTTCAGAAAACTGAGTGTGGAAGACAATGTGCTGGCGGTATTGGAAATGACAAAACTCAGCAAAGCAGCACAAAAAGAAAAACTGGAACTACTGTTGAACGAACTGCGCTTACAGCATGTAAGAAAAAATAACGGGGATACATTAAGTGGAGGAGAAAGGCGCCGAACCGAAATTGCGAGGGCATTGGCGGTAGACCCCAAATTTATATTGCTCGATGAACCATTTGCAGGAGTGGATCCCATTGCTGTGGAAGACATACAAGAGATCATTGCAAAACTTAAATTTAAAAATATCGGAGTGCTTATTACAGATCATAATGTTAATGAAACACTATCTATATGCGACAGGGCTTACCTCCTGATTGACGGTGCTATTTTTAAACACGGTACTGCAGAAGAGCTTGCAGGAGATGAACAGGTGAGGCGTTTATACCTGGGACGGAATTTTGAATTGAAACGCAAAGATTATCTGCATGAAAAGGCAGCTCAATAATATTTAATATATTCTCCTTTTTTTATAGTAATTTTTAATAATTAATTCAATTCAGGATTTTTTATCTTCCGTAAATGAAATTGTTATCTCCCGCAATATCCAGGTTGGCTCGTATGCGGCTATGGCGTATACAAAACTGGACCAATAATCCGGTAGTAACCCAGCGGGAAGTATTACAGGATCTGGTTACTTCTGCTCAATACAGCATTTTTGGAAAAAAATACGAGTTCTCAAAATTATTTACCGTAAAACAGTTTAAACAACAGGTTCCCATTCATGAATACCACGACCTGCAACCATATATTTTGCGGATGCTGGAAGGGGAAGAAAATGTTTTGTGGAATACACCTATCAACTGGTTTGCGAAAAGCAGCGGAACCACTAACGATAAAAGCAAATTCATTCCGGTAAGTGAAGAAAGCTTACAGGATAATCACTTTCAGGCGAGCAAAGACCTGTTGACCAATTATTATAAAAATTTTCCATCCAGTGATCTGCTCACAGGAAAAGGACTGGTTGTTGGCGGGTCACATCAAATCAGCCAGCTCAATGAAGACATACAATGCGGGGACCTGAGTGCGGTTCTGATGCAAAACTCACCTTTTTGGGGACACTGGCTTCGTACACCCGAACTTAGTATTGCATTGCTCGATGAATGGGAAAATAAAATAGAAAAACTGGCTTTGATAACTGCAGAGGAAAATGTAACCTCACTGGCAGGCGTACCAACCTGGACATTACTGTTACTGAAACGGATACTCGAAATAAAAAACAAGAAAACGATCAAAGAGGTTTGGCCCAATCTGGAGTTATATATAAATGGAGGTGTTTCTTTTGTACCATACCGCGATCAGTTTGAGAAAATAATCGGCGCACCGATAAATTACCTGGAAATATACAACGCAAGTGAAGGTTTTTTCGCCGCTCAGCAAAAACCCGATGATGACGGAATGTTATTGTTTACTGAACACGGTGTTTTTTATGAATTCATGCCTGTTGAAGAATATGGGAAACCCATTCCGCAAACAATGGGTTTAAAAAATGTAGAACTTAATAAAAATTATGCGCTTGTGATCAGTACTACGGGTGGTCTTTGGCGTTACCTGATTGGAGACACTATAAAATTCACATCGCTTAACCCGTATCATATTAAAATTACCGGCCGTTTAAAACACTATATGAATGCATTCGGTGAAGAAGTGATTGTTGATAACTCTGATAAAGCTATAACTGTTGCATCCCAAAGAACAAATGCGGTTGTTACAGATTATACTGCTGCCCCGGTTTATTTTACAAGTGAGAGCAATGGAGCACACGAATGGCTGATAGAATTTGAAAAAGAACCGGAAAATATAGATCTGTTTATCAGGGAGTTGGACACAGCACTGAAAAATGTAAACAGCGATTATGAAGCAAAAAGACACAAGGATATAGCCCTGCGTTTGCCCCTGGTTCATGTTTTACCACAGGGAACATTTACAAAATGGCTTCGCACAAAAAATAAAGTAGGAGGTCAACACAAGGTTCCCAGATTGAGCAACGAAAGAGAAATGCTGGAAGAGATTCTTGCAATTAAATAAACAGCATATTTGTGGTTGAATGGCTTAACAATATTGATTTATTTACTTTTGTGGATAAAATAAAATAACGAATGAAATTATTAGAGAACAAAGTTGCCATCATTACCGGCGCTGCTAGAGGTATCGGAGAAGCCATTGCATTAAAATTTGCAGCGCATGGTGCAAATATTGCGTTTACATATGTTAGTGATGGAAGTAAAGGCAAAGCGGATGCTCTTGTATCTAAATTAAAAGGACTCGGGGTTGATGCAATTGCATTTCAAAGCAATGCCGGAGATTTTGCTGCCTGTGAAATATTGGTAAATGAGGTTATTCAAAAATTCGGTAAAATAGATATCTGTGTAAACAATGCGGGAATATCAAAGGATAATTTATTACTTCGGATGACTCCCGAACAATGGGATGATGTAATGCAGGTAAACCTGAAAAGCGTTTTTAATATGACCAAACAGGTTATCCGCCCAATGATGAAAGCAAAAACCGGCAGCATTATTAATATGAGCAGCGTAATTGGTGAAATGGGCAATGCGGGGCAGAGCAGCTATGCAGCGAGCAAGGCAGGGATCATCGGGTTTTCAAAGAGTATCGCAAAAGAACTGGGAAGCAGGAATATTCGTTGCAATTCCATCGCTCCCGGTTTTGTTGAAACCGATATGACCAGTTATTTAAAAGATGGCGAGGGAGCAGAAAAATATAAAGCTGATATTCCATTGGGCAGATTTGCAACCGGGGAAGATATCGCAAATGTGGCTTTATTTCTTGCATGTGATATGGGGTCATACATTACAGGTCAAACAATCAGCGCCTGCGGAGGTTTAAATATTTAACCCGTAGCTTCTATTACATTTTTCTGTTATAAACAACCAAAATAATAGAGTTTACAGGAGATATCAATGCTGATATTTTTATGTTTAAGTTAAAAATAGTAGCCGTTCAGCAAATTTCAGCATCGTATTAAAACGTTGTGAAACATTTTTCAATCAACTATTTAATTTATGTTACCATACGAAAAATTATTACAGGAAAATAAAGCGTGGGCAAAAAAGCAAAAGGAATCTAACCCCGACTTTTTTAAGCGACTGGCTTCACAACAGGCCCCGGAATTCTTATGGATAGGGTGCAGCGATAGCCGTGTTCCGGCAGATAAAATTACCGGAACCGAGCCCGGTGAAATTTTTGTGCACCGCAATATTGCAAATCTTGTAGTAAATACCGATATCAATCTGTTGAGTGTATTGCAATTTGCTGTGGAAGTTTTAAAGGTAAAGCATATCATCGTTTGTGGCCACTATGGCTGCGGAGGAATTAAAGCCGCAATGAGCCAACACCATTATGGAATAATCAATCATTGGCTGAAAAATATCAAAGATATATACAGGCTGCACAGAGATGAGGTGGATGCTTTTCCAACGGAAGAAGAAAGGGCGAATAAACTAACAGAATTAAATGTAGAAGAACAAATATTTAATCTGGCAAAAACATCTATCGTTCAATCTGCCTGGAAAAATGAACAACGCCCGCATCTTCATGGATGGGTATATGGATTAAACGACGGGATTATCAAACCGGTATGTGAAATGACGCCCGATGATCATATAGATTCACTTTTTGAGTACGATAATTTGTAAAATACAGGATTTTACAACCAGCATCGATCTTATAGGATATTAACCACAAAACAGCTTAAACCTACCAGTTTGGAGTATTTTTTTGCTCAGAAAATATCATTCATTTTGTATAAGATTAATTCCCCGGAATAAAAATATTGCATGGCCCGTTTATCGTACTCTTTAAATTAAAGGAAATTCAGGAAAGTTATTAAAGTTTCTCATGCTTGAACATTACCCGTTTCGATTCTTCGGAGTGGGTTTTTTAATTTTAACCTTAACGAATCTGCTTTTGTTATAAAAACACAACCCATCACCAACTCTTAGAACAGCAAAAGCATAAAACTAAAAAAATTATCAAAGAAATACTAAAATAATTAGTGTTGATAAAATAAATGTATTAGCTTTGAATCCGGATTTAATTTTACTAAGCAAAACAGATACATCACTTAAAAACAGAAACAATGAGCAACGCAGAAAAATTGAAGGCACTGAAATTAACGATGGACAAAATTGATAAGGATTTTGGAAAAGGATCGGTAATGATGATGAATGAAAAAGTTACAGTAGAACAGGGGGTTATCTCTACAGGATCTATCGGGCTTGATGTGGCATTAGGTATTGGTGGATTACCCAAAGGGCGTGTGGTAGAAATTTATGGTCCGGAATCATCGGGCAAAACAACCCTTGCCATACACGTAATTGCCGAAGCACAAAAGAAAGGCGGTATGTGCGCATTTATTGATGCGGAACATGCTTTCGACAGTAGTTATGCACAAAAACTGGGAGTCAATATTGATAATTTACTGATTTCTCAACCGGATTACGGGGAACAGGCTTTAGAAATTGCCGACAGGCTTATTTTATCCGGAGCGTTGGATGTGGTTGTTATAGATTCTGTAGCTGCACTGGTACCCAAAAGTGAACTGGAAGGTGAAATGGGAGATAGTAAAATGGGATTGCACGCCCGATTGATGAGCCAGGCCCTCCGGAAACTTACAGCTACCATTGCAAAAACAAACAGTTGTTGCATTTTCATTAACCAGTTACGTGAAAAGATCGGCGTTATGTTTGGTAACCCCGAAACAACAACCGGAGGAAATGCGCTTAAATTCTATGCATCAGTAAGGTTGGACATCAGGCGGCTGGCCCAGATCAAAGATGGCGACGAGGTTATCGGAAATCATATTAAAGTAAAAGTGGTAAAGAATAAAGTAGCACCTCCTTTCCGGATTGCTGAATTTGATATTATATACGGTGCCGGTATTTCTAAGGCTGGCGAAATCATTGATATGGGAGTAGAACTTGATATTGTGCAAAAAAGTGGTAGCTGGTTTAGTTATAATGGGGATAAACTGGGTCAGGGACGTGAAGCGGTAAAACAACTGATGATCGATAATCCTGAGCTGGCCAAAGAAATTGAAACAAAGATCAGGGAAAAAATAAAAGAAAACCTGGGATAATAAGATCATTAATTTAAGTTGGTTTAGTTGGGTTAGTAAGTATAACCGTTCTGCAAAAGCAGAACGGTTTTTTAATTGATCCACATTCCGATCTTTGTAATAATTTAAAAACGAATTCATTGCAGCAGAAATCAAAGGCACATCTGGCATTATTATTCACGAATATATTTTTTGCAATTAATTATTCTGCAGTAAAATCTCTCATCAATGATGAACTGGTAAAGCCATTTGGACTTAATTTTTTGCGTGTTGGAATAACCATGATTTTGCTTTGGGTATTGTTCCTTTTTAAAAAAGAAAAATCAGTTATTCATAAAAAGGATATCAAAAGATTTTTTTTATGTGCACTTACCGGGATCGCTATTAATCAGATGCTTTTTATTAAAGGACTCTCACTCACGTATTCAATACACGCATCCCTCCTTATGCTTACAACACCAATACTCATTACATTTTTATCGGCCTGGGTATTGAAAGAAATGTTAAGCAAAAATAAAATAGCGGGCTTGTTAATGGGGATTACCGGAGCAACCATATTGATAACTGCCAGAGATTATACTCAGAATGGCTCACAGGTTTTATTGGGAGATATTATGATCATATTAAATGCTATTTCTTATACGCTTTATTTTATACTGGTAAAACCGTTGATGAAAACATATGATCCCATAACCGTTATCAGAATGATATTTACTATGGGTTTTTTTATGATCCTTCCTTTTTGCTGGAATGAGTTTTTGGAAGTGCCATGGCAGAGATATGACACAAATTCCTTTTTGTTATTATCTTCTATAGTTTTAGGCGGAACCTTTCTTGCTTATATTTTTAATGTTTACGGTATTAAAACACTAGGCGCTTCAATGGCCGGAATGTATATTTATTCACAGCCGGTTTTTGCAGCGGCGATCGCAATGATATTTTTAGGAGAAGCATTGGCATTTTATAAGATATTTGCAGCAATATTTATTTTTCTGGGAGTGTATCTTGCAAATAAAACCAGCAACAATGGGTCTGTATAAACAAGCGATAAATGAGCAGGATTACGAAATGGCAGGAAAATTATTCCGGCAATACGCAAACTGGCTTAATATAGACCTCAGTTTTCAGCATTTCGACGAAGAATTAAAAGAGTTAAAAATGATGTACGCTGCCCCGAAAGGCTGTATCATTTTATTCGAATCTGCAGATTCCATTTCCGGCTGTGTGGCTATCCGGAAGATTGATGATCGTATCGCTGAATTAAAAAGAATGTATGTGACTCCTTCATTGCAAAATAAGGGAGTTGGGTCCGGGTTGCTGAATGAAGCTTTGTTTTTTGCCAGGAATGCCGGATATAAAAAAGTACGTTTAGATACATTAAGCCATATGACAAGTGCCATGAACCTCTATAAGAAAAACGGGTTTTATGAAATTCCGGCATATTATAATAACCCGGAAAGCAATGCGGTATTTTTTGAAATTACACTGATTAGCTCATCATGCTTTAGGGTAATCGAAAAATAAAAAATGATTATTGGTAGCCATAAAGTCCTCCCATTTCTTAATGTGTATTTCCACAGCGAAAACACTGCAGGTAGGCATTTCATCGATACGTACATCCTTACATAATTGATTTACAAAATCAGTAATACCGGGGTTGTGGGCAAAAAGGGCAACCTGGTCATATTTATCATCAAGATCGCGGATGACATCAAAAAAAATAGAAGCAGCGGCCAGATATAATTTATCGATGAAAATGATCTGATCTGTGTTTATGTGAAATTCTTTGCAAAAAAGTGTGCATGTTTTTCGGGCTCTTTTTGCCGGACTGGAAACAAAAGCATCCAGTTGTATGTTTTTTGATAAGAGTCTTTTGGCCATTGCGGGAGCATCAGTCTTTCCCCTTTCATTCAAAGGTCTTTCAAAGTCCGGCAGACTTAAATCTCCCCAACCGCTTTTTGCGTGCCTGATCAAGTATAGTTTTTTCATATAATAATTTCCAATAATCATCACCAATCAATACCCCCTCACATTTTTCCCCTCCATATAATTCATAAAAGCCATATTACAAACGCGGTTACCCCCTGCTGTAGGGTAGTTGCCGGTAAAATACCAGTCGCCTTTATTATTGGGGCAAGCCTCGTGTAAGGTTTCTATTGTTTGATATATTACATCCACCTGTATATTCAGATCGGGAGCTGTTATGAGTTCAGCAATTTTTCGTGAGATCTCATCGAGCGTAAACGGTTTGTAAACCTGTCTCACTATATTTTCGGTATGTAACTGTTTATCCTGTTTAAGCTTTTTACATTTCTGAAGCAGTTCGGTTAACAAAAAATCCATTCCTCTTTCATGTAATAAAGCAATTGCAGCCTTGAATGCAATAAAATCGCCCATTTTGCTCATATCAATTCCATAGCAATCTGGATACCTGATCTGGGGAGCAGAAGATACAATGATGATCCTTTTGGGTTTCAAGCGGCCAAGCATCCGAATGATACTTTCTTTTAATGTGGTGCCCCTTACGATACTGTCATCAATTACAACAAGGCAATCTTCATTTTTCCGTACCGTGCCATAAGTGATGTCGTACACGTGCTGAACCATTTCATTGCGGCTTTTATCTTC
>JBBKWV010000077.1:0-7176 GCA_037969135.1 Ferruginibacter sp.
CTTCAGGAATAAAACGATATTGTTATTATGGATTTACCAAAAAATATTATTGGGCTAACTTCAGCGGAAGTTAAAGAGTCACAATTACGGTTTGGAAACAACAAAGTTCAAATACTTAAAGACCGGGTATTTCGCCATGTCGTAAAAGAAGTTGTGCTGGAACCTATGTTCATTCTTTTACTGATTGCCTGTTTCATTTATTTTTTTGCTGCAGCCTACCAGGAAGGGTTTATCATGCTTGTGTCGGTTTTTATTGTTGCCGGAATATCTTTTTTTCAGGAATACCGGAGCCGGAATGCAATCCGGGCTTTAGAGAAACTATCTGCATCCAAAGCGCATGTTTTGCGTAATGGAAAACCGGTACAAATTGAAACTGCTGATATTGTAATGGGCGATATTCTGCTGCTTGAAGAAGGGGAAGTAGTTACTGCAGACGGATTAATTGTTTCGGCCAATGATTTTTCTTTAAATGAATCTGTTCTTACCGGAGAATCTTTTACAGTGAATAAAGCTGCTGAAAATAACAACCACGTGTATAAAGGAACACTGGTAACCAGTGGTAATGCAGCAATTGAAGTAAATGCTATTGGTAATAAAACCATGTTTGGTAAGATCGGTTTGTCTTTGCAGGAAATTACTGTTTTAAAAACCCCTTTACAAATACAGATCCGTTCTTTTGTGAGATATATGGTTTGGATAGGAGGCATTGCTTTTTTATTGGTTATTGGGTATAATTATTATCATTCAGAAAATTTACTACAATCTTTTTTACAGGGACTTACGCTGGCTATGAGTCTTTTGCCGGAAGAGATACCTGTTGCATTCAGCACTTTCCAGGCATTGGGAGCATTCCGGTTATTGAAAAATAATGTCATAGTTAAACAGCCACAGTATGTTGAAACCCTCGGTTCTGCAACAGTTATCTGCACAGATAAGACGGGCACTCTTACCCAAAACAAAATGGTTATCGAATATTTATATGATGCAATAAACAATAAGTCTGTTCACAGGGATGACAAATCAAATTTACCTCCTGAGCTTATTGAATATGCCATGTGGGCAAGTGAAACAAATCCATTTGACCCGATGGAAAAATCCATATACAGTTTGTATGGGCAATCTGCTGTCTTGGATAAAAGGGTACAGTATAAACAAATCCATGAGTATCCTGTTGCCGGAAAACCGCCGATGATGACACATATTTTCCGTAATGAAAAAGGAGAACAGGTAATTGCTGCAAAAGGTGCACCGGAGGCCATTTTACGGCTTTCTCAATTATCAGAAACGGCAAAACGTCATTTAGAAGAGCAATCCATTTTATATGCCAAAAAAGGATACCGGGTTTTGGGGGTAGGGAAAGCAGAATGGACGGAAAAGCAATTTCCGGATTCACAACAGGAATTCGTTTTTGATTTTTTAGGGCTGCTTGCTTTTCATGATCCGCCAAAGGAAAATATCAGCGAAACGATAAAAATATTCAATGATGCAGGAATACAGGTTAAAATGATTACTGGCGATTTTGCCGAAACAGCTTTGGCAATTGCCGGACAGATACAGCTGAGTCATAATAATGAAGTGTTGACAGGGACTGATATTATGAATATGAGTGATGAATTATTGATGCGCAAAGTTGAGCAGGTGAATATTTATGCAAGAATGTATCCCGAAGCTAAACTAAAAGTAATCGAGGCGCTTAAAGCAAATGGCGAAATAGTTGCCATGACTGGAGATGGTGTGAATGATGCACCGGCATTAAAAGCATCCCATATTGGTATTGCAATGGGAATGCGGGGAAGTGAGGTGGCAAAATCAACTGCTTCTTTGATCCTGGTAGATGATGACCTTGGCCACATGACTGTGGCTATTGCAAATGGAAGAAAAATTTATGATAATTTAAAAAAAGCGATACAGTATATTGTTTCCATTCATATACCCATCATATTGATTGTTACACTTCCTTTATTGCTCATGTGGAAGTTTACCGATATTTTTTCACCGGTACATGTGATCTTTCTTGAACTGATCATGGGGCCAACCTGTTCGATCATTTATGAAAATGAGCCCATGGAGCCGGGAACTATGTTGCGGCCTCCGAGGAAAATAAGCAGTACATTTTTATCTTCAAAACAATTAATGATAAGTGTGGTGCAGGGATTAATGATCACAGTGGGCTGCCTGGGAATAGGGTATTATTATTTAAGCCGGCAAAATGATGAAACATTTGTTCGTACTGTTATATTTATCTCCCTTTTGTTCAGTAATATTTTCCTTACTCTTGTTAACCGTTCTTTTCGAATCTCATTTTTATCCACGCTTAAGTATAAAAATAAGTTGCTTCCTCTTATCATTGCTCTCACATTGATTTGTATTTCTTTATTTCTTTTTGTACCATTTGTACAGGATTTATTCAGGCTTTCTGATTTATCCGTATATGAAATATTTTTATGTATTGCAGCTGCTATTATCAGTACTTTCTGGATTGAAATATGGAAAAAAATAAGGAATTCCTGAAATGGTTTATTTGAAGATCATGTACTGTAATGACTTCGGTCATAATTATAGTAATCATTATTTGGTTTATTTGGTTAATAAAAATTACGAGATATGAAAAAAATATTAGTACCTACAGATTTTTCTCTGAATGCTGACAAAGCAGTATCGTTTGCTGTTGAGTTGGCAAAAATAGCAAATGCAGAAATTGTACTAGTTAATATAAGCAGTCTGTTAGACGCTCCATTCAGGGAAATAACAATTTTAGAAAAAAAGTACAATCTTCCTCCGGTGGAAGCTGCACAGGCAGAATTAGCAATCATAAAAAAGGAGCTGGAAGAATCATCCGGGATAATCATTCATACGTATGTTTATGCCGGTGGTATAGCAGCGTCTATTTTACTTGCTGCCGAAGAGAACAACGCTGATTTGATTATTATGGGTACTCTGGGTGATGCAGCGTTTAAAGAAAAATTATTTGGCAGTATTACTGCTTCTGTTATCGGCAAAACAAGTATTCCTGTACTTGCGGTACCTCTTTTAAGTGAGTGGGTAGAATTAAAGAATATTTTATTAGCTGTCAATCATTTTGAGGAAGATCCTGGTCTGGCTAACCCGGCTATTGAACTGGCTTCACTATTCAATGCAACAGTTTTTACTGCTGTATTTACTGATGAGGATACGGCAATGGCGGTCGATTATATTGAGAATTCAACAGCTGTTAATGAATATGAAGAAAAGCTTCAATCCATGTATAAGGATACGAAGATCGAACCTGAAAAATTAGTCGGACATACTTTCGAAGACACGATTGATTCATTTATTAAGGAAAAAAATATTGACCTGTTGGTAATGTTTACACACAAAAGATCTCTGGTCGGCAGCCTCTTTAACAGAAGCATGACAAAAAAGATGTCTTATCATACCAATATTCCGCTGCTTGCAGTGCCGGTTAATTGATTGGCTCATATTTACTTTTATGAAAAAAATCTTTGTTCCTTCTGATTTCTCAAAAAATGCAACTGTAGCTCTGCGTTATGCCATCAGGTTATGTAAAATGATGCATGCGGATCTCGTGCTTTTTCATTGTGCAAGTTTGCCTCCTTATCTGCTTTCAACCGCAGCAGTAAGTGATGAGAATATGTATTTGTTAACCAGAGATGATGAAGATTATAAATTAAAAAAACTTCAGAATCAGGCACGCAAAGCATATAAATATCTGGGATTTAAAAACATCCCCCTTACAACAAAATATTTGGTAAGATCTGAACCTTTATTTGCGGCATCAATTATTAAGGCTGCAGAAGAAAATCATGCAGACCTGATCGTCGCCGGTACCCATGGAGCAACAGGGTTTAGCCGATATCTTTTTGGATCCAATACTGCAAACCTGATTGCAAAATCAATGACCCCGGTGCTCACAATTCCGGAGAAATACCGGTTTGAAAAAATAGGTAAGATTACTTTAGCTTCCGATTTGGAAAATATAAGTCAGGAACTTAAAAAAGTGATTCCAGTCGCTAAAGAGTTGAAATCCAGTGTGGATATTCTATACCTTGATTATGGGCTGGATATAGATCAACAGCTGGTAAATCAGGCAGAAAAAGAGATCAAAAAAAGTGATCCCAAAAAAATCCGGTTGGTTATTCAAAAAGCCAGCATTGAATATTCTCTGATAAAACAAATTAAAAAGTATTTGGCACAAAAAGACTGCCAATGGCTTCTGATGTTTACAAAAGAAAGAAAATTATGGGAAAAATTATTCTTGTGGAGTAAAACAGAAAATCTTTCTTATACGATAAAAATCCCTTTATTAAGTTTTAAGAAAACCTGAAATTACATTTGCAGCTGCATAATAAACAGGAAGTAAATTCTCTTTGTATTGATTTGAATCTTTTCTTACAGTTTTAACCGATTTCCCCTAAATGAGGCTGATAAGTTTCAGTGCCTATACAGTACAGTGGATGTTTTTTGCGTACAGGAAAGGTTGCCTGAAAACCTGCTTCTATGTTGCAAGTGTTATTTCAGCGAAGTTTTGTATTTATGTGATTAAGAATGAAATCAATGCAGATTTTTTCGTTGCTGACTGACATTAATTGTAACAATTCCGGTAAGCATGATCAGGGTAATAATAAATAATGATTCATTGATAAAAGGAATATAAGTGTAATTCATTGCTGTAAATCCTTGTACCATCAGAAATAATTCATTGAGTATAATTCCGCCTACAAATAGTATCATTCCATATTTGGAAATTTGAGAAACGTTCAGATATTTTTCTGCAGTCATATACCCGAGTAAAAAAACACTGATCACTCCGAGTAAAACCAAATGAAGATATCCGATGATGATAGGCCTGAAACCATAAGCAATATTGCTTAAAGACGGTATAACAGATCCAAGTTGCAAAAGGAGTTTTATCGATAAAGCAATGGCGGATAATGTCAGTAACCAACGGGTTGCAGGGAGAGAGGTTTGTTTGATGAACAGCATTTGTGGTTTTATCAATGCAAGGAACCATCCCCAACTGAATACTTGAAGAATAGCTGCAACCACGATAATGATATATATCCACAAAGAAAAATTCATCCACAATACAGATAATAAATAGGCTGGTATAACAGCAATAAAAAACAACCGGAATATTTTCTTAAGTATGATTTGTTGTGCTGCTGTTTGAATGTATCTGGAAGTGAATAAACCCATACATGCAAAAAAGAACCAGCCATTGTATTGAAAATGTAAATAAAAATATTCTGCAGCAAGATACCAGTTCTGGTGAATAACTTTATTAACCATCATTCCGGCAAGTGCAAAAGCACCAAAGGAAGAAAGGGCATTAAATGCCAAAGCAGCTTTGAACCAAAGGTGGACGCTGTTTTTAGATCTGTCCTTATTCAAATCGATCCAAAAGACAATGGCAAAGGCATAGGAGACAAAGACCGAAAGTGTGGAAAAAAGAATAGAGTATGGCCCATAGCCTTCGATAATAAAAGAAACAAGCATGCCATAAGCTGTAAACAGGTTGGCAAATAATAACCAGCCATATTTTTTAACAATGCCATTTTCCAATCTGGAAGCCAAATAGGAAACCATTAATACCATCAAAGCCTGGGTGATCCATCCGGCAAAGGCAAAATGCGAATGCCCGTGTAAGAGATGCTTCTGATCAATAAATGGAAGTGCAAATGCAATTTTGTATCTCAATATTACCCCGATGGATGCAACCAACATCAGGTTAAAAATTGAGATCCGGATCCATCTTTGAATAGTGAACTGCATTTATTGCGTTTGAGCAAAGAAACAACGCTGTTAAAGGTTGAAATATGATTTCAATCATAATTCAGCAATAGACCTTGCCTTTATCAATCGCCAGTTTCCCTTTTTCTTTTAAAGAGCGGATTGCCCTGATAACTGTTTCTACCCGCATGCCGGTCATTTCTGCAATCTGCTTTCTGGTCAAATTTATTTTATTACAATCGGAACAGATATTTTTCTTCCTGTCTTTAAAATAGTCAAAAAGCCTCGAAATACTTTGTTCAGGCACATGATTTGAAATTTCTTTTAGCATGAATAATTTAAACCTCAATCGTTCTGTCAGTTTCTTGCTGAAGGCAAAATGTATTTCCGGATTTTCTTTTAAAAGGTCTAAGAAAATGGGTTTGTGTAAACGGATGATCACAGAATCAATATCTGCAATTGCCGTAGCGGCCAGTTTTTCTTCATCAAAAAGGGGTAATTCTCCGAAAGATTCACCGGGAACAATGATATCCTGTAAGAATTCTTTGCCTTGTTCATTTGTATTTACCCATCGAACACTGCCTGACACCAGTTGATAATAAAAATGTGATTCGTTTCCTTCCTGAAAGATCATTTCCCCCGCATTTATTTTTTTATATACCGCACCCCAGGTTAATAATGTATCTATATCGATCATACAATTGATATTTAAAATTTATTGAATTCAAAGCTATTCAGCAGTTCTGCTCCAGGAAATGATTATTATTTATGGGTAGTATGATTTAAATCATGTTTTTAATAAAAAGAATAACAGTACGGCTTTTTTAAGGCTGTGAATAAATGAATTTTCTACAAAATGCATGATTCGAAAACCGATTTTAAATTTTATTATTCAACGCATAATAACAGGAAATCAGGTAAAGTAAGTTGCGGTTCAAAATTTATAATTAAAACCAAACATCATGAAGAAAATTGCTGTTATACTGTTTCTTGTAATATTTATTGCTGCCTGTGGCAACAATAATGATACAAATTCATCATCTGAATCAGATCTTTTTGATTCATCTGCACTAGTAGAATAGAATGACAATCCGAGTTACGATCCAACAAGGGTTGAAGGAAAATTTAAAAATGTGGAAATAGCTGCTGTACTCGATGCAAATATGGCTGCAGCAGGGGAAAAAGTAGCTACTGTTAAATGCTTGAGTTGTCACAAATTAACAGATGAAAAGCTGGTTGGTCCGGGTTGGAAAGGGGCTACCTCAAGACATAGTCCTGAATGGATCATGAATTTCGTGACCAATACGGATGAAATGCTGGATAAAGATCCGAAAGCACAGGCGCAGTTGGAAATATGTCTTGTTCGAATGCCAAATCAAAATGTGTCTGATGAAGATGCCAGATCTCTGCTGGAGTTTATGCGCAAAAATGACGGAGTAAGGTAAT
>JBBKWV010000078.1:0-11851 GCA_037969135.1 Ferruginibacter sp.
ATACAGGATTATGTAACGCAGAATTATCCCGATCTGAATTGCCATTTTGTTACACAAAGTGACAGACACGGCACCGGTTATGCTATTGATCTTACAAAAGAGATCGTGGGAAATGATGAAGTATTGATTGTTTTAGGCGATACGATTGCTGAATACAGTGTTAAAGAGATCATTGAATCCCCTTATTCCATGTTGGGAGTAAAAAAAGTAGACGATCCCAGAAATTTTGGTGTTGCCGAAATAGAAGAAGATGGTTTCATCAGCCGGGTGGTTGAAAAGCCAGCTATCCCAAAAAGCAATATGGCACTTGTTGGTATCTATAAAATAAAAGAAAGTGCTGCATTGTTTACCTGTTTGTCCACAATCAGTGAATCCAAAAACAGTTATGAAGAATTTAGCCTAACAGATGCCCTTGACTGTATGATACAGCAGGGAGTCAAATTCAGTTCCTTTAAAGTGTCTAATTGGTTTGATTGTGGTAAAAAAGAAACCTTGCTTCAGTCGAATGCAATCTTACTTAAAAAATTTGGTGTAAATATTAAAGAACCCAATGATTTTGAAAATACGATCATTGTCCCACCTGTCAGTATCGGCGAAGGTTGTAAAATAAGAGATTCAGTCATTGGCCCCTTTGTGGCCATCGGCGAGCATGCTACCATTAACAGGGCAATCGTTAAAGATTCTATAGTTGGTGCTTATGCCAATATTATGGATATTGTTTTAAATAATTCGCTGATTGGAAATGATGCAGATGTCCGTGGTGTGAGCAGAAATCTGAATATCGGAGATAATGCTGAAATAGATCTGGGTGGCGGCAATAAATAATCTTTCATTGTACATATGTTTATAATTTTTTCTATTTCCCCGGTAGTTTATTTTTAATTTGTATTTTCATTCCTTATGTTTCAAAACAGTGTAACCAGATTATTCGGCATTGATATTCCATTGATACAGGCAGGAATGATCTGGGCCAGTGGTTGGAGATTAGCCAGTGCCGTGAGTAATGCCGGCGGCCTGGGTGTTTTGGGAAGTGGCAGTATGTATCCACACATTCTGGAAGAAAATATCAGAAAATGTAAACAGGCAACGCAAAAGCCATTCGGGGTTAATGTTCCTTTATTATACACGGATATTGATAAACATATTCAGATCATCATTGATGAAAAAGTTCCCATTGTATTTACTTCAGCAGGTAATCCCGGAAAATTCACTTCCATATTAAAGCAACATAATATTACAGTAGTACATGTTGTGAGCAGCAGCAAATTTGCTTTAAAAGCACAGGATGCGGGTTGTGATGCAGTTGTTGCAGAAGGCTTCGAGGCAGGGGGGCATAATGGAAGAGAAGAAACCACCAGCTTTGTATTGATCCCTGCTGTGAGCAATGCGGTAAAAATTCCGGTTATTGCTGCAGGTGGCATTGCATCCGGAAGGCAGATGCTGGCAGCAATCATACTGGGAGCCTCGGGTGTACAGATCGGTAGTCGTTTTGTCGCAAGCAATGAGGCTTCAAGCCATATAAATTTTAAAAATGCCGTAATTAATGCAGGAGAAGGGGATACGGTTTTAACAATGAAACAATTAACGCCGGTCAGGCTTTTGAAAAATAAGTTTTATGATATGGTGCAGGAGGCAGAACAGAAATGCATTTCAAAAGAAGATTTAAATGAATTACTGGGAAGAGGAAGGGCAAAAAAAGGAATGTTTGAAGGAAACATGGAGGAAGGTGAATTGGAGATTGGCCAGGTAAGTTCCCTGATTAAAAATATCCAGCCGGCAGCCGATATAGTTGCTGAGATCTGGGATGAGTACAAATTGCTTACACAACAACCGCAGAAATAATATATTATATTTGCTGCAATATAAAATCAATCCTTATAAAGATGCAACGATCAGTACACAGGTTCATATTAAAATACCCGGTATTCTTTTTTATATTTTTTTGTTCATTTAAGGCTTATTGCCAACCACCGGTTTCACAACAAATCCCTTCAGAAATTCTTCCAAACCAGATCGATCCCAAAAATCTGTCTCAAACGCAGCTTTCTTCCCTTTTAAGTGATAAGAATAAAGAAAACACCGGTAAGGATAAGAATGCGATCTTGTCCAAAAACTTAAAACTGGATAAGGATAGTTTGATAAAAGACAATATCAAAGCAGGCTTTTACCGTCCGGATCAAACCTATGGTGAAAATGTTTTTCAGGGTGCAGCAGCAACAGATCTTACAGAACTTTCTACACCGCCCCTGGATTATCCCATTGGTGTAGGGGATCATATCGTTGTTTCCTTGTGGGGAGCAGCTGAATTCCAGGAAAGTTATGTGGTTGCAAGAGACGGTGCTATTTTTCCACAAGGATTGGGAAAGATACAGGTACAGGGGTTGACTTTCGATTACGCCCGTTCAATGATCGATTCCAGGTTCAGGAGTGTAGTGCCTTCCGGCACCAATATCGCTGTGTCGTTGGGCCAGCCAAGATCCATCAATGTAAATGTGGTGGGTGAAGTAAATTCTCCGGGGCCCATTACCGTTTCTGCATTTTCAAATGCGTTCAATGTAATTGCGAATTCCGGAGGTGTTACTCAATTTGGAAATCTGAGAAATATTCAAATCAAAAGGGCAGGCAGGGTAATTGATGAAATAGATGTGTACAAATATTTGACAACAGGTGATTTTGGTAAACATATCTATTTGCAGAACAATGATTTTGTTATCATTGGCTTTCTGGAAAAAAAGGTATTGGCTACCGGGCAATTTAAAAGGCCCATGTATTATCAGTTAAAGAAGGATGAAGGGGTGAAGGCATTGTTAAGCTATAGCGGCGGTCTGAATTCGGATGCCCTAGCATCGGGCATGAAAGTATTGAGAACGGAAAACGAAAAGCAAGTGCAGAAAGATGTAAATGCAAATGCGATCACTAAAATAGCGGGAGAGGATTTTCATTTGGAGGATGGAGATATAGTAAAAGTAGACCTTATCAAACCGGGACTTTCCAATAAAGTGGATTTGAGAGGAGAGGTTACCTATCCGGATATTTATGAATTAAGAGAAGGTGAAAGGTTGTTTGATATCATCAACCGGGCAGGAGGTGTTACACGCAATACGTATCTCCCAAGAGCTTATATCTTCAGGGGAGCCGGAGATTCTACTAACCTTAAATCAGACAGGCTGGAAGTGGATCTGACCTCTATCAATGAAAATGAAATAACAAGTTTTAATAACGTGATTTTATTACCCAATGATGTGATCCAGTTATTTTCACAAGGTGAATTTGGGGAAGTGCAATTTGTAGAAATTTTCGGAGAGGTTAGAAGAGAGGGCAGGGTTAGAAAATATGGGGGAATGAGCTTACAGGATCTGTTATACCTTTCAGGAGGAATTAAACCCTCAGCAGAATACGGAAGATTGGAAATATCCAGTATTGTGGATATAGATTCTGCTCAACAGGGGTTAAAGCCAACACGCACCATCGTAAAATCTTATTCCATTTTACCCAACCTGCAGTTAGATGTTGCATCTTCGAAAATTCTGCTGAAGCCGTATGACCAGATATTTGTGAGAAAAAACCCCACATTCGAACTTCAACAAAATATAGAGATCAGGGGTTTGGTAAAATACCCGGGTTTGTATCCCCGACTGGATAAATATGAACGGCTGTCATCATTCATTGAAAGAGCCGGGGGCGTAACAGAAAATGCCAATACAGGCGGCGCCATTTTATACAGGTATAAAAACGAAAATTTAAGGGAAAAGATAGTGGAAAAACCAAAATTGGATTCAGCTGGGAAACTTATCAAGGACAGTCTTTCAACTATCTTGAAAATACTGGACGAACCGGTAAGTATTGATCTGGACAAAGCTTTGGCAAATAAGAATTCTAAACATGATATTATTTTACAGGAACGCGATTTGATTTTTATTCCCGAAAAAAATCCTTTTGTAACCGTTACAGGAACCGTTCAGTCTCCGTTAAAAATCACATTTGATAAGGAACATCCCAATCTGCAATATTATATCGATAAGGCGGGAGGTTACGGCATACGGCCCTGGCGGAAAAGGATTTTTGTAACCTATGCCAATGGAAAAAGCAGGCGCACCAAAAGTTTCTTCTTCATACATGTTTATCCTAAAGTGGAAGAAGGGGCTGTCGTAACTGTGCCGGTAAGGCCACAGGGAGCAGAATTATCAGATCTTGCCAAATCCACCTTGATAGCTGCAATACCAGTTGTACTTACCGGAATTATTTTTAAATACGTAAAGTAAATTTTGTGACTACGAACGAACTTATAAAAAAAATATTTTTAAAGATCAACCGGTTAAAATTAGTAATACTAATTGGCGGGTTGCTGATCGCTTTGCTTTTTTTTATGATAGCCAAAAATGCAAAAACGGATTATACATCCAGTGCTTCTGTTTTTCCGCTTACCGCATCCAATGATAATTCAAGTGCCAATAGTGCCCTTAGCAGTATTTTAGGTATTACTGATGCACCAAAAAGTTTTAGCCAGGAAGCTTCGATCAATATTGTAGAACTTGCCCTGAGCCGTAATACCCGGGAAGCTGTTGCCATGGAGAGGTTACCTGAAATGGGAAATAAAAGAATCGCAGAATTGCTGATAGATAATTATAATGAGAAAAGATGGTTTTTTTCAAAAGCAATAAAAATGCCCTCTGATACTGTAAAACTGGCGGCAATTGGAGGTGACCTTTTAAAAGGAGGAATACTTGCTAAAATAAATAAAAATGGTATTCTTGAATTAAATTTCAGCAATTCGAAAGAAGAACTGGTAAGTCCGGTAAGTTATATTTTAATAGATAAGATTTCTGAATTTTATAAAGACCTGAAGATAAAAAAGGCAAAACTGGATTATGAGTTTACCATCCGTAAGATCGATTCGCTGGATATTGTATTAAACTCATTTGATAAGAAAGCCATTCAAATGGCTAATACAACATTGTTTGTTCCGTCGGAAAGGATTGAATATAGTATCCCAAAAGAGAACCTGGCCAGTCAGAAAGAATGGGTTACCCGCCAACGGGATGCATCGGCCAATAACAGGGAAGAAGCTTTATGGCGCCTGCAGAAAGTAACACCCATCATTGCAACACTGGATAAACCGGATGCACCGTTTGATATAAAAAAACCATCGTCAATTATTTATGGCGCTATTGGTTTTTTTCTGGGAATACTGTTTACAGCATTTTTACTGATTGCTGGTTTACTGTATAAATATGCAAAGTCTGAAATGCATAGAGCTGTCTTTGGAAATGAATCCGCAACTTAATATTTCAAATTCTTTTTTAAAAGGGATCAGGATTTTCTGAATCCCCATTTGATCATTTCTTTCCAACTTGGTTTTTTACCATACATTAATATTCCTGTACGGTAAATCTTTGCAGTAATCCAGGTAAAAAGAAAAAAGCAACCTATAAGCAGGATCATAGAAGTGATCATTTGCCAGGCCGGAATCTCATACGTAATTCTTCCCATCATTACTATCGGCGACGTTAAAGGAAAGAGGCTTCCAAAAACTGCCAGGCTGCTGTTTGGTTCGTTGATGGCTTTTGTCATGATCACAAATCCAAGGATGATAGGCATAAGGACCGGAAAGACCAATTGCTGTGCTTCCTGCTGGTCTTCACTCACCACACTGCCAATGGCTGCAAACAAAGATGCATAAGTAAGGTATCCGCCCAGGAAATAAAATAAAAATGAAAAAGCAATTTTAGCCAGCGGAAGTGAAGACAATCCCTGATAAACACTGGCTGCCATTGAAGCACTTTCTACACTGCCTGCAGTGGCATTTACCTGGTTCAGCAAATCAGGAAAAATAAGTGGTATGGCGAACTGCATCAAAAAGATCAATATGATCCAGATGGCGAACTGGGTAAGGCCAACAGCTCCGATTCCGATTATTTTACCGATCATCAGTTGAAAGGGTTTTACGGAGCTAACCATTACTTCTGCAATGCGGTTTGTTTTTTCTTCAGTAACACCACGCATTACCTGGGTGCCATAGATGATCATCATCATATATATAAGTATGCCACATGCAAAGGAAACCCCATAGGCAACTGCAGCCATACTTTCTTTCCCTCCTTCTTTGGTATCAATGGTATTTCCCAGTTTTACATCAGCAGCTATCGCATTATATTTATTGGGGTCAATTCCGAGTACAATGAGTCTTTTGTTCTCAATCGCTTTGTTGATAGCCCTTTCCAAAGTGTTCGTTGTACTCAGACTGGCAGATGACTGGCTGTGTAAAGTGAATTTATCCGGATGCTGTATATCAAACTCGGGGATGTATAAAAAGGCATTATATCCTTTGTCCTTGTATTTTTTTATGTACTCGTCTTCCGTTTCATTCTGAATAAAATTAAACTCGATTGATTTATCCCGGGATTCAATCCCGCCTTCAAATAAATTTGCTTTATCTAAAACTGCAATGGATTGTTTATCTCCGCTACTGTTAATGGTAATGGCGATGATTGCCGCATAAAAACCAATAATAATTAGGGGAACCAGGATGGTTGTTATCAGAAAAGATTTCTTCTTTACCCGGGTAAAATATTCACGGCTGATGATTAGTCCTGTTTTACTCATTATAATTTATTAAAAATTAATTTACATTTTCAAATACCCTTGCATTTTTAGTTCCTTCAACCAGTTTAATAAAAATATCATTCAAACTGGGTAAAACTTCCTGAAAGGAGTGAATGATTATTCCCTGGCTGATAAAATATTTCAAAACATCGTTGGAGGTTACATCGTTTTGTAATTTTAATTGTATTTGGTTGGGCTGATGATGAACGATCTCAAAAATATGGGTCATCAAATGTTCCGGCAACACTTCAGCTCCCAATTGATATATATTGTCTTTGAACTCTTGCTTTACATTATATACAGTGCCGTCTAAGATCTTTTTGCCCTTGTTTACAAGTACAATATGATCACATATTTCCTCTACCTGTTCCATTCTGTGTGTACTGAATATTACCGTACTGCCGTTTTTGGAGAGGTTGAAGATCTCATCTTTAATGAGATTGGCATTTACAGGATCCAAACCACTGAAAGGCTCATCAAGTATGACTAATTTAGGATTGTGTAAAACGGTGGTTACAAATTGTAATTTCTGGCTCATGCCTTTACTAAGGTCTTCTACTTTTTTATTCCACCAGCTTTCCATTTCAAACTTTTCGAACCATTTTTTAATGCTGGTTACGGCATCATTTTTACTCATCCCTTTTAACCTGGCAAGATAGATCGCCTGTTCACCGATCTTCATTTTCTTATACAATCCTCTTTCCTCCGGCATATATCCGATATTCATGGCATCGTTCATGGCATTGAATTTTTTCCCATTGAACATGATCTGGCCACTATCGGGATAAAAAATTCCTGTGATCATTCTAAGCAAGGTTGTTTTACCGGCTCCATTGGGGCCCAATAATCCAAAAATGCCCCCTTCTTCAATATGCATGCTGATATCATCAACAGCTTTTTGTGTGGCAAAATATTTTTTGATGTTTTGCAGCTCTAATATATTCATAAACGGTAAATAATAATTCAGGTAAATTTAAGCTCTTTAATAAAATATTGGATCATTTATATGTAATTGTACATGGGATCAATTATTTAAAATTTTTTCTGCAATACGCGATGCCACATTTTCTCCATCCATGGCGGCACTTACAATTCCACCGGCATAACCGGCACCTTCTGCACAGGGATATAAATTTGTAAACTGGGGATGGGCATAGGTTTCTGCAAGTCGGGGTATACGAACCGGGCTTGATGTACGGCTTTCTGTTGCCACCACTACTGCATCATTTGTAAAATATCCCTTCATTTTTTTGCCAAAAGATTTAAATCCATTTGCCAGCGCATCATAAATAAAAGCCGGCAAAACATTTTGCAGATCGGCAGATTGCAAACCGGGCAGGTAGGAGTTGGGAGGCAATCCGGATGATATTTTCCTGTTACTGAAATCTGCCATTCTCATTGCTGGCGCCACAAATTTTCCGCCACCGGCAAGAAAGGCTTTTTGTTCTACCATTCTTTGAAAATGCATAAATATAAGCGGGTCGTCTGCCTCAATATTTAAATGCCTGGTTGCATTTACGGCATCCTGCATGGTTACCTGAACTACCATACCGCTGTTTGCATAAGGATTGTTTCTTTTAGAGGGGCTCCAACCATTTACAACCAATTCACCGTGATCGGTGGATGCAGGGGCAATAATGCCGCCCGGACACATACAAAAAGAGAATACACCCGTTTCATTAACCTGTTGTACCAGGCTATAGGAAGCAGGGGGAAGAAGAGCATCCCTGGTGGGACAATGATATTGAATGGAATCGATCAATGATTGCGGATGTTCTACCCGAACGCCCAACGCAAATGGTTTGGCTTCAATCAAAATATTTTTTTTGTGCAGCAGTTCAAATATGTCTCTGGCAGAATGTCCAGTGGCGATGATAAATGCATCTGCTTTAAAAATATCCTGGTCGCTGGTTACAACAGAGCTTACTTTTCCGTTCTCCAAATGAAGATCAACCACTTTCTTTTCAAACAACACTTCACCGCCACAATCGCAGATCAGCTGTCGCATGGCACTGATAATGGCAGGAAGTTTATTGGTGCCGATATGAGGGTGTGCATCAGATAAAATATTTTCCGGGGCACCAAATTGTACAAACAGGTTCAGGATCCTGTTTATATCGCCTCTTTTATTACTGCGGGTATATAGTTTACCATCACTGTAAGTGCCCGCTCCGCCTTCCCCAAAGCAATAGTTGCTTTCGGGATTTATTATGCCTTCTTTATTGAGTATGGCGAGGTCTCTTCGGCGGGCCCGCACATCTTTTCCTCTTTCTAATATGATGGGTTGAATGCCCGATTCAATCAATTTGAGTGCTGCAAAAAGACCCGCAGGTCCAGCGCCAATAATAACCACTTTCTTTTGTGGGTTGTTTAGCCCGGGAAAGACAAATGTTTTAAGTGGCTGGATAACAAAGGGCTCATTGATAAAAGCGTTTACTGTCAGGTTTATGAAAACATGGCTACCCCGGGCATCGATCGATTTTTTTAGGATATGAAAACCGGATATTTCCGCTGTTTTGTTGCCGGAAGCAGCAGCAATTTTTTCCTTTATTAACGTATGATCAGCTGCAGCAGCGGGCGATAACCTTATGGATATTTTTTGTTGCATGTGTTAGGTATTATCCTAAAAACAGGAGCAATGAGGAGATTTAAAATGGCAAATCATCAACGGCATCCGGTGCTGTGGATGAAAAAGTATCCAGGGGTTCCAGGTAATCATTGTCGGGGCCTCCCTGAGAGTTTGTTTGCAGCATTTGTTCAATACGCCATGCATCCAGGTTGGTGATGTAATTCGTTTTTCCGTCTTTTTCCCATTTACTTCCCTTGATATTGAAGTAAACTTTTATTTCATCGTTGATATTTACTTTATCAACAACGGCAGTACGTTCCTGTACACATTGAAATTTAATATAATTAACGATACTTCTACCGTTAATATCCTCTGATTTTTCAACAACAAACTCTCTTGTTTTAAAAGATTCTGTACGCTGAACAGTATCATATTTTGCTATCAGTTTCCCTGTCAATTCATAACCCATAAAAAAGTTTTTAGAGGTTCAAAAGTAATCCTAATTCATGATAAAATAAGGACTGATATTTATTCCCTGCATTCTGATTAAAAAGATGTACATTGGAATATGGGTTTATTTGGATGTTGTTTTTAAAATATGTGTATAAACTCAGACTGTTAATTACTGATTTAAAAATCAGTAAATCTTTTAAAATAAAGCAATGGGCTCTTACTGGCACTGAAAACAGGGCAAATAAAAATTTAAATATTGAAAAACCCCATACTGTTGTACATCGGTAAAAAACAATGGAATAAAAAATTTTTTTTTCAACAAATAATTTTTGATATTCGCTGTCCCACTAAAAAATCTTTTTATCCGGAAAATAAATTTGTTTTTTAGTAAATTTTCTCAAAAAAATAACCCAATATAAATCGCAGAAGGAATAATGGAGAAAGCTTATGACAAAGTATGGACTAGTTGTTTGGAGATCATAAAGGATATCGTAGAATGGCAACATTTTAAAACCTGGTTTGAGCCAATAAGGCCTGTTGAGTTAAAAGAAAAGATTTTAACGATTCAGGTGCCCAGTCAGTTTTTTTATGAGTATCTTGAAGAGCATTATGTTTCTCTGCTTGCAAAAACACTTAAAAGAGAATTGGGGAAAGAGGCAAGATTGGAATATCGGATAATGGTAGACAGCGGTAACAGTAAAAGCAAACCACTTACCATGGATGTTCCTGGTAATGGTTATAAATCATATTCAAATAACGAAATGGATTTTCCTCTAGTTATAAATAATCCGGTTAAGAACCCATTTGTAATACCCGGGCTTAAAAAGATGCAGATCGACCCGCAGCTTAACCATGCCTATACTTTCGATTCATATATTGAGGGAGATTGTAACCGCGTTGCCCGCCGTGCAGGAAAAACGGTGGCTGAAAAACCCGGTGCCACTTCCTTTAACCCATTGGTTATATATGGTGGTGTTGGTTTGGGTAAAACCCACCTTGCCCAGGCAATCGGGAATGAAGTAAAAAGACTGCATAATAATAAAGTGGTCTTATATGTGAGTTCAGAAAAATTCATCAACCAGTTCATCGATCATGGCCGCAACAATGCGATCAATGATTTTATACATTTTTACCAGCTGATAGACGTACTTATCATTGATGACGTTCAGTTTTTTAACCGTGCAGAGAAATCCCAGGATGCATTCTTTTCCATTTTCAATCATTTACACCAGAGTGGCAAACAATTGATATTGACCAGCGATAAATCTCCCAAAGACCTTGAAGGGGTTCAGGAAAGGTTGTTGAGCCGTTTTCGTTGGGGATTAAGTGCCGATCTGCAGGTACCGGATTATGATACCAAAATTGAAATTCTGGATAAAAAAATGAAAAACGATGGCCTGGAAATGCCACGTGAAGTAGTTAAGTATATTGCCTATAATATCAATAGTAATGTGAGGGAGCTGGAAGGCGCTTTGATCTCTTTGTTGGCACAATCTTCGCTTAATAAAAGGGAAATTGATCTCGAATTGGCAAAAAAAGTACTCCGAAATTTTGTAAAATCTTCCAGCAAGGAAATAACCATTGATGCAATTCAAAAAATGGTTTGCGAGTATTTTGATGTGCCTTATGATAAGCTTTTACAAAAAACCCGAAAGAGAGAGATTGTGCAGGCCAGGCAGATAACCATGTTCTTATCAAAAGCATTTACCAAGAATTCTTTAAAAACAATTGGAGAGCATTTTGGCGGAAGGGATCATACAACGGTTATTCATAGTTGCCAAACTGTGAAAGACCTGATGGATACTGATAACCTTTTTAAAGAAAGTGTACTGGAATTGCAGCAGAAAGTTCAGTTGGCAGCCATGTGATCATTTACAAATGAAATTATTTTTCCGGATACAAAGTATCCGGATTTTTTTTAAAGTGGCTTCCGGTATTGGTATCCGGGCATATGAAAGCAGATAAATTTTTTTAATATTCTGATCCATGTTCCACAATCATAAAGTATTTTTCATTTTTATACATTTAGTTTTGGGTGGTAAGTTATTGAATTGTATTTTTGCTGCCCCTTAATTAAGGGCAGGTTAAATAGGAGAGGTGCCTGAGTGGCCGAAAGGAACGGTTTGCTAAATCGTCGTACGGGTTAAACTGTACCGTGGGTTCGAATCCCACCCTCTCCGCAAGAGCAGTGAGGTTGGGTTAAACTGTTCCGCCAGCCGGCGGATC
>JBBKWV010000079.1:0-15678 GCA_037969135.1 Ferruginibacter sp.
ACAGATGCAGGAGCTACCTGGACCAATGTCAGCAATTCCGGTGTTCACAGTGGTGCAACTACTGCAACACTTACACTGACAAACGTACCGGTTAGCATGAATAACAACCAATATCGTGCAGTACTTACCGTTAGCACTTGTATGAGTGTGGTAAATTCTGCCGCAGCAACTTTAACTGTTAATCCTTTACCGGTAGTTGTTATCAATGCAGGTCCTACTACTGCTTTATATCCCGGTATCACAACAACAATAACAGCAGCAGTTTCACCAAACGCAGCAGCTACTTACCAATGGTTTAAGAACGGCGTTGCCATCACGGGTGCCAATGCTTCTACTATTGAAGTGAATGTAGATCAGCTGGGTGCATATTCAGTAACAGTGGTTGATGTAAATGGTTGTGGCGGAAGTTCTTCTTCCATAACAATTACAGCAGCACCAAATGATATTCTGTTTATTTATCCTAGTCCCAACACCGGACAATTCCAGGTTAGATATCAGAGTCTTGCAGGAAATATCACTGCACGTACTATAACCATTTATGATTCAAAAGGTGCAAGGGTTTATATGAAAACATTCAGTGTTGCCGTTCCTTATGGCAGAATGGATGTTGATCTGAGCAATCATGGAAAAGGAATTTACAGGGTTGAATTAGGCGACCAAAACGGAAACCGTATCAAAACGGGATCAGTTCTTGTTCTGTAAAACCTGATTTTTTCTTAGATTATCTTAAAAAGAGAGGCCGTCTTCATTGACGGTCTCTCTTTTTGTTTTATAGATCCGGCAGGAATTGATATCATTTCAAATTTGTAACACGCAAACGAATCCATGGAAAGTTTTATAAAAACGGTTGTAATTTTTGAAAAAATACATAATTCGATTTTTACTTTAGAAGAATAGTATTTACATTTGAAACATTTACTGCATCAAAATAATAACATCCCCCTTCATTTTTTAACTTAAAAAATCTCGTATGAAAAAAATTTACTTCCTAAAAAAGATAAAAATACCTTTCCTTCTTTTACTATTATTCATTTCATTTTCCTTCCTGGTAAAAGCACAGGTTAATACGTATGGCTTTACCCAGAATGTTGGTACCTATACCGCAATCAGTGGGGGTACTTCATTTGGTACAACCACAACCGATGATCAGCGATTCGTTGATATTGCAGTACCAGCAGGAGGAACAGCAACAACGGGAGTAGGCATACCCATTGGATTTAATTTTTCTTTTAATGGCAATGTTTTCGACAGACTTGCCATCAATGCAAATGGATGGATATCATTGGGAAAATCGGCCCTTACTCCTTCCGTTAATATTGCTTCTTCCAGCTCTTATACCCCACTGGCATCAACAGTTGTTGCAACACCAACGGAGTTAAGAAGCAGGATTGCCGGAATTGGCCGCGATATCCAGGCGCAGGCAGGAGCTGAGATCAGGATGGAAACGATCGGTACTTCGCCTAACCAGGTGTGTGTTATTCAATGGACCAACTACAAAAAGTTTGGCGGCGGCGGCACAGGAGATAATCTGAATTTTCAGATCAGACTGAATGAAACAAGCAATGTGGTTGAAGTGGTTTACGGAACCATCATTTTCAATGCAACAAGCAATACAGCAGATGTTGGATTGGGTGGTACTGTTGCCACAAATTTTAATAACAGAACGACTGCAACTGATTGGAATGCTACAACAGGTGGTGCTCTGAATACCAACAGATGCACGATGTTGAATACCGTAACGGTTCCGGTTAGTGGAAGAACTTTTGTATGGACACCACCGGTACCTTGTACCGGAACACCAAACCCCGGAAATACACTGGCTACGGCAAACCCTGCCTGTTCCGGAGTGAACTTTATTCTTAGTTTACAAAACAACCCGGCAGTTTCCGGATTAACATATCAGTGGCAATCCTCACCGGATGGAATTACCTGGACCAATATCGCTGCTGCAACAAGCATGAATTTATCCATTTCCCAGACTGCAACAACCTGGTACAGGTGCAATGTTACCTGCTCTGGAAATACAGCTACATCAACAGCTCTGGAGGTTACCATGAATATTCCGACAAATTGTTATTGCATACCTCCAAATTCAAATTGCAACTTAGATGATGTGATCCTGAATGTAACAATGGGTGGAATTAATAATAGCAGTACCTGTGGAGCAAACGGTTATACCAATTATGCCTCAACAGTGGCCCCTGCAAGTGTTATTGCAGGTGGTACATACCCGATGTCTGTTTCAGTAGGACCCGGAGGTACTGAATATGTCGGAGTTTGGATCGATTTTAATGTAAATGGTATTTTTGAAGCATCTGAATTCACTGCTTTAGGTAATGGAAACGGTGTTACCATATCCGGAAGTATAGTGATTCCTTCCACCGCTACTTTAGGCACTACCCGGATGAGGGTAAGAGACAGGTATAATACTGCACTTACAGGTGCCAATGCATGTCTTGGTTATGCTTTCGGAGAAACGGAGGATTATGCCATTACAATTAATCCATGTATTCCTGTTACCATAACCACACAACCGGTTAATAGGACTATTGCCTGTGGCGGTGATGCTACTTTTACCATTGCAACCGCCGGTTCCCTGCCGGTTTACAAATGGCAGCAAAGAGTAAGTGCTACTGCTTTATGGGTTGATATTAGCAATGGCGGTTTATACAGTGGTGCAACCACCAATATGCTTACTATTTCAGGTGCACCTGTTAGCATGAGCGGATATCAATACCGCACTGTGTATTCTGGTGCATGCAGAGCAATTGATTATTCAAGTATTGTTACTTTAACTGTGACTACCCTTGTTGCAAATGTAAATCCGGCTTCTGCCAATATTTGTAATGGTGCTATACAGCAACTTACTTTAACCAATATCACTTCACCTCAACCGGCTTCTACGAATGTTGCTTCAGGACCAATTACTGTTTCCATTCCGGATAATAGTCAAGTCGGAACTTCTACAACACTTACTGTTGCCGGCGTTCCTGCTGCTTCTGTTATTACAGGTATCAGTGTGAAATTAAATTTGACACATACCTGGGCAGGTGATCTCGTTTTTGTGCTGAAAGCACCTAATGGACAGATTTTAAATCTGGATTACTATATTTCAGGTACAGGTGCAGGACCTTCTACAGGTTTTGTTAATACTGTTATCAGTTCAGCTGGTACTGCTTTATTGAGTACAGGTGCTTCTCCTTATACAGGTACATTCAGGGCAGATGCTTCAACTGCAGGGGGTGCTTCTCCGGCAGGACCAACTGGTTTTGCTCCAACTACCAATACATGGACTGCGTTGTATACTACCGGGGGATCTGCAAACGGAACCTGGACACTGGCCATGTATGATGGTGGCCCTGCCGACATTGGCGACCTTACTTCATGGGATATTACCATCAACTACCTTGCTGGTATTCCTGCAACAGGAGTTTGGGAACCAACAACTCCAACAAATACCATCTTTACCGATGCAGCTGCTACCATTCCTTACGTTGCCGGCACTCCTGCCAACAGCGTTTATGTGTTGCCTACTGCTACGACTACATACACGGTGGTTGTTACCACTCCTACCTGTGTTTCAGGTGTTACCAATATTCCGGTAACTGTTAGCAACCCTGTTGGAGCTGTAACCAGCCCAACCAACAAAACAATTTGTACAAATGGTAGTACTTCCTTTACCGTTAGTGCGGCTTCTGGTAATGCAATTGCATACCAATGGCAGCTAAGTACAGATGCAGGAGCTACCTGGACCAATGTCAGCAATTCCGGTGTTCACAGTGGTGCAACTACTGCAACACTTACACTGACAAACGTACCGGTTAGCATGCATAACAACCAATATCGTGCAGTACTTACCGTTAGCACTTGTTCAAGTGTGGTAAATTCTGCCGCAGCAACTTTAACTGTTAACCCTTTACCGGTAGCCACAATAACTGCAGCTCCAACTACTGCTCTATATCCCGGAATAACAACGGTCTTAACAGCCAACGTGTCGCCGAATGCAGCTGCAACCTATCAGTGGTTCAGGAATGGAGTAGCTGTAAATGCTGCAACCTCTGGAACACTGGAAGTGAATATTGATCAACTGGGGGAATATTCTGTAACGGTGGTTGATGTAAACGGTTGTGGCGGAAGTTCTGCTGCTTCGATAACAATTACAGCTGCACCAAATGACATTCTGTTTATTTATCCTAGTCCAAACACCGGACAATTCCAGGTGAGATATCAAAGCCTGGAAGGAAATATCACTGCCCGTTCAGTAACCATTTATGATGCAAAAGGATCAAGAGTTTATGCTAAAACATTCAGTATTGCTGTTCCTTATGGCAGAATGGATGTAGATCTGAGCAATCATGGCAGGGGAATTTACAGGGTTGAATTGGGCGACCAAAATGGAAAACGCATCAAAGTGGGTTCTGTGATCGTTTTATAATATTTATTAAATTCTTATTAAATATAAAAGGGCTTCCGTTTGGGAAGCCCTTTTATATTGAGCCAAAGACCCCGGATCCATGCTGATTCCCGCTGATAATATACAATAAACCCTTACCTTTGCCTCCCCGTTAAAAAAAACCCGGGGTTTAATTATGTCTTTTAATATTAACAAACAACTAAACGCAGAAGAACAGGAGCCAACGGCATCAGATGCCGGAGAAACTACTGCGACAACAAATGAACCTGTAGAACAAATTGTTGAAACTGCCGTTGAAACGATGACTGAAGCACCCGCTGAAGTTAAAATCGAAACAGCACATGATGATTTCGACTGGACCCGTGATAAACGCAATGTAGCTGCTTATTCTGCTGAAGAAAAAGCCAAATACGATTCCGTTTATGACAACACTTTCAAACAGATCAATGATGGCGAGATGATCCAGGCAACTGTTGAATCTCTCACCAAAACAGATGTGGTTGTAAACATCGGTTTTAAAAGTGATGGTCTTATTTCCCTGAACGAATTCAGAGACATCCCCGGAGGCGTAAAAGTGGGCGATCTGATTGAAGTAATGGTGGTGGAAAAAGAAGACAGGGACGGTAACCTAAACCTGAGTCGTAAGTCTGCACGTATCACCAGGGCCTGGGAGAAAATTGTTGAAGTAAACAAAACCGGAGAAATCGTAACCGGTTTGGTTACCAGCAAAACCAAAGGTGGTTTGATCGTAGACGTATTTGGTATGGAAACATTCTTACCAGGTTCTCAGATCGACGTTAAGCCGGTTACTGATTATGATCAGTTTGTTGGTAAAACAATGGAATTTAAAGTAGTAAAGATCAATGAAGCGATCAAGAATGCAGTTGTTTCACACAAAGCACTTATTGAAAGCGATATCGAAGCGCAAAGAGCCGAGATCATCGGTAAACTGGAGAAAGGCCAGGTATTGGAAGGAACGATCAAAAACATCACAGATTTCGGCGCATTCCTTGATCTGGGTGGATTGGATGGTTTATTATATATCACTGATATTTCATGGGGCCGTATCAACCATCCAGGTGAGGTATTGAAGCTTGATCAGAAACTGAATGTGGTTGTTTTGGATTTTGATGATGATAAAAAACGTATCAGTTTAGGTTTAAAACAATTGACCCCGCATCCATGGGATACATTGGCAGAGAACCTGAAAGAAGCTGAGATCGTTAAAGGAAAAGTGGTGAATATCGAAGATTATGGTGCTTTCCTTGAGATCATGCCGGGTGTTGAAGGTTTGGTTCACGTAAGTGAAATCACCTGGGCAAATACTCCGATCAATGCAAAGGAATTCTTCAAATTAAATGATGAATACGAAGCCAAAGTGGTTACCCTGGATAAGGAAACACGTAAGATGAGTCTTTCTATCAAACAAATGACAGAAGATCCATGGAGTACCATTGAAAACAGTTTCCCGGAAAACAGCCGTCATATGGGTACAGTAAAGAACATTACTCCTTATGGTGTGTTTGTTGAATTATCTACCGGTATTGGTGGAATGATTCATATCAGTGACCTGAGCTGGTTAAAGCGCTTCAATAACCCGAATGAATATACGAAGGTTGGTAACGAAATTGAAGTGATCATTCTGAATATAGATAAAGAAGGACGCAAATTACAGTTAGGACATAAGCAAATTGAAGAAGATCCATGGAACTCTCTGGAATCAACTTTCTCTGAAGGTTCTTTACACGAAGGCACTGTAGTTAAAAAAGATGATAAGGGTGCTGTTGTACAATTATCATACGGTCTGGAAGGATTTGCACCAACCCGCCATTTACAAAAAGAAGATGGAAAGGCAATTGCTGCTGATGAGATAGCCAACTTTATGGTTATTGAATTTGACCGCAATGATAAGCGCATTGTTTTAAGCCATACCCGTTTATGGGAGCAGGAAAAAGAAGAAGAAAAGCAGGTGATTCAAAAAGAGAAAAGAGCAGAGGCAGAAACTACAAAAAAAGCCGTGAAAGCAATTCAGGGTAAAGTAGAAAAAACCACGCTTGGTGATCTGGGTGTTCTTGCCGGCCTTAAAGCTAAAATGGATAATGATGCTGCTACCGGTGAAAGCAAAGAAGCTGAAGCAACAACAGAGCCTGTTGAAACCAAATCTGAATCAGATGAAGTGGAAGGCAAGTCTGATGCTGATGATGCACAGGCATGATCAATTATTTAAAGTATAAAAAATCCCCCTGGTTTATTCCGGGGGGATTTTTTTATGCATCGTTATACAAATCAATCAAAAGATTCTTCATTCAGATGCACCTTTGTCATTTCTGAAAAATGATTCTGCAGATTATGAACTGCAATCGGCTGCATGATATGCCTTGTCTCATCGCGGTACCATATTTCCATTCTCGTAAAATCCCCTTCCTTAGGAATTAAGATACGGAATGCTCCTTTTAAATATTTAATGGTCCCGTCGGGATTTACTTCCTTGTGAAATTTCAGATTCATCAGTTCATCATTATTCAATGGCAATGGAATTATCTGGTTCATCTCGTACCAGAAATCCTGTGTGCCTGTATTTACACAAACCTGTTTTTCATCCCCGTTCAAATCGGTTATTTCTCCCCTGCGGCTGTCTCCGTCATTATCGGCAATTACATAATCCCCCGGTTTTAATTCATGAAAATTTATCATAACTGAATATTTTTAGTAGTTCTACAATATAAAACAATTTTTTATCAGATGATCTCTTTTAGATATAAATTTTGTTACTCCGCCCAGCTCATCACATATCCCTGGTTTTCTATTTCCAATGCGGTTTCAGTCAGCTGTAAAGGCCTGAAAGTATCAACCATAACAGCCAGTTCCCTGGTTTCTTTTGCCCCGATACTTTTTTCTGCAAGTCCGGGATGAGGACCGTGCGGTATGCCAGCAGGATGCAAAGTGATCATCCCCCGGGTAACATGCTTGCGGCTCATGAAATCTCCATCAACATAATAAAGCAGTTCGTCGCTGTCGATATTACTGTGGTTATAAGGAGCTGGTATGGCCAGCGGATGATAATCAAATAAACGGGGAACAAATGAGCATATGACAAATGCATCTGTTTCAAAAGTCTGATGAACCGGTGGTGGTTGGTGAACCCTTCCGGTGATGGGTTCAAAATCGTGAATGCTGAAAGCATAAGGATAACAGCAACCATCCCAGCCGATCACATCAAAGGGATGTGTGCCATAATGAATGCCATATAAAAAACCCTGCTTTTTAGTCTTGATAATAAAATCCCCTTTTTCATCAAATGTCTGCAGATTCTGCGGAGTTCGGATATCCCTTTCACAAAAGGGAGCATGCTCCATCAATTGTCCATACTTACTCAGATATCTTTTCGGATAACGGATAGGGGCATGTGATTCTACAATGAATAATCGATTGTCTGAAGTATCAAAATGAATCTGGTAAATACAGCCCCTGGGGATAACGAGATAATCTCCATAACCGAATTTCAATTCTCCATAACAGGATTTTAAAACCCCGCTTCCTTCATGAACAAAGATCACTTCATCTGAATCTGCATTTTTATAAAAATACCCCGTCATACTTTTTTGCGGTGCTGCCAGTACAATATGGCAATCATTGTTTACCAATACGGCTTTTCGGCTAAGCAAAAAATCAGACTCGGGTTTTACATTAAACCCTTCAAGGCTACGGTGCTTCAGCATTTTTTCTTCTGCAATTTTCGGGGCAACATTGATGGGTTCATCACAACTTACGATCAGTGTTGGAGCGTAGGTATGATACAATAAAGAATAGTCATTTGAAAATCCTTCAGTAGAAAAAAGTTGTTCGGCGTAAAGGCTCCCATCAGGCTTGCGAAATTGCGTATGCCTTTTATGGGGGATGTTGCCGAGTGTATGATAATGTGGCATGATATTAATTTTAGTTGATCAGTAAATTTATTTTTGAAAAAATCTTTACCAATAACTTTTACAAAGTGCCAGCATTAGAAAGTAATACTTCCAGCAGCGCTTGTCAATATGATAGATAAAATTCCTGAAATGAAGCATTGTGTAAAAATGGAGGTTTTTATAAAACGGCCGGATATCACAAATAACCAAACGTTGAATTTATTATTACCTTCAATCAAATTTACCAATTTAATCTGAGTTTAATTGACAAGAATCGGGCTTATATCAGACACCCATCATTTTCTGGATGAAAATATTTTCGAACATTTTAAAGATTGTCAGGAGATATGGCATGCAGGCGACTTTGGAAATATTGAAATAGCAAACGAATTAGTGGCCAAAAGCGGACTTAATATGAATGCAATAAGGGGCGTTTACGGCAATATTGATGGAAAAGATATCCGGGCTGTATATCCCGAAAAACTATTCTTCCCCTGCGAACAGGTGAATGTATTCATGCAACATATTGGCGGTTATCCTGGCCGTTATGCCCCGGGAGTGAAAAAAGAGATCATTGATCATTCCTCCAATCTTTTCATCAGCGGTCATTCCCATATTCTGAAGATCATGTATGATGAAAAACTCAACTGTCTGCACATGAACCCCGGAGCAGCCGGTAAGCAGGGTTGGCATACTGTTAGAACACTTATACGTTTTGTAATTGATGGCAAGAATATGAAGGATTGTGAAGTGATCGAGCTATAAAGAAAATTGCTGATTTATAGTTCCTGTTGGCAGTAGATTTCAAACATCACTCAAAATTTAAGCATAAACCATGAACCTGCTTTTTATTCCACCCAATCTGCAATAAAAATATTGGTATCTCTTGTACCTCCATTATTCCTGTTACTGCTGAAAACGATCTTTTTACCATCAGGGCTGAACATTGGGAATGCATCAAATCCCTTGTCTCTGGAAATTTTTTCCATATTGGATCCATCCAGATCACAGAGGTACATATTGAAAGGAAAACCTCTTTTGTATTCGTGATTGCTGCAGAAAACAAAATGCTTTCCATCAGGCGTAAAATTGGGAGCCCAGTTTGCCTGCTCCAGATCAGTAACCTGCCTTGCATCAGTGCCATCTGTATTTGCGATCCAGACTTCCATATGTGTAGGTGCAACCAGGTTCTCTTTTAAAAGTGAATTGTATTCATTTATTTCTTCAGCAGTTTTGGGACGGGAAGCACGCCAGATGATCTTTTTACCATCGGGGCTAAACCAGGCGCCACCATCATATCCCAGTGAATTCGTGATTCGTTTCACATGGTTGCCATCCAGATCCATAGTATAAAGATCCAGATCACCGTCACGCATAGATGTAAATACCATCAAATCTCCTTTGGGAGAAATGGTAGCTTCTGCATCATACCCCTTTGTACTGGTAAGGCGTTTTATGATCTTCCCGTTTATGTCTGCTTTGAAAATATCAAAATCTGCATACACAGCCCAGATATACTTATTCCCGTATTTACTCCTGTCGGGAACAGGCGGACAATCTGTGTTTCCCAAATGGGTAGAGCCATACAATATATGTTTGCCATCCGGATAAAAATATGCACAGGTGGTTCTACCGGTTCCGGTACTTACCAGTTTGGGTATAAATTTTTCATCCGCATTTTCGGGAATCTTTCCCATCCATATCTGATCACAGTTGATACCTGCTTTCAGATTTGTAAGTTGAAAAATCAGATACTTCCCGTCAAAACTAAAATAAGCTTCTGCATTATCTCCTCCAAAAGTCAGTTGCTGAATATTTTTAAAATGTGTTTCCCCGGGGAAGTGAATGCTGTCAGAAGGTTGAACGTATTGACTCCTCACACTATCAGAACTAAATGCTGTAATAGCAAAGACTGCAATAATCCTTGTAAATAAAATAAGGCTTTTCATTTATATAATTTTATTTGTCGCAAAGTTAATACTGGAGAATACTTCAATTGTCAAATTATTGTCATGCTTCTGTTTTGTTATTATTATTTTTGCAACAGAATTTCCAAAAAATGAAAAATAATTTACTTTTTATATTAATCTTATTTTCGGCATGCAACAGCAATCAAGCTGATAAGATACGAGACCATACTACCCAAAATCCGGCTTCTGAGGATATTAATTTTAAAGAAGCCATCACACAATTCCCGGATTCCTTTCTTTTAAAAGAAAACCTGATCCAGTATTACAGAAATAATGAAAATTTCACAACTGCCTTATCCGAAGTGAAAAATTATCTGGTTAAAGACAGCAACAACCCACGATTGTGGGAAATAAAAGCCATCCTTCATTTTGAAGATGCAGATACGTTGCATGCGATCAGCGATTTTGAAAAAGCCATCAGCATTTTTCCCAATCCGCAGTATCTGATCTCACTTGGCACTCTTTATGCTCAGACAAAAGATGCACGGGCAGTTAAGTTAGCTGATCTGATGCTTGCGCAGAATAACCAAAAATTTGAAAAAGAGTCGATGTTCATTAAGGGTTTATTTTATTCTTTTAACAATGAAAAAATAAAGGCCATTACTTTTTTTGATAAATGTATTGCGTTGAATTTTACTTTCATGGATGCATACAGGGAAAAAGCCATTGCATTATATGATCTTGAAAAATATGCAGAATCCCTTGCTGTACTCGATAAAGCCATTACTTTGCAGAATAATTTTGATGAAGGATATTATTACAGTGGCAGATGTCTTGAAAAACTAAATCGAATACCGGAAGCAATTCAATCATACAAAAACGCTTTGATCTATGATCCCGAATATATTGAGGCAAAAGGGGCGCTGACAAGATTGGGAGTAACAAATAATAAATAAAGAATCAGTATACCTAATTTGGAAACCATCAATAATTAAAAATAATAAATATGGCCATCATTGCACCCTCACTTTTATCATCCGATTTTTTACATCTGCAAAAAGATTGCGACATGTTAAACGAAAGTCGTGCAGACTGGTTTCATCTCGATGTGATGGATGGCAGATTTGTTCCCAATATCAGTTTTGGCCCTATGATCATTGAATGCATACGTAAAACAACCAGTAAGATCTGTGATGTGCATTTAATGATAGAGGAACCAGAAAAATTTACAGACTCCTTTAAAAAAGCAGGAGCAGATATTCTTACTGTTCATATCGAAGCATGCAGGCATCTTCACCGCAATATTCAGCAAATAAAAAGTCTGGGAATGCAGGCCGGCGTTGCGATCAATCCACACACTCCCGTTGAATCACTCAAAGACATTTTACAGGATATCGACCTGGTGTGTATGATGAGTGTCAATCCGGGTTTTGGAGGACAGTCATTTATACCACAAACCATCTATAAAATAAAACAATTAAAGGAAATGCTCATTGAGCGGTCATTGAATGTAAAAATAGAGATTGATGGCGGGGTAACTCTTGAAAATGCAAGATCAATTCTTGATGCAGGCGCTGATGTTCTTGTAGCAGGAAATACCGTATTCAAATCGAAAGACCCAATGGCAACTATCCAAGCGTTGAAAAACATTTAATCAGGATCAGATGCTGATCAAAGAGAATCAATTTTTTGCTCCATTTGCTTTAAAACTGCTACATTCAATTTTAACCAGTTGGTCTCTTTTTCGGGCCAAATATATTTCTGTTCTAAAAGAACTCCTGCAAGTTTATACGCAAACATTGCCTGCTCTTTATTGTAAAATGTATTGACCCATTTTGCCTGTAACTCTTTTTCCTTTTGCAAATAAATACCTCCACCATACCATTTAAAACAGGAAGGCAATCCTGTAAATGAAACAAAATCGGAACCAGTATTTATTTTTTGGTCATAAAACAAAACAAAAAAATGAATACAGTTTTTTAATCGCTGTTTCAACGCTGAGTTAGATTCTTTTTTTGCAGGTTTAAATCTCCAGGAGTTATTGGTAATATAAAACGGATCATTTGCAATATTTGTAAATCTTACGGCTTCAGACCCCAGATCAATGATCAAATTTTTATCCCCGGCCCTTTTCGCAAGCTTCATCTGATATGGCATCAGGTATGCAAGCTTATACACTTCTGTTTCATTGTTACTGAGAAAAAAGCGTAATGATACCGGCTTTTCGTTTTCATTCATAGTCCATTTTCCGGTGGTCATATTTCCACGGGGATCTTTAATCATTGTTCCATCACTAAAAAGGCAATACCCTCTGTAAACCCTTTCAATTTTTGAATGCGGGTCGGAGCCTGCATCATCAGCTGCATCTTCCTTAAATTCCCAGCATTGACAAATGATATCTTTCAAAATGCCGGAGGCATTCAGGTTTTCCAGACCATGCACTTCAAACTTACCCCTTGCCGGATGAATAGCATCAGTTGATTGCTTGCCATTATCTGTTTTGCTGCTTTTATCGGCATTACAGCCGCAAAAGAGAATACAAAGGGCGATAAAATAAAACAGGTTTCTTTTCATCAAGTTATTTAAATCAAAAATAAAATAAATTGCATTATAAAGTGGTTGATCACAAAGCAGAAAAATATTTATCTTCATTCTATGAGACTGCTGATCGCTTTATTGTTTTGCCTGAATGGCATTGTTGTTACTGCCCAAAATAAATCTGCTACAATCAACGGGTTGATCCTGGATGACAATGAAAATGCATTACCCGGTGTGAGTGTAACCTTACTGGGAAAAAATACAGGGGTATTAACCAGTGATAGCGGCACATTCAGTATATCCATCGCATCTGAAAAAGCTATTGCACTTACATTCACCCATACCGGATTTATAACAAATCAAAAGAATTTTTATCTGAGCCCGGGAGAAACTGAACACATCATCATCCGGATGGAACGTATAGGAAAAACGCTGGAAACAGTTGTGATTACTGAAGAGAGAGAGCGCAGGGAAAACAGCCTGGTGAAAATAAATCCCAAAAATGCTATTACACTTCCCAGCACAACAGGCGGTGTTGAAGCACTTATCAAAACACTTGTGGGAAGCAATAACGAACTTTCATCTCAGTATAATGTTCGCGGCGGTAATTATGATGAAAACCTGGTTTATATCAATGATTTTGAAATTTACCGCCCTTATCTTGTAAGCAGCGGTCAACAGGAAGGCCTTAGTTTTATAAATCCCGAATTGACAAAAAATGTAAATTTTTATACCGGTGGTTTTCAATCGAAGTATGGTGATAAAATGAGCAGTGTACTGGATATTCAATATAAAAAACCAATTGCATTTGCGGGAAGTGCCTATATCAGTTTATTGGAACAGGGTTTTCACCTTGAAGGAGCAGCAAGAAAAAATGCGGTCACTTATCTGATAGCCATCAGAAACAAGAGTAATAGAAACCTGCTGAGTAACCAGCCTACACAGGGTGCATATATCCCTTCGGCTTCCGATATCCAGGGATATATAACTTATAAACTGAGCAGTAAAATTCAACTGGAATTGCTGGGTATATTATCAGCATCCAGGTTCACTTATTATCCTGAATCAGTAAAGAAAACAACCTCTGTATTCTCCCCATTGTTCAGTGCCAACCTTGGTCTGGATACCTATTTTGAAGGCCAGGAAAAAGACAGATACAGCACCAGCATGATTGCGGCAACGCTCATACATTCGCCCAACAGAAACCTGAAACTGAAGTGGATGTTCAGCCGCTTTAAAGATGCTGAAAAAGAAAATTATGATATTGGCGGCGCCTATCTTTTTGGCGACAGGGACTTTGACAATAGCAGCAGTACGTTTGGCCAGATCGTAAATCCACTTGGAGCAGGATATTACCAGAATTACGCCCGCAATGAACTGAATATTGAAGTTTGGAATGCAAACCATAAGGGGAGTTTTGATAAGGGTAAGCATTTTATTCAATGGGGTAACAGTATGGAGATCACTAAGATCAATGACAAACTGAAACAGTGGGAATACCAGGATTCTGCCGGATATTCATTGCCCTTCAATCCTGCAGCCCTGATATTATATAATTCTCTGAACAGTACGGCAGACTTATCCATTCAAAAATACAGCGGCTATCTGCAGGATAATATTCATTTTTTGAGATCGAAAAATGATATAACCTTACAGGTAGGTTTGCGCTATAATTACAACAGTCTGAATAAAGAATTTCTGATCAGCCCCAGAATACAGGCAAGTTGGAAACCAAAATGGAAAAATGATGTAGTGTTTAAAACGGCAGCAGGAATCTATAATCAACCGCCATTCTACAGAGAACTCAGAAAATATGACGGAGCAATTAATACAAATATAAAAGCGCAGAAGAGTGTGCAGTTTATTGCCGGTATGGATTATAATTTTAAAGGGCCGGATGGACGCCCATTCAGGTTAACTGCAGAAGCTTATTACAAATCGATCTGGGATCTGGTGCCCTATGATATTGACAATGTTAAAATAAAATACCTGGGAGATAATAACGCCAAAGCATATACGACAGGTTTGGAGTTAAGGCTCTTCGGCGAATTGGTAAAAGACGCAGAAAGCTGGCTGAGTATTGGTTTTATGCGAAGCAGGGAAGATCTGAATAACGATTATTTTTATCAGTATAAAAACGCTTCCGGAGAAATCATCCATGCCGGAACAACCGACCAGCAGGTTACAGACAGTGTAAAAAACAATGTTGGCTGGTTACGCAGGCCCACAGACAGGCTTATAACAGCAGGCCTTTACCTTGAAGACTATTTATCTACAAATAAAAATTTCAAAGTTCATTTAAACCTGTTATACGGAAGCAATATGTCGTACAATATTCCAAACAGTGTGCGTGACCGTAATGGGCTCATCATAGACCCTTATATCAGAGTAGATATGGGTTTCAGCGCATTATTACTCAGTGAAAAATCATTAAGAAGAAGTCACAGTCCTTTTAAAAGCTTTGAGAATATATGGGCCAGTTTTGAAATATTCAATCTGATCAACAGAGCGAATATAATTTCATTTCAACTCATAAAAGATTTTTCAAATGCAGTATATGCAATACCCAACAGGCTAACACCCCGGCTAATTAATTTCAAACTGGTTGCAAAATTTTAAGCAGTCTATCTAAATAGCTATTAACATTTTAGGTTACGTTAATCTTTTTTACTGAAAGTAGTTTTTAACTTTTCCACTAAATAAATGCGAATGTGTATAATTAAATTCGCAACATGTTCGTTATGTATATAATTTGGTGAAGCTGATTTATTCATTGAGTATTTAACAATTTCATTTAAACCCAACCTGCTTTTTTTTGAAAAATAAAAAAAGTATTTAAAACTGAAAATCATTGACAGACACAATCATCAATCTCGAAACCGTAAACCCCATTGAATTTTTTGGTGTTAAC
>JBBKWV010000080.1:0-32963 GCA_037969135.1 Ferruginibacter sp.
TGGAACTTTTTCCACCAATCCAACTACGATCGATAGAAATGTCAATCCAGATCTGGGTCCCGCACCCGTTGTGAAATTTCCGGAAGTAAAGGAATTTACATTAAGCAACGGACTGAAAGTTTCATTGGTTGAAAGAAAAGCAGTACCAGTAATAAACATGACACTGCTTTTGAATGCTGGTTATGCATCTGATCAGTTCAACATAGCAGGTGCAGCTAAAATGGCGGGTGTTATGATCACAGAAGGAACCAAAACTAAAACATCCATTCAGATAAGTGACATGCTTGCAGATCTGGGAGCTACGCTTAACAGTTATTCTAATTTGGATAATTCTTATCTGAGATTGAATGCGATCAAATCAAATTTTGATGCCTCGCTGAATTTATTTTCCGATGTATTGTTAAACCCATCCTTTCCACAAAAAGATTTTGAACGCATTCAGAAAGAGCAATTGTTGGATATCAAACAGGAACAGGCAAGACCCGTAACCATGGGACTTCGTATTCTACCGAAGATATTATATGGCGAGGGGCATGCCTATAACAATCCGTTTACCGGTTCAGGTAATGAAGAATCGGTTAAAAAAATTACCAGGGCAGATCTAATAAAATTTCATCAAACATGGTTTACTCCCAATAACGGAAACCTGGTTGTTGTAGGTGATATCGGAATGAACGAATTAAAATCGAAACTGGAGAACAGCCTTGCTTCCTGGAAATATAAAGCAGTTCCGGTTAAAAATATCAAAGAAGTAGCCATTCCGGATAAACCAGCTGTCTATATCATCGATAAACCAGGCGCACTGCAATCTATCATTTTTGCTGCCGAGCTAAGTCCTTCTGCAACCAATCCTGATTATGAATCCATTCAAATGACGAATAAGATCCTGGGAGGCGAGTTTACCTCAAGGATTAACATGAATCTCCGCGAAGACAAACATTGGTCTTATGGATCTTTCTCTGTTGTAATTGATGCCAAAGGGCCATCATTCTTTACCTGTTTTGCGCCGGTACAAACGGATAAAACCAAAGAATCTGTCGTTGAATTAATGAAGGAATTGAACCAATATATTAGCGACAAACCTGCTACTGAAGTTGAATTCAGGAAAGTGCAGGGTAATGCAGTTTTACAATTACCTGGCAGTTGGGAAACAAATGCTGCTGTATCCGGTTCATTACAGGGCGCCATCATTTACAACAGGGGACTGTCGTACCTTGATAATTATGCTTCCATGTTACAAAATCTTACTTTGAAATCTATTCAGGGAGCAGCAACTAAAATTATCAAACCATCCGGACTTGCCTGGGTTATTGTGGGCGACAGGGCAAAAATTGAAAGTGGGATAAAGGAATTAAATATCGGACCGATCAAATACATAGATTCCGAAGGAAATAACATAAAATAATGTGATCTCAGTTTTCGATATTAAAAAGCCGTCTTCATTAAAAGACGGCTTTTTAATTTTTTCAATAAAATTAAAATTGTTCCAGTTTGCTGAAAAAGAAATCTCCTTCAATGGCGGCATTCTCATCACTATCACTTCCGTGTACAGCATTTTCTCCTACAGAAGCTGCATATTTTTTACGAATGGTTCCTTCAGCTGCATTTTCGGGATTGGTAGCACCGATCAATGTTCTGAAATCTGCAACGGCATTTTCCTTTTCAAGGATTGCAGCAGTAATCGGTCCGCTGCTCATGAATTCAACCAGTTCGCCGTAAAATGGACGCTCTTTATGCACTGCGTAAAATTCCCCGGCTTTTTCTTTGCTCAGGTGGATCATTTTCAGTGCAACAATGCGGTATCCTGCAGTATTTATCATTGCTAAAATGGCACCGGTATATCCTTTACTGGTTGCATCCGGTTTGATCATGGTAAAAGTTCTGTTGGTCATTATTTCTATTTTGGCCGCAAAGATATAGGAATGTATGGAAGCATGGCTTCTAAATTGGTTAATTTGTTATTGGTAAAAGCCAAATAGTTACTATATATTATTTATGTATAATTTAAAAACTTGTTATGAAGATTTTAATAAAGCGTTTGCCCATAATCATAAACTGCCATTAAATACCTCAAATTGGCTAATTGGCTTTTTCCACCTACTTTTGCGCCGCCTTTATGCAATCAATCAGCGAACTATACAATCAGATTACAACCCCCAAACAAATTGTAATAACCATGCACCAGAAGCCGGATGGCGATGCAATGGGGTCTACTTTGGGGTTATATCATTTTCTTTTACAGTTTGGACATAGCATCACTGTAATATCTCCGACCAACTGGGCTTCATTTCTAAATTGGATGCCTGGTTGTAAATCTGTATTGGATTATGAAAGGGATACAGAGAAATCAAACAAATTAATTGATGCCGCAGATTGGATCTTTTGTCTGGATTTTAATACGCTCGTCCGCACGAAAAGAATGGAAGAGCAACTAAAAAATGCCACCGCACAAAGGATTTTGATAGATCATCACCAGGAACCACAGACGGAAGTTTTTGCTTACGGTGTTTCAGATACTTCAAAAAGTTCTACTGCAGAAATGGTCTATGATTTTATTGTAGATTCAGGACATGCAGATAAAATAAACTATGAAATTTCAGAATGTCTTTATGCTGGAGTTATGACGGATACCGGTTCTTTCCGCTTCCCATCAACAACAGCCAGTGTACACAGAATGATAGCAGGTTTAAAGGAAAAAGGATTGCAGCATAGCGGGGTTCATGAAGCACTTTTTGATAATTATTCTGAAAACCGTTTCCGGTTTATCGGAAATGTATTGTTGAACAGGATGGAGGTTTTTTATGAATACAATGCAGCATTGATAGCTATTCCACAAGCTGATCTTTTAAAATACGACATTAAAACAGGGGATACGGAAGGCCTGGTAAATTATCCTTTAAGTATTGAAGGGATTAAACTAGCTGCCATCATAATCGACAGGGGAGAAGAGCGTAAATGTTCATTCAGGAGTAAAGGCGATTTTGATGTGAACAGCTTTGCACGTAAATACTTTAACGGAGGCGGTCATTTCAATGCAGCAGGAGGGTTTAGTAAAGATTCTCTTGAAAACACCGTAGCGGCATTTAAAGCAGCCATGAAAGAAAACACAGATCAATTAAGTACATATAAATTTTAAAACAAAATAAAAATGAGAAAGATTTCTTCGTTCATGTTACTGGCAGCAGTTGTTTTTACTTCGTGTAATCCGTCATTTAAAAAAGGAAAAGATGGTTTGGAGTATAAGATTATTACCAGTGGAAGCGGACCTACGATCCAATACGGTGATTATATGCAATTACATTTTGCAACCTTTTACAACAACGGAACCAAAGATTCATTGATGAATGATTCCAGAACACAAGGTGCTCCCATGTTGGAAATACTTGATTCTATTTCAACACCGCCTGCATATTTTGAGATTTTAAAACAACTTAAAAAAGGCGATAGTGTTACAATCAGGATACTTACTGATTCTGCATTTAAGAAAACACCGGAACAAATGCCTCCTTTCTTTAAGAAAGGCCATTATATCCTTACCACCTTGAAAATTATGAATATTTTTAAGACAAAGGAAGCCGCTGATAGTGCAAGAAATGCATCCATGATTGAAATGCAGAAAATGGATTCTGTAAATGCTATTACACAAAATAGTACAGATGAAAAGATCATAAAGGATTATTTGACTGCAAATAAGATCAATGCCGTTAAATCGCCATTGGGAGTTTATGTAGAGATCATTGAACCGGGTTCAGGTAGTAACATTGATACTTCTGTTATAGTAAAGATCAATTACACCGGAAAAACATTAGACGGAAAAATGTTTGATAGCAATACAGATCCTGCTAAAGGCCATGTTGAACCATTGAATGCCAATCTTACAAACGACCCTTCACTTGGAATGAATGTTATCATCGGTTGGAAAGATGGATTAACCATGTTAAAGAAAGGATCAAAAGCCAGATTTTTTATTCCTTCTTCACTTGCATATGGCAAACAGGGCGCCGGTGCTGACATACCTCCATATGCTGTTTTGATGTTTGACATAGATGTATTGGATGTAATGAGCAAATCGCAGGCAAAAACAGAAGTAGAAGAACAAAATAAGAAAATGCAGGATATGCAAAAACATTATATGGACAGTGTTTCTAAAGAACAACCGAATCCCCAAAAATAATCAGTTAAGTCATAACAGTATGCCGTTTCCTTTTTCAGGAAACGGCATTTTTGTATGCAGTCATTAAAGTAATGGTTTCATTTGCTTCCTTTACATCATGTACTCTTAAAATATCGGCACCGTTTTGTAATGCAAGTGTATGTAAAACAGTTGTTCCATTGAGTGCATCTTCAACATGGATATTTAACGTTTTTGTTACCGTACTTTTTCTGGACAATCCAACAAGTATTGGTTTGTCGAGCATTTTAAATACGGAAAGTTTTTTGAGTAAACAAAAATTATGGGGGATCGTTTTTCCAAATCCAAATCCCGGATCAAGAAGAATATCCTGAATGCCGGCACGCCTGCATTCTTCTGTTTTATGAATAAAAAAATCTATCACTTCTTTGATTAGATCTTCATAAAAAATATTATCCTGCATAGTATCGGGGGTCCCTTTCATATGCATGCAGATATAGGGCACTTTTAAAGAAGCAACCGTTTCAATCATCAATGGATCAATTTCACCAGCACTGATATCATTTACGATACATGCACCTTCATTAATTGCGCTTTCAGCAACCCGGCTGTAAAATGTATCAACTGATAAAATGACATCTTTATATTTCGCCTGAATTGCTTTTATGACCGGGATGACTCTTTCCAGTTCTTCATCTACTGAAATGCGTTTACTCCCCGGGCGGGAACTTTGTCCGCCAATATCAAGAATATCTGCACCATCTTCAATCATTTTACCTGCCATCTTAATAATTTCGTCCAATCCTTTATGTAAATGACCGGTAAAGAATGAATCGGGTGTAATATTAAGAATGCCCATTATGAGTGGTTTTTCGGTACTTAATATTTTTCCTTTGCAGTTGATTGTAAACATTTGAAAGAGTAATTGTATTTTTGAACCAATAGGCAAATTTGCAACTAATTAATGAGCAATAGAAATATTGAATAATGACAACAAGTGAACAATACGACAGGGTAATAACCGGATGCAGGGAAACATTTATTAAAAAGACCAGAGATTATGGTACTTCGTGGAGAGTTTACCGTCCAATATCTATTGCCGATCAGATATATATTAAGGCAAAAAGGATACGAACCATCCAGGAAAAAAAGTTACAGAAGATCGGCGATGATGTAAAAAGTGAATTTGAAGGCATATTGAATTATGCAATTATCGGTCTGATACAACTTGAAATAAACAATGATGAACCCGAACAGTTACCGGTAGCAGAAGTTGAAAAGTTTTATGAATCCAAAGTAAAAGAAGCCAAACTCCTTATGCAGGATAAGAATCATGATTACGGAGAAGCATGGAGGGAAATGAGCCAGGAAAGTTTTGTTGACCTGATTCTGGCAAAGACCCTTCGGATAAAGCAGATCATTTCCAACGAAGGTAAAACACTCGTTAGTGAAGGCATAGATGCCAATTATTTTGATATTTTAAATTATTCAGTATTTGGATTGATCTTAATAGAAGAAAAAATACAATCCAGTTAATCAGTCATATATGAAAATAGCAGTTTCAGCAGCAAGAATTATTACAGGTTTATTATTTATTTTTTCCGGGTTGGTAAAAGCGATCGATCCGATGGGCCTTGCATATAAAATGCAGGAATTCTTTGAAGCCTGGGCAAATGACGGGTTTATGAAAAGCATGATGGAAGGATTGAATCATTATGCATTGTCTTTTTCCATTATCATGATCACACTCGAAGTTGTGGTTGGAGTGGCATTGCTTATCGGCTGGCAGAAAAAGATCACCACCTGGATATTGTTCTTACTGATCCTGTTTTTCACATTCCTTACAAGTTATGTTTTATTCAGCGGAAAAATAAGGGCCTGTGGCTGTTTTGGTGATTGTATTCCCATTACACCTGTGCAAACTTTTACAAAAGATATCATTTTGCTTTGCCTGTCCATTTTGCTTTTGATAAAAGTGAAATACATAACTCCACTGGCCAAACCATTTTTTTCCTTTTTATACATTTTACTCATAACCATACTTACATTGATGTTACAGTTTTATGTTTTAAAACACCTGCCGCTGGTAGATTGTCTGCCATACAAAACAGGAAATGATATTTTGAAATTAAGGGAAATGCCCGCTGATGCAGTTCAGGATAAATTTGATTATGTTTTTATTTATGAAAAAGAGGGAATAAAAAAAGAATTCCCGGTTACGGCTTTGCCCGACAGCAGTTGGAAATTTTCTGAAAGGAAACAGATACTGTTACAAAAGGGTTCAAATAATACGCCATTGATCAATGATTTTTCATTAACAGATTCAGAAGGCAATATTGTTACAGAAGATATTTTGAAGAACACGGATGAATATTATTTGATCTTTATAAAAGAATTGCCACTTCATTCAAATGACTGGATCAAAGAATTTAACCGGATAAGCAGCAATGCAACGGCAAGGGTAAATAAAGTATTCGTAATTACAGCTCAGAGAAATGCGATAGAAAAATTCTTGTTGAGAAATGGAATATCAGTTGATGCTGTATTAACCTGCGACGCTACAGCAATAAAAACTGCCGCAAGGGCAAATCCAACACTATTTAAAATGAAAGGGCCACAGGTTGTTGGCAAATGGGGTTGGCCCGACTTTGATGAAGTGAAATAGGAGAGGGAAATTCAGATTCTGAGGTTCTTTATTTTTTGTCTGCATAATGCAGGTTCTTCCATTGATCATAAAGTATAAAATGAAACTTTGCGCTATTTAGTAAAAAAAATATTTTATGCAATACTGGTGCTTCTGGGGGTTGTAACACTTGTATTTATTATGTTTCAGGGGTTTGGTGATCCGGCCAGACTAATCGTTGGCCAGACCGGGGATAAAAAAACAATGGATAATATCCGAAAAGAATTACACCTGGATCAGCCAAAATGGAAACAATATTTGCTTTACTTTAATGATGTGTCGCCCATAAGTATATATCAGAAAGATGAAATAGAAAGAAAGAAATTACAAGGTTTTTTTATTGGTGGCGACAAAAAATTGGGGATCAAAATTCCTTATCTGGGTAATAGTTATCAGACTAAAAAAAATGTAAGCACAGTATTATTGGACGCACTGCCAGGAACGTTGGTACTGGCATTTGCTGCTATGTTATTTGCCTGTATTATAGGTATTTTATTGGGTGTACTGGCAGCAGTTAAAAAGGATTCCTGGATCGATAATACCGCCGTCTTCAGTAGCATTGCCGGTATTTCTGCCCCTTCATTTTTTATGGCAATCATTATTGCGTATTTATTTGGAATCGTTTTGCATCCATATACTGGATTAAATTTAACCGGAAGCCTGTTTGAAATTGATGAGGTTACCGGGGAAAAATATTTGAATCTGAAGAACCTGGTTCTGCCTGCATTTACTTTGGGAATAAGACCACTGGCAATTATTACACAGCTCTCCAGAAGTTCAATGCTGGATGTTTTGAAGCAGGATTATATCCGGACAGCCTATGCAAAAGGCTTGAGCAGACATACCGTTATTTTCAGGCATGCATTGCGCAATGCATTAAATCCGGTTATCACTGCTATTACCGGATGGTTTGCAGAATTGCTTGCAGGAGCATTTTTTATCGAATACATTTTCGGTTGGCAGGGGATTGGAAAACTAACTGTAGATGCATTGGAAAAACTTGATTACCCGGTAGTAATGGGTGCCGTTTTATTCAGTGCCTGTATATTTATCCTGATAAATATCATCGCAGACATGCTGTACAGAAAAATTGATCCCCGCATCAGTATGCATGGTTGAACCGCATTGGTTAAAGCATTCGTTTCATCAGTAAGTCTGTTTGGTCATCATCGCCTAGCTTAAACGGATGGGAAGAAAATATTTGCATTCCGTTTCTTTCATAAAATTTAATGGCACGCAAATTTTTTTCCCATACCCCCAGCCATAAATATGTTGCTGAATATTCTGCCGCTATTTTCAGGGCTACATCAAATAATAATTGTCCTGAATTCTTCCCCTGCATTTCCTTTTTTACATAAATGCGTTCTATTTCTACGCCGTCAGATTCTTTCAAATCAGTTTGTGCATTGCCTGTATTTATTTTCATATAACCAGATAATCTGTCATCGAGTAAAAGAAAATAAAAAGCAGATGCGGGGTTCGTCATTTCTTTCTTTAAATTTATTTCAGAAAAGAAACTGGCCATATAATCTTGCATATTCTTTTCTGTATTGCCATGGATAAAGGACTCATAGAATGTCTCTGTTGATATGGATTTTAATTCCAGCAGGTCAGCCAGCGAAACCTTGCGAATGATTGCCCGTTTGTTTTTTGCCAGATCCATTAATAAAAGCTAAATGATAAATACAGTGAATTGTTTGATAAAAATAGCAAAGCCGGCTGTAATTTTATTTGTTAATTATTATTAAAATAACAGGCAGAAAAATCTATATTAAATTTTGTTGGTATAATATTGGTATAATATTTGACAAACTGTGTTTTATGAAAAGACAAAACTTAATTTCTGCAATTATTTTATTCTCCTTTTTTGGTATTTCGGCTGTTGGCAATGCTCAAAAGAATGGCATTGTTACCCCGTTTAAAAAAGGAACGGTTACTGCAAACCTGGGAGTGGGTATCGGTAACGATTACAAAGGTGATTATAAATATTACAAATCCGGAAGCGGCATCGGAACCAAAGCTGCTTTGGAATTTGGTATTTGGTCTGCCGGGCCGGGAGTTGTATCTCTTGGAGCTGAAGTAGGAGGTAGTTTTTCGCAGGGAGGCAAGCAGGTTAATGATTTCAGATCACGTACTGTTGTAATAGCAGGCAGATCTGCCTGGCATTACGGATGGAAAGTAGCCGGACTGGATACTTATGGCGGCGTTTCAGCCGGGGCAGGGTTTCATCATTATGAATACAACAACGGGAATCATGTCAATATTGATGATGTGATCCCGGTCTTTGGTGGGTTTGTAGGTGCATCCTATTATTTTACTCCGGCTTTTGGTGTAAATGTAGAAGCAGGATATGATATCACATCACTACAGGCAGGTGTGATCTTCAAATTAAGGTAAACGATGATTGGGTATTGAATATGTTTTTAACTGAAAGGAAATATTCAATACCCAATTTCTTTATTTCTTTACACAACATAAGGAATTATTGCTTTACGATTCGCAGGGTAATCTGTGAATTTATTTTTATACCAACGTTGATGTGCGAACGCACGTGGTAACAGATTTGCAGCAGTCCAGATAAAGAATGCAAAGGCTGGTAAACTCCAGCACAACAAGGCAAATCCGCCCCATTCTATCAATTCACCCAACATATTGGGGCAACTGATATATTCGAATAGCCATCCTCTCGGGATACTATAGTGTGTTTCATTTGGTTTGCGTAAATGGATCAAAATATCATCTGCTTTCCAGTTTATCAACAATCCGGAAAAGAATAAAATAATTCCGGCAATAAAACGTGGGTCAAGTAACCAGCTGTTTTCAAATTGAATTAAATAGGTGAAATAATATCCCAGGATAAAAGTATTTACCAGGTTAAAAAAGATTCCGGAAGATAAAATAAGCAAGGGCATTTTTTTGCCTTTCGTATGTAAACGAAAAGGGAAAATAAAACTCCGGTTAAAGTAATGAAGGCAAAATAAGCCGATCATAATTGGTTTTGTAAAAGAATGAGCATTCAGATTGATAATAAAAAAATAACCCATTACCAAAAGTGCCGGTAACTCCATAAATAACCAGCCAAAATGATTGTCAACCATGGGCCCCCATTTACCGGAAGTATGCCTTCCATAAGGAGCTGTTATATGCATTAACAGGAAAAAAACAAAAATTGCAACAGCTATCCAGACATAGATGATCAGGTTAAAAGCGGAATATGAAATAAGCATGCAGGATTTATAAAATAAGCTTTAAATAAATATTTTTCACAGTCTGGTAATAATTTAAAGATAGTTTTTAATGCGGAACCATTGAAACGTATCCCGGATGGTTTCATCAAATGGTCTAATTGTATATCTTAATTCGTTGCTGGCTTTTGAACTGCTGATACATCTGTTTCCGTTAAACAATGCATCCAGCGCTTCTTCTGTATACAACGGTTCTTTTTTTTGTAATGCTGCCAGCATTTTCACAATGGGTAATCCTGCTTTTGCAGCAAAAGCAGGTAATGCAATAATATTGATCTTTTTTCCGGATGTTTTTGAGAGTATGGCAGTCAAATGTTTCAGGCTGTGCCATTTGCCTGCGAGCAGGTACGCTTCACCTGGTCTGCCCATTGTAAGGCTGTTGACAATTGCTTGGGCAACGTCTCTGGAATCGGAGAAATCAAATCCTCCATCAAAAATGAAAGGAAGTCTTCCTTTGTATAGATCTATCAGGACTTGCCCCATCAGGGATGGTTTATGATCATATGGCCCAACAATAGACGTAGGATGTATTACCAAAACCTCCATTCCTTTCTTATTTGCCAAAAGCGCTATTTGTTGTCCTTCCAGTTTTGAACGTTCATAAGCAAAACCTTTTTCATCAATGGGGATCCGGTTTTCATCAAGTACTTCTAAAGAGGGTTTCTGTTGAAATGCATGGATAGAACTGATATGTATGCATCTTTTTATTCCTGACTGTAAGGCAGTTTCAATAACTACCGATGTGCCGTCTACATTGGTACGGTACATCAGTCCGGTTGGATCTCCGTTAATAGAAATGAGGGCGGCACAATGTATTGCCATATCGCAACCCGTCATCAGTTTTTTTAGTGCTTCGGGATCCAGAATATCACCTGAAACAATTTCTGCTTTTAAACCATCACAGGAACGGGTATCCGAATTTCTTAATAAAATTCTTACAGGGATATCTCTTTTATTGAGTTCCTGTAATATCGCAGCACCAAGATGTCCGGAAGCCCCTGTTAAAGCAACTTTCATAAATCAATTGATTCAACTGTTAAGTTAACTTTTTCTTTCTGTCAAACAATTATTCTTAAAAAGAATTACAGTAAAATATTTCCTTAACATTTATTTAGGAGACCATCATTAAATTACTATAACCTGCAATGGTCGTAGGGGCACATTTCTTAATCCTAAATTTAATGCACATGAAAAAATTATTACTTGCTCTACAGAAATTCTTTAGTGTTGAAGAAGGTTACTCAATTTTGCCAGGTAATTTTTAATGTAAAGTTTTCTTACCGGCAAAATGGGGCATTTGGGACTACAACGTTCAGCGATAGTTGCTGAACGTTTTTTTATTTAAAAGAATTAAAACAAACTCAATTGTTTTATTTGAGTGGTTTGCGATTTTAGAAACAGGTACTCAGCGTTTTCAGCAAGCTGATTGATTTGATAAACGGGCGTTTGCTCATACCTTGATGCCACAATTATTTTCACACTGCCTGCATGCGCATCAAATAATTTTTTTGCAAAATCGGGGTCATTGTTGTCTTTCGATAAATGGGAGAGAAGCAAGTGTGTCATAAACTCCGGCCGGTGTTTGATAAATAAATCCAGCGCCTGTTCATTCGATAAATGGCCATTGTTTCCACGGATACGGTTTTTTAAATGTTCTGGATACCGGCCATTAGTAAGCATATCATCATCATAATTGCTTTCAAGAAAAGCAGCTTGGCACTGGCTGAAATGGTTAATTACCTGTGAACATACCGAACCAATATCTGTAAAAACGCCCACACATATCTTTTCATGCCTGACGACAAAACTATGCGGGTCTATTGCATCATGTTTTTTTGGGAATGCTGTTACTGTAAAATTTCCTGAAATAACCGGTTCAAAAGCGTTAAAATGTTTTACCTGCTGTTTCTTTAATTTTAACCGTGATCTCTGTAAAGTGTTGCTGGTAATATAAACCGGCAGATTATATTTGTGCGCAATTACTTCTACGCCTTTGATATGATCTGAATGTTCGTGTGAAATAAAAATGGCTTTTACTTTATCAGGGGAAAGCCCCAATATCTTCATGCGTTTTTCTGTTTCCCTGCAGGAGATTCCTGCATCTATCAATATGGCTTCCTTTTCATTACCAATATAATAGCAATTGCCATTGCTGCCTGAATTCAAAGAAGTGATCGTTATTGACATCTTATTGCAAAGAAAACTGTTTTCATTGAAAACTGAATAAGTATAACATTATAATACCGGCATTCAAATAATAATTAATTTTGTATCAATGAAGCAATTATCCTCACTGAATAAATTTTTCTGGAAATATCGCTTGCTTTTCTTTCTGGGATTTTTCTTTGTAATTCTAACCAATTATTTCCGGATACTGGCTCCCCAGTTAACCGGTTATGTGGTAAATACCGTTGTACATTCTATCAATTCAACAAACCAGGTTCCGGCAGGGGCTATCAGTCAATCTACGGAAAATTATGATGCATTGGTGAAGGCCCTGATCAGTAAGTTTGATTTGCTTTCATTTGCCGACAAGATCCTGTTCACCGGAATTGTGCTGTTGTGCCTGGCGGTCATCAGTGGCTTTTTTATGTTCCTCATGCGGCAAACGATTATAGTGATGAGCCGGCATATTGAATTTGACCAGAAAAATGAAATATTTGTTCATTATCAAAAACTCGATATTGCTTTTTATAAAATGAACAGTACCGGAGATCTGATGAACAGGATCGCGGAAGATGTAAGCCGGGTAAGGATGTATACCGGCCCAGCAATAATGTATTTCATAAATCTGGCAGCAGTAATTGGATTTAGTTTGTATTTTATGCTACGTGCAGATGTTAAGCTTACAATTGTTGCTTTATGCCCGTTACCTGTTTTAGCTTTTGCTATTTATTTTGTAAATACGATCATCAATAAAAAAAGCGAAAAGATCCAGGCCCTGTTAAGCGATCTCACCACCAATGCACAGGAATCTTATTCCGGAATCCGGGTAATAAAATCTTATGTGGAAGAAAAAGCGATGATCGGGTTTTTTAACAGGGAAAGTGAAGCTTACAGAAACAATGCTTTGAGTCTTGCAAAAACAGAAGCCATTTATTTTCCCAGTATGGCCCTGCTTATCGGTCTCAGTACCCTCATCACTATTCTGGTTGGAGCACTGGATGTCGCAAATAATGTACCAGGGGCAACCGTTGGTAAAATTGCTGAGTTCGTGATGTATATACAGATGCTCACCTTTCCGGTAAGCGCCATTGGATGGACCGCTAGTATGACACAAAGAGCCGTAGCTTCACAAAGAAGGATCAATGAATTTTTACATACCGAACCGGTCATCCATGATGCAGCCGGGAACTTAAAAACAACGCTGAACGGTAATATCCAATTTCTGCATGCAGATTTTATTTATCCGCATACCGGGATACATGCGGTAAAGAATCTTTCCCTGGATATCAGGAAAGGAGAAAAAATTGCAATAGTGGGTAAAACTGGTTCAGGTAAATCAACCATAGCCCAATTGATTTTGAGGTTATATGATGTACAGAAAGGGGTTGTTTCTTTTGATGGAAAACCGGTTAAAAAGATAAATCTAAGCGAACTCAGAACACAGATCAGTTATGTACCACAGGATGTTTTTTTATTCAGTGATACTGTTAGCAATAATATCAAATTCGGAAAACTGAATGTAACAGAGGAGGAAGTGATAGAATCTGCAAGGCTGGCTGGTATATTAAAGGAGATCATGCATTTTAAACATGGTTTTGAAACGATGATCGGGGAGCGTGGAGTTACTTTAAGCGGAGGACAAAAACAACGGATCTCCATTGCCAGGGCTTTGGTAAAAGATCCTGAAATTATTATTTTTGATGATTGTTTAAGTGCAGTAGATGGTAAAACAGAAAAGGAAATCAGCCGCAATCTTTATCAGTATCTGAAAAATAAAACAGCGATCATTATTACACATCGGATTCTTTCCTCGTTTCAATTTGATAAAATTATCGTAATGGATGAAGGCAGTATAGCTGAAGAGGGAACCCACGATCAACTTCTTGAAAAAAACGGGTTGTATGCCGCAATGTATACCCGCCAGCTTTCACAGGACAAAGATGAAACAGGGCCATTTGAAGCATTTGACGGTGAAATGGATTAAATGCTCATTTATTTTGTCATATCAAAAACAATTTTATCTTTGTCGCACTTAAAAAAGACAATTTTATCATTTAAAAAAAATTACAGTGGCGTACGAGAACAATGACAAAAAAATTGATAGCGTTTATAGTAACCGTGTAAAAGCCGGAAAACGCAGAACTTATTTTTTTGATGTAAGAGAAACACGTGGAAACGATTTTTTCCTGACGATTACTGAAAGCCGTAAACGTTTTGACACTGATGGATATGACCGTCATAAGATCTTCCTGTATAAAGAGGATTTTAATAAATTCGTAAAAGGGTTGAATGAAGCTGTTGATTATGTGAAAACAGAATTAATGCCCGATTTTGATTTTGATGCTTTCAATCACGATAATGACGGAGAGTATAATCCGCAGGCAGTTGCCAATACAGAGTCAGAAACAACTTCAGATAGCCAGTCAATGGATGAAAACAGCTCTGTAAAAAATGACATGGAGGTTGCTGATAATGCAGAAACTCCGGAAACTAAACCAGATGATATCACTCCTCCCGACAGTAATAACCTGCATTCGGAAGAAGTTGATAAATGGTAATGGCCTTTTGTAAATCGGTTTAAGCGCTAAAAAATATTATAAAAAAATCTTCAATTTTATTGAAGACTTTTTTTATCCGGGATAGTCATTCATTGATTACCATGAATCTGTTATTCCGGTTAGCTCAACGCATTTTCTTATAGGCATTCATCAATCCGTTGGTAGATGAATCATGTGATTTGACTATACTGTCATCCCCCAGTTCCGGAAGGATCTTTTGGGCAAGTATCTTCCCCAACTCCACGCCCCATTGATCAAAACTGTAAATATTCCAAATGACTCCCTGCACAAAGATCTTGTGTTCATAATAAGCGATCATCTGCCCCAAAGTAAACGGGTTGATCTTTTTTATTAAAAATGAATTGGTAGGCCTGTTTCCTTCAAAATTTCGATAGATGTTTTCATGGCTGGCCCCATTCATCAATGCTTCCGTTTGTGCGAAATAATTGCTTAATAATATTTGATGCTGTATGCCTATCGGGTTATGGGATTGAGCAGGAGCAATAAAATCACAGGGCACGATCTGAGTTCCCTGCTGTATTAATTGATAAAATGCGTGTTGACCGTTTGTGCCGGGTTCTCCCCAAATTACCGGGCCGGAATCATAAGTCAGTTTGTTGCCGTTCCTGTCGATATACTTGCCATTACTTTCCATATTGCCCTGTTGGAAATAAGCTGCAAAACGATGCAGGTATTGGTCGTAAGGAAGGATCGCTTCAGTTGGGTAACCATAAAAGTTCCGATACCAAATTCCAATCAAAGCCATTAAAACCGGGATATTGTTTTCAAATTCTGTTTCTTTAAAATGCTTATCTGCAGCATGTGCACCCAGTAATAACAAATCAAAATTTGCATACCCGATGGTTAATGCGATGGATAAACCAACGGCACTCCACAAACTGTAACGTCCTCCAACCCAATCCCAGAAAACAAACATATTGGCAGCATCGATCCCGAATTTTTCAACGTCTTGTTTATTGGTACTCAATGCAACAAAATGTTTGGCAATGTCTGCTTCTGATGCACCGCTGTTTAAAAACCAATCCCTTGCAGCATGGGCATTGGTCATGGTTTCCTGGGTGGTAAAAGTTTTACTGGCGATCAAAAACAAACATTCATCTGCGGTTACTTTTTTTAAGGTCTCTACAATATGAGTGCCATCCACATTACTTACAAAATAGGTTTGAATCCCTTCCACCCGATAATGCATCAGGGCTTCGGTTGCCATAACCGGTCCCAAATCGCTGCCACCAATTCCAATATTTACAATATATTTTATTTTTTTACCTGTGTATCCTTTCCATTCTGCATTGTGGACTTTATTACAGAATGTTTTCATCTGTTCCTGAACTTTTTTTATATCCGGAATGATATTTATTCCATCAACTATAATTTCATCGGCCGATTCGTTGCGCAGGGCTGTGTGTAAAACCGCCCTGTTTTCCGTTTCATTGATCTTTTCTCCCTGAAACATTGCATCAATAGCTGCCTGCAGGTTACATTCTGAGGCCAGGTCCAATAACAATGATCTCGTCTGGGCATTCAGGTTATTCTTTGAATAATCAAAAACAATATCTCCCTGAGTCAAGGAATAAGACTGGAACCTGTTTTGGTCTTCTTCAAATAAATTTTTTAGCTGCACATTTCTCATCGTATTGAAATGAGCATTCAATTCTTTCCAGGCTTTTGTTGTTGTCGGGTTGATTTTGGGGAACATGTTCGGTAATTTTTACTTATTTAATGATAGATGTATTGAAGGGATTGGGGATATTTAGTAGAAGGTTACATTTCATCAATTATCCTGACCAGGTTTTCGATCATTTCCGGTAATATATCAAGATGCATTACCATTCTTACCTGTGTTGTTGAAATGGGGATACATAAAACATCATGCATTCTCAAGTGATCAGTAAATGTTTGGGCAGAATACGATCCGGTAACTTCAAAGATCAGGATATTGGTTTCTACCGGCATCATTTTGCCAATGATTTCTTTTTTTATTAATTGATGGGCTATATATTTTGCATGGTTGTGGTCCAGTTCCAGCCTTTCAATATTATGTTGCAGGGCATAAATTCCTGCAGCTGCCATATATCCTGCCTGCCTCATTCCGCCACCAAGTACTTTTCTAAGTCTTCTGGCTTTTTTTATGAAATCAGTATTGCCTAATAGTAAACTTCCAACAGGTGCGCCAAGTCCCTTGCTCAGGCAAATGGAAATGCTGTCAAATATTTCAGCATATTGTTTGGCATTTTCCTTTTTGGCAACCAGGGCATTCCATAAGCGGGCACCATCCAAATGAAGCTTTAAGTTATTTGTTAGACAAATATTTCTAATCTCTTGTAAATCAGATAGTTCATAACAACTTCCGCCGCCCCTGTTTGCCGTATTCTCAATACTAACCAGGCTTGTTTTTGGCTTATGTATATCATCCGGATTGATGGATTCGGTAACCTGAATGGCATTGATCTTACCCCGGCTTCCATCCAGGGGTTTAACCTGGCATCCGCTGTTAAATGCAATACCTGCGGCTTCATATATATATACATGGCTTAATTTATCACAGATCACTTCTTCCCCGGGATTGGTATGGCATTTTATCGCAATTTGATTGGTCATAGTTCCGCTCGGACAAAACAAAGCAGCATCCATACCAAACAACTCTTTCGAAATCGATTCCAGTTCATTCACAGACGGGTCTTCTCCGAAAACATCATCACCAACTTTTGCTTTAAACATAAATTCAAGCATTTGAGGCGAAGGTTTTGTAAATGTATCTGAACGTAAATCTGTGATCATAGAACAAATGTAAGAAATCAGGAGACCTTTTGAAAAGCTATTTCAATGATTTCATGTTTGATAATTTATTTATATGGGAGTAATTTTGTAGAATATCTACTATGATTACATTTTATTTACTAACCAATTGTACATTTCGAATGCAAATATTATGAAATGCAAGAATTGAATAGTAAATTTGTACACACTTTTTATATGAGAATTTTTAGCATTAACCTATTTTTTGCAACATCTTCCCAACAAAAACTGTCTATAACCTGTTATTCATTCTGAACTTAATATTTAAAAATGAGGCAACTTAAAATCGCTACGCAGATTACTAACCGTGATTCTCAAGCCGTTGAGAAATATCTGCAGGAAATTTCTAAAATTTCAATGATCACACCGGAAGAGGAAACCATTTTAGCTCAAAAAATTAAAATGGGAGATCAACGTGCATTGGATAAACTGGTTCAGGCAAACCTGCGTTTTGTTGTTTCCGTAGCCAAACAATACCAGCACCAGGGGCTTTCTCTGAGTGACCTTATCAATGAAGGAAACCTGGGACTTATTAAAGCTGCCCAGCGATTTGATGAAACCAAGGGTTTTAAATTTATATCATATGCTGTTTGGTGGATTCGTCAGTCAATCTTGCAGGCATTGGCCGAACAGGGAAGACTGGTTCGTTTACCCCAGAATAAAATTGGTACGTATAATAAAGCCAATAAAGCTTATATGGCTTTTGAGCAAGAGCACGAAAGGGAACCTTCCACAGAAGAATTAGCTGAATTGCTGGAAATGAGCGAAACAGAGATCAATAATATTTTCCAAAGCAATACCCGTCATACCTCTTTGGATGCTCCGGTACACGAAGCAGAAGATGTTGCCATGGGTGATCTTTTAAAAGGTGGTGCCGAAACTGACGAAGATGTAATGCATGATTCATTGAAAAATGAGATCCGCAGGGTTTTGAAATCTTTGAGCCCGCGTGAAGCGGAGATTGTGAATGCCTATTTCGGTCTGGATGGAGAGAATGGCGTTACGATTGAACAGATTGGTCAGAAGTACGATCTTACGAAAGAACGTATACGCCAGATCAAAGAAAGGGCGATCAAACGTTTGCAAAAAGCCCGGTATAGTGGCGCTTTAAAAGCTTATTTAGGCTAATATTAAAACAGAATTTTTTTACCCCGGATTTACCGGGGTATTTTTTTGCCATAAACGAAAATGATCATGAATTTCACATTGCAGATATTTATTTCTACAATAAAGAGCAACTTTTTAATCAATGAAATGTTGAAGTATGGATAGCCCTTTTTATGTACTTAAATTGAGTAAATTTGCATTATGAATAAATTGGTATTTGTACTCTTTGTTTCTTTTCTTATTTCATGTGAAAAAGACATCAATTTTGATCTCAAAGAATCGGCCAATCTTTTAGTGGTGGATGCTGAAATCGAAAATGACATGGCACCAAGGGTTATACTAACAAAAAGTTTTTCCTATTTCAGCAGTATAAACCCCCAATTACTTGCACAGTCATTTGTGCACAATGCCGATGTATTTATTTCGAATGGTACACTTACGCATAAATTAAAGGAAATTGAATTTCCCCTTGTACCCGGTTATTCCCTTTTTGTTTACAGCATAGATTCTGCTTCTTTATCCACTGCTTTTTTGGGAGCACTGAATACCAATTATACATTGAAGATCATTTCTGAAGGCAAGGAATATAATGCGGCTGTTAAAATACCAGCCATTGCCACTTTCCCTGATTCGGTTTATTTTAAGCAGGCCCCTTTTATACCGGATACCAATAAACGAACCATGTATGTTAAAGCAACAGATCCACCCGGATTGGGAAATAATGTACGTTATTTCACAAAAAGGAACAGCGGCCCTTTTTTACCCGGCCAGTCTTCTGTATTTAATGACCAGGTAATTGACGGTACTACATATGATGTTTCATTTCCGCAGGGTATAGACAGGAATGATCCGCCAAAAGCTGACAGCAATTTTTATAACAGGGGTGATACAGTTACGCTTAAGTTCTGTAATATTGACAAAGCAACTTATACTTTTTGGAGTACCTGGGAATTTGCATATCAAAGTATCGGTAATCCCTTTTCACAACCAAATAAAGTATTGGGTAATGTTTCCAATGGGGCACTGGGTGTATTCAGCGGATATGCAGCATGGTACCGGAAATTGATTGTACCCTGATTATTAAATCATTTAAAAAATAATAGATTAAGACGAAACCATATGGAAAAGATCATTTCAGAGAAAACCAGTTGTTTAATTATTGGCTCTGGGCCGGCTGGATATACGGCTGCTATTTATGCAGCAAGGGCGAATATGAAACCAGTTTTGTATCAGGGAATTCAACCGGGCGGTCAATTGACGATAACAACCGATGTTGAAAATTATCCCGGATATCCGGATGGAATTCAGGGGCCGGAAATGATGGTGCATTTTGAAAAACAGGCAACACGTATGGGTGCGGATATCCGGTATGGCCTTGCAACAAATGTTGATTTTTCATCGTATCCTTTAAAAGTGGAAATTGATGAAGAAAAATGGATTGAAGCAGATTCCGTGATCATAAGTACCGGAGCTTCTGCAAAATGGCTGGGATTGGAAAGTGAACAACGCTTAAATGGTTATGGGGTAAGTGCATGTGCCGTATGCGATGGATTCTTTTTTAAAGGTAAAGAAGTAGCGATCGTTGGTGCGGGAGATACTGCAGCAGAAGAAGCATTGTATTTGTCTAAGATATGCAGCCATGTTCACATGTTTATCCGAAGGGATGAAATGCGTGCAAGCAAAGTAATGCAGGAAAGGGTTTTGAAAACTGCCAATATAAAAATATACTGGAATACAGAAATAGATGAAGTATTGGGCGAATCCAAGGTAGAAGCGGTACGCATCTTAAATAACAAAACAAATGTAAAGGAAGAAATTCCTTTAAGTGCTTTTTTTGTGGCTATCGGACATACACCCAACAGCAGTATTTTTAAAGGTTGGCTGGATATGGATGAAGCCGGATATTTAAAAACGGTTCCGGGTACCAGTAAAACAAAAGTGGAAGGTGTTTTTGCTTCCGGCGATGTACAGGATAAAATTTACAGGCAGGCTGTAACTGCCGCCGGAAGTGGATGTATGGCTGCTTTAGATGCTGAAAGATATTTAAGCGAAAAAGGACTTCACTGATGTTTACCATTCATTTAAATAAACTTTTATTTTTCGCCAGGCATGGATTGCATGAAGGGGAATCTGTTACCGGTACAAATTTTGAAATAAATGTTTCCATACAATTTGATGTTGTTGGAAAAATAGATTCCATTCAACAAACAATTAACTATGCTGAAGTGTATGCGTTAATAAAAAGGCAATTGGAAACTGCTGTTCCTTTATTGGAAATACTGGCACAGAATATTACCGGTGAAATTTATTTGCTCAATGACCAGATCAGGAAAATAGATGTGAATATTATTAAATTAAACCCCCCGATCAGTAATTTCAGCGGCAATGTGGGCGTTAGTTATTCAAAAGAATTTTAAAATGAGATCCGTACTTCTTTATACAATAATGATGTTTTTTTATATCTATGCAAATGCACAGGATGTGAGCAAAATGATTAAAGAAGCAGACAGACTGGAACAGCTTCCGGATGAATCAGCTGCTTTTCATAAATTCAAAGAAGTACTTAAAATCCAGCCATTAAATATTTATGCAATCGTTAAATGCAGTGAGTTGTGCAGTCGCATTGGAAAACGACAAACAATTGTTGCAGCCAGAGATGATTATTATAGTGCGGCAAAAACCTATGCAGGGATTGCATTAAAAATTGATCCCAATAACTCTGATGCCAATACTGCTATGGCGATGGTGTTGGGCAGAAGTTCTATGGCTAAAACCGGGAAAGAGAAAATTGAAAATGCAAGAGAAGTGAAGAGATATGTTGATATCGCTTTGAAAAATAATCAACAAAATTTTATTGCCTGGCATATCCTGGGAAGATGGCATTACGAACTGAATAACCTCAATATGCTGGAAAAAGCTGCTGTAAAATTATTATTTGGCGGAATTCCTCCTGCATCGCTGAAAGAATCAATTATCGCATTTGAAAAGGTGAGGGCTCTGGCTCCCGGGTTTCTTTTAAATTATTTTGAAATGGCAAAAGCGTATAAACAATATAATAATAAGTCAAAAGCAAAAGAGTATTTAAATACTATGATGAACCTGCCCAATAAAACGGAGGATGATCCGGCAATTAAAGAAAATGGGAGAGCATTGCTTAAAGAATGGCGTTGATTCTCCCGGAAAAAACGGATCTTAAATCTGCCTTTACCATATATTTGATTCTTAAAAATAAATGTATGTTTAGAATCCTGCTGCTATTAATTGGTATTTCCATTATAACAAATCTGACATTTGCCCAATCAGTAACGGATAATGATTCACGTTATGATCCCCATGCTTTATTTTCACCCATTTTTTATCCGGGTTTAAGCAATACAAGGGCAGCTAACGGCGAGCCTGAAAAGAGTTATTGGCAAAACAAAGCTGATTACCAGATCAAGGTAAATCTGGACGAAGATAAACAGGAGATAAGCGGATCTGTGATAATTACTTATTTGAACAACAGCCCATATTCCCTTTCTTTTTTGTGGTTACAACTTGATCAGAATTTGTTTGATATTTCCAGCAGGGGACAGGCCCGAATGCCCGTGAACTCCAGGAGCCGTTATGGTAATTCAAATTCAATTTTCAAAGGTGGATTCAATATACAATCAGTAAAATTATTGGAGGATAACAGTAAAGCAGATTATCTGATCAATGATACAAGAATGCAGATCCGGTTGGCCAAAGCAATCAAACCTGCCGGAGACCTGATAAAGATCAAAATTGATTATTCATTTATTTTACCGGAGTATGGTGCCGATCGATGTGGTATATTAAAGACAAAGAACGGCGACATTTTTTCTGTGGCGCAATGGTATCCACGGATGTGCGTTTTTGATGATATCCAGGGTTGGAACAGTTTACCCTATCTGGGACCCGGGGAGTTTTATCTGGAATATGGCGATTTTGATTTCAGTATTACTGCTCCTGCTTCCCATATTGTTGTTGCCGGAGGTGAACTTCAAAATCCTTCAGAAGTGCTAACTGCAACGCAATTGAAAAGAATGGACGAAGCTGGAAATAGTGACAGGATTGTCATGATTCGTACGGAAAAAGAAGTGTATGAACTTTCATCAAGACCAAAAGCGAAAACACTTACCTGGCATTTTAAAATGCAAAATGCAAGAGATGTTTCCTGGGCATCTTCTAAATCCTTTATCTGGGATGCGGCAAGGATTAATTTGCCGGATGGTAAAAAAGCGTTGGCAATGAGTGTTTACCCCGAAGAAAGTAAGGGCAAAAAAGGATGGGGCAGGGCTACTGAATACACAAAGGGAAGTATTGAAAATTACAGCAAGCGCTGGTATCCTTATCCTTATCCGGTTGCAGTAAATGTTGCAAGCAATGTTGGAGGTATGGAGTATCCCGGAATTGTTTTTTGCGGTTCCAGTGCGCAGGAAGACCAGCTTTTCGGTGTTACTGATCATGAATTTGGCCATACCTGGTTTCCCATGATCGTAGGCAGTAATGAAAGGAAATATGGCTGGATGGATGAAGGATTTAATACGTTCATCAATTCACTGGCAAAAAAAGATTTCAATAATGGGGAGTATGACAATCCGGAGATTTCAAAAGAACTGATGATACCCTATATGTTCGGTGATGAATCGGAAAGTATCCTGAATATTCCCGATGCTCTTTCCGAAAGCAATATTGGTTCATCACTTTATTTTAAACCCGGTTATGCATTGGAGTTATTGAGATCATATATTTTAGGTCCCGATAGATTTGATTATGCATTTAAAACGTATATAAACCGGTGGGCGTTCAAGCATCCTACACCCTGGGATTTTTTCCGCAGCATGGAAAATGTTTCCGGCGAAGACCTTGGCTGGTTCTGGCGTGGCTGGTTTCTGGAAAACTATAAGTTCGACCAATCTATTACCGGAGTTGAATATGATAATGATATTCCCGGTAACGGGCCAATCGTTGTCATTGCAAACAATGAACAAATGGCCATGCCTGTTATCCTGAGTTATGAAACCAACTCGGGCAAAAAAGGCAGAATGTCATTGCCCGTTGAAATTTGGAACAATACATCCGTTTTTAAAGTAAGGATACCTGTTACTGAAAAACTAAGATCAGTAACCATTGATCCTGATAAAGTATTCCCGGATATTAATTTTACAAATAACAAATGGAACGCAAAATAGTATGTGTGGGAATTTATTTTCCGCTTTGAACTGGTTCATTTATAGTTTTCCATTTGTTACTTTTCATATAGAAAAATGCCATGATAAAAATGGATGACCAGTATATAAATTCATTACTCCAGGCCACGGCAAGAGAGATATAATGTACTTTCATGAATATCCAGGTATAGATCAGATAGAGGACAATGGCAATGATCTCTATCTTCAGATTTACTTTTGTCTTACCTGTTCCTGTTACCCCATTGAGCCATACATTGGCGATACTCATAAACAGCATACCAACAGATATAACCCTTACAACCGGAATAGATGCTTCAACAAAAGCAGTATCCTGTCCAAAGAGCTGGAAAAATTTTTCCGGAAAAATGTTTAATAAAACACACATGAATGCACAAAGTCCCAGCCCCCAGTAGGTGATGCGCTTTATTAATTCCAGCACTTTGTCTTCACGGCCTTGTCCTATGAGGTTGCTCACCATTGCACTGCAGGTACTCGAAAACGACCAAACAAAAACACCCACAATGCCATAAACATTTCTAATGACATTGCTGATTGATTTTGCCTGCATACCCTTTGATTCGATCAGCAGAAAAAATACCAGCCAGGTAGTAACACTCAATACATATTGCAAAACCAGCGGTACGGAAACTAAAAATATTTCTTTGCTGATTTTTTTGTCGTACTTAAAATGCTCCAACAACTGGTACTTTGATTTTAATCCTGTTTTGATAAGAACGATAAAAACTACGATCATTCCTGAAAATTCCGCAATTACAGAAGCAACAGCAGCACCGTTAAAACCCATTTGCGGAAATCCCCATTTACCAAAAATGAGCAGGTAATCAAAAAGGATATTAATAAAGGCTTCAGTGATAAATCCAAGCAGGAGATAACGGCTGTTAAGTGAGGCCACTAAAAATGCATTACCCATTTGAAAAAGAAATAAAAACGGTAAACCAATGATGCGGATATTCAAAAAATTCATTTCCTGGGGATAGGATGCTTCATTTGCAACAGCTTTCATAACAAATGGAGCAATAAGCCATGTAAATAATATGCAGACTATTGAAACCTGGATACATATCCGTATACCCTGGGTTAAAATTATTTTAAATAAATTGGTTTCCCCGCTACCTGCATATTTTGAAAAAACGGTTTGAAGGGCATTGTTTAGCCCGTTTCCTGCCACAGCGAATATGAGGTAAAATACACCCGTAATCCCCGCATTACCAAGCGCCTCATTACTGAGGCGCCCTAAAAATATACTGTTTGTGAGCATATTTATCTGCGGTATCAGAATTGCAAGTGTGATGGGCAAGGCAATTGAGAGGATTTGCCTGTTGTTTACACTTACCTTTAAATCATTTATTACATTTGCACTTTCCATAAAGTCAGCAAAATTATCTTATTTTGTCAGCCTAAATAATTTTTTTGAAAACATCATTTTACATATTACCGGAAAGAGTTGATAATGAACCTTTGCATTTGCTGGTGGAAGCCGGTGACAATGGGATTTCATTTACATGGTATTCCAAAGGACCAGATATTATAAAAGGGATTGTTGTTTATGATTTTTCAGATAAGATCATAGCTGCTGAAATGGCTGCTGAAGTTGAAAATATATTCCATACAAATACAATTTTCAAAGAATCCTATACAAGTATTAATATCTGTTATGATTTTAAAGAATCATTATTGGTACCGGAAGCATATTATTTACATGCAACAGCAGAATCAATGTTGAATATGGTTTTTGCAACGGATGAAGATTGTACCATCAATACAGAACCAATTAAGAGCCGCCAAATTGTAAACATGTATGCGGTAAACAATAAACTAAGGGCTGCCATAACAAAACAATTCCCTTTGGCTTCTGTACACCATACCAGCAGTTTGCAATTACAAATGGATACAACTGATACAATTCAGTTAATTGGGATATTTTTCCATAACAGGTTAAAGATCATTTTATTTAAAGATGATCTGGTTCAAATGGTAAATCAATTTCACTACAATACACCAGTTGATGCTGCATACCATTTATTGAACTGTTGCAGTCAATATAATATTAACCCTGTTGAATTAAAGCTGATTTTAAGTGGTATGATTGATGAGAAATCTAAACTCTACGAAGAAATTTACAAATATTTTTTAAACATCAAATTGAATGAACCCGGCGCCGGCATTGAATTACATGAAAGAATAAAATTATACCCTGCTCATTTTTTCAGTCACCTAACCTGGTTAATATCATGCGTATCATAAGTGGGATACATGGCGGCAGAAAGATTTCTCCTCCGGCAAAAATGCCCTATACACGGCCAACTACAGATATTGCCAAAGAAGGGTTGTTTAATATCATACAGAACAATTTTGAAATCGAAGACCTGAAAACACTGGATCTTTTTGGAGGCACAGGTTGTATCAGTTTTGAACTGGCCAGCAGGGGAGTGGAAGATCTTACCATTGTTGAAAAAGACAATAATATGTACGATTTTATTAAAAAAACCGGAGCATTACTGAACTATGAAAATTTTAAAGTGATAAAATCAGATGTGTTCAGATATATTGATCACTGTAATGAAACTTTTGATTTTATTTTTGCAGGTCCGCCTTATTCTTTGACAATTATTGATGATCTACCCAGGCTGGTCTTTGAAAAAAAATTATTAAATCCCGGAGGTTGGTTTGTTCTGGAACATACTGCCCGCAATGATTATAAGAAAACAGACCATTTTCGAACAGAGCGCAATTACGGGGGCACGATATTTTCTATCTTTATCATGAAATAATAAATGCAGAAATTAATGATAAAAAAAGATCTGCGAAAAATTTATAAAGAAAAACGGATTAATTTAAGGGCTGCAGAAAAAAATAAGCTGGAGGATCTGATATTGATCCGGTTTCAGCAACTGGATATTGAAATACGACCAAATATCATGACTTTTGCATCGATTGATAAGTATAATGAATTTGAACCCCGGCTTATCACCGATTATTGTTTTTTCAAGAATCCGGCACAATCATTATTTTACCCGGTTATCAATACAGGGGAAGATAAAATGTACTGTGTACAGGTGAACGGGCAAACTGAATTTAATACCAATAAATTCGGTATCGATGAACCAGTGGATGGATTGATTATTTTACCGGAAGAATTGGATATTATCCTGGTTCCGCTTCTGTGTTTTGATCATAAGGGCTACAGGGTAGGTTACGGAAAAGGATATTATGACAGATTTTTAAAAGAATGCCGCAAAGACGTTATTAAAATAGGATTCAGTTTTTTTGAACCCGTTCCGGAAATAGCTGACATCAAAGAGCATGACATAAAACTGGATTATTGTATAACCCCTTTTAAAACATTTCATTTCTAAATAAAAAAAATTGCTTAAAAGTTTCAGATACCTTCTTTTTCCACTTGCTTTTATTTACAGCATTATTATCCGCTTCAGAAATTTTCTTTTTGATAAAAATATATTAAAATCAGCCTCCTTTAATTTTCCGGTGATCTGTGTTGGAAACCTAGCTGTTGGTGGTACCGGGAAAACACCTATGACTGAATATTTGGTCGAAATGCTGAGGGATAAATTTAAAACGGCCACATTAAGCCGTGGATATAAAAGAAAAACAAAAGGATTTACCATTGCCGGTGAAAATACAACTGCCATTGATATCGGGGATGAGCCCATGCAGTTTCATTTGAAATTCCCGGATATAACAGTAGCTGTAGGCGAAGAAAGGCTTGTAGCGATACCTCTAATTCTGCATGAAAAGCCCGATACAGAAGTCATCATTCTGGATGATGCATTCCAGCACAGATCTGTAAAAGCAGGGTTGAATATTTTGCTAACCGATTATATGAATTTATATACCCGCGACCTGATGATGCCCGCGGGGGATCTGAGAGATGTAAAATCCAGTAATAAAAGAGCGGAGATTATTATTGTTACAAAATGTAAACCGGGTTTATCGATTGAAGATAAAAATGAATTGGTCACTGAAATACAACCCTTACAAAAGCAACATGTTTTTTTTACAGAAATGAAATATACCGATCCTTATCATCTTTTTAATAAAAAGACTTTTAAGATTACAGCAGAAACCGATGTATTATTAATTTGCGGAATTGCCAATCCAAATCCCATTAAGGATTATCTATCCAGCAAAGTGCATTCGTTTGATATGAATAAGTATCCCGATCATCACATTTTTTCCATTGATGATCTTTATGAAATTAAAAGGAATTTTGAAAAACTGGACTCAAAGAATAAAATAATGCTTACTACTGAAAAAGATGCAGTCAGGCTGCATAAATATATAAATGAACTTTCTGCTTACCCCATTTATGTGCTTCCGGTAAAACATGGATTCCTTTTTAATGAAGGGGCAAATTTTGAATCATTGATCACTTCATTCATCCATAGTTTCAAAATAATTAACCTCCCTGCAGTTTAAATGGATGAATGGTATATCTGTATTAGATGTATGAGTTACTTTCGTAGATAAATTTTAATATATAAACCAGTGATTTTACAGAAAAATGCCCGAATGAAAATTTGCTACACACTTGTTGCCATTCTTTTTATGCTAACAACTGCCTATGCACAAACCAATATCAGTATACGTGGACGTGTGGTTGATGCTGATGGTAAAGTCATGTCTAATGCATATATATTGCTGTATAATAAAGCCGGTAAGGATACACTCAGAACAGTAAGTAATGATAAAGGAGCATTTGTATTCTCAAAAGCAGAACCCGGAATCAAGGAGCTCAGGGTTTCATATATCGGCTATAAAACGGTAAAAAGGGACTTGGATTTTAGCAGAGCATCCGGTGAACAGCTGATACCGGATATACAGCTTTTGCCGGGCGAAAAAACACTGGAAGAAATTACGCTGGAATCAAACAAAGTACAGATAAAAGAAGATACGGTTTCCTACCTGATAGACAGTACCATGTATCGCAAGAATGATAATGTAGAAGAAGTGTTGAAAAAATTACCGGGTGTTCAGGTTGATAAGGATGGCACCGTAACTGCACAGGGAAAGCAGGTGACAAAAGTGAAAGTAAACGGTAAAGAATTTTTTAACGGTGATGTTACAACAGCCACCAGGGAAATAAATGCTGATATGGTTGACAAGATTCAGATCATTGATGATTATGGTGATCAATCAGCTTTTACCGGCGTAAAAGATGGCGATCCTTCCAAAACAATGAATATCCAGTTAAAGAAAGATAAGAACAAAGGGTATTTTGGAAATGTCACTGCCGGTGCTGGTACGGATGAACGTTACCTTGGCTCAGTTTCAGTGAATAAGTTCAACAACAACCAGCAGATCTCTCTTTTAGGCAATCTGAACAATACCAATGCCAGTACTTTTAATTTCGGTTCAATGGGCGGAGGTGCAGTTGGAAAAATGGTTGTGAGTATGGTTCGGGGTATGGGAATCGGAAGTGGAGGAGGGGGAGTGGCCTCAGCCCTGGGGAATTTTGGTAATAACAATGGAATCGCAACAACTAAATCCCTCGGATTGAATTACCGAGACGAGTGGGGGCCAAAAATTTCTGCATACGGAAGTTATAGTTTTTCAAACAGGGGAACAAGTACTGTTACAAATTCTACCCAGCAGAATATTTTTCAAAACAGCAGCAATACCAATATCCAGAATTCAAACGATTTTACGGTAAATAACAATCATCGTTTTTCCTTTAACCTGGAATACAAAATTGATTCTTTCAATTATTTAAAATTCACTCCTTCGTTTTCCTATAACAGATCAACTACGGATAATGTTTCTGATTTTTTATTTTTGGGCAATAACGGAATAAAGAATAATGAAGGAACAACAAACCAGCAAAGCAATTCAACAACACCCAATCTGAATGCAAACCTGTTATTCAATCACCGTTTTCAGAAAAGAGGAAGAACCATGTCGGTAAATCTAAGTGCCGGAAAATCATCAGTCGATGCGGCAAACGATTATGAAAATTTAAGTACTTATTACCTGCAAAATGGAACAATTATCGATACAAACCTTTACCAGCATATTATTCAGGATAACAGCAATCACAACTATGGTCTGAAGGTTTCCTATATTGAACCAATCGATAAAAAAAGAAGTGTAGAATTCAACTATGCATACAATAACCAGTTTACAGGCAACGACAAAGAAACATTTGACGTTAACCCCTTAACGGCAAAACAAACTTTTGTAGATACCCTGAGCAATATCTATGATAATGTATATATCACAAACAGGTTTGGCTTGAATTACAGAACCAATCAGAAAAAATACAACTATACGGTTGGGTTTGCTGTTCAGCCGGCTACTATTGAAAGCAATTCTGTTACCGGAAAATATGCGTATAAACAAAACCTGGTAAATTATTATCCGGTAATCCGGTTTGCCTATAATTTTTCCCGCAGCAGGTCTTTCAATATCAATTACAACGGAAGTACCAATCAACCTGGTTACAGTCAGTTACAGCCGGTATATGATTATTCAAATCCTCAGTATATAACTGTTGGAAATCCGAATTTAAAACCGGAGTTTACCAATACGCTGAGTATGCGATATAATAATTTTGATTTTATTTCCGGGAATGTATTTTTTGGCAATATCTCCTTTTCTTTTACAAAAGATAAGATCGTAAATAATGTTATCAATCGCAGTTTTGGGATCCAGGAAACCCAATACCTGAACAGTGACGGATTTTACACAGCATTTGGATTTTACAATTATTCAAAACCAATTCAGAACAGAAAGTATGTTTTTAATGTCGGAGGGAATATCACATACAACAACAATATTTCTTTTGTAAATGCAGAAAAAAATAAAGGAACCAACTGGTTATTTGGACAAAGATTTGCAACAGATATCAAGATTAAAAAATGGCTGGAAACTACGGTAGGAGTGAATTACAGTCTTAACAGCTCAAAGTATTCATTGCAGAAACAGGCCAATTCCAATGCAACTGCATGGACATTGTCACATTCATCCCGCTTATTTTTTCCAAAGAATTTCAAGTTCAGTTACGACTTGGATAAGTCCATAAATTCGGGTTATGCGGGGAATGTGAATTCAGATCCGCTGATCATAAATGCCACTTTAGAAAAATCTTTTTTCAAAAAACAAAACGCAGCTGTTAAGTTACAGGCATTCGATATGCTTAACGAGAATACCAATGTAAACAGATCAGTAACGGGAAGTGCAATTACAGACACAAGGTCGAACAGGCTTGGCCGTTATTTTATGCTGAGCCTGGTTTACCGGCTTAATAAATTTACCGGGCAATCTCAAAACCAAATGATGCCGCCTCCGGGAGGTGGAAATATGCGCATGATGCGTGGACCGGACATGTAATATTGTTCTCAATTTTAAAGAACAACTATTTTGCAACGGCCATCTTTACTTTTTTATTTTTAATTTTTTCATCCTTTATCAGTTCGATCACGTTTCCGATCTTTGATTTACGGATCGCAGCAAAGGAAGAGAAATCCTTAACATCTATCAAACCGATCTCATCTTTTTTAAGATTTCCCCTGTTGGATAAAAAACCAACAATATCAATTTTATTGATCTTGTCTTTTTTACCGGCAGCAATGAACAGTGTGCTCCATTTTGGTTTTTCCGGTAAAGGCAATTCATCGTTTAATGTAAGATTTTCTGACACATTATTAATGTATGCAGGTATTTCTTCTTCGGGATTTATGATAACATACACGTTTCCGGTAGCATCCATCCTGGCGGTACGCCCGTTTCGGTGAATAAAAGCATCTTCATTTGCCGGCAGGTGATAATGTACAATGCTGCGGATATTGGCAATGTCCAGTCCACGACTTGCCAGGTCAGTTGTTACAAGTATATCTGAACTGGTATTTTTAAATTTCACCAGTGCAACTTCCCGTTCCTGTTGTTCCATACCACCATGATAAAAAACATTGACAATACCTTTATCCGATAAATAATTACTGGTACGTTCCACAGATTCGCGGTGGTTGCAGAATATGATGGTAGAGGTATTTTTTAAATAACAAACCAGTTTCAAAAGTGTCTCCAGTTTATCATTGTCGGGCGAATGAATGGTTTTGATAGTAAGCGTATCGGGTTTGGCAGATTCGGCATGCAGGAAATTGAGGTTCACCGGGTTTTTCATTTTCACAAACGCCGGAATATCCACAGCATAAGTTGCCGAAGTAAGCATGCGTTTTTTTACATCCGGAATTGATTGGATGATGAATTCCATTTCTTCTAAAAATCCCAGTTCCAGGCTTTTGTCAAATTCATCGAGTACCAGGAAGCGAATGGCAGTGAGATCAATATTTTTTCTGCGAATATGATCGGCCATGCGACCGGCTGTTCCAATAATGATCGCAGGTGGCTGAACAAGGTTATTTTCTTCAATTTCTCTTTTATGACCGCCATAGCAACTGGTGATCTTATAACCGGTTTGAATTTTCTTTAATACGGATTCAATTTGCAGGGCAAGTTCTCTGGATGGAACCAGGATCAGTGATTGGACCAGTTTTACTTCCGGATCCAGCGCCTGGAGCATAGGAATTAAAAATGCAACTGTTTTACCCGAGCCTGTAGCCGATAATAATATAAGTTCATCATTTTCTGTGATGGCTTTGATCGCTTCCTGCTGCATTGGGTTCAAAGTTTTGAACTGCAGCTTATCCAATATGTTGTCTATGATTGTATCTTCCGTTGTCATGCCGCAAAAGTACCACTTAAACTGCTGTGCCTCTAATTTAGTTATCTATACAACAGAGGGCAATCAAACTGGCGATAGCCATTATAGAAAGAATATTTGTTTTCCTATAATGTATTGCATTATGTAAACGCAGGTTTGGTACGAGTGTTAGCGGCTTTTGGATTTATTTTTTAGCTGCGGAGCATTTCTCTATAATGAAACAACCTTGCGGAGTATGGAAAGTGGAATGAAAGAGAAAGTGTATTTGAATAATAAAGCGTAATTGTAACTTATTGCTAATCAGTAGCAATAAAAAATATTTTGTTTCTTAACAAAATTTGTAAATATTATTACTATAT
>JBBKWV010000081.1:0-20008 GCA_037969135.1 Ferruginibacter sp.
GTATTAACAAATGTTGATTTATTTTTTTATTATATTTAAAATACAGTATTACCAATCTAATTAGTAAATTTTAAAATAGATTTTAATGAATTCCAGAAAATCAGTTATTACAGGTACTGGCAGCTATATTCCACCCATTATAAAAACAAATAAAGATTTTACAATGCATAGTTTTTATGGGGAAGACGGAATTTCCATTAAAACAGACCCGGAAATTGTCGTTGAAAAATTCAAACAGATAACCGGAATAGCGGAAAGAAGATATGCAGAGGAAGGTATGAATGCATCTGGAATGGCAGTAATTGCTGCAGAAATTGCTATTAAAGAGGCCGGTTGTGACCCTGAAACCATCGACCAGATCATCGTGGCTCATAATTTTGGCAATGTGATCAAGCATACTATTCAAACAGACGTCTTACCTGCATTGGCTTCCAGAGTAAAACACGCATTGAAAATTAAAAATCCCTCTTGTATTCCATATGATATTCTATTTGGTTGCCCCGGCTGGATACAGGGAGTTATTCAGGCGGATGCGTATTTTAAGGCATTAGTTGCAAAAAAATGTCTGATCATTGGCACTGAAACACTTTCCCGCGTGTTAGATGAGTATGATAGAGATAGTATGATATTTTCAGACGGGGCAGGAGCCTGCATATTAGAAGCTATTGATTCTGCAGACAATAAAGCGGGTATTTTGTCAACGGCTGTCTTAGCCCATTGCATTGATGAAGTAGATTATCTCCATTTTGGTAAATCTTTTCACCCCGATGCAGATCCAGGAATCAGGTATATTAAAATGAAAGGCAGAAAAGTATATGAATATGCTTTGAAATACGTACCGATGGCAATGAAAGATTGTTTGGATAAAGCAAATGTTGATATCCACGACCTGAAAAAGGTATTTCTTCACCAGGCAAATGAAAAAATGGACGAAAGCATTATTAAAGCAATGTATAAATTATATGATATCGAGATTATCCCAGAAGGGATAATGCCCATGAGCATACATATGTTGGGGAACAGTTCTGTAGCAACTGTTCCTACACTTTTTGACCTGGTTGTTAAAAATAAAATGGACAAGCATTCATTGAAGACCGGTGACCTTATTTTATTTGCATCAGTTGGTGCAGGGATGAATATCAATGCTTTTTGTTACCGCATGTAGGTTTTGATTTTCAGGCAAATGTGTATTAGTGGAAAACTAAATCCTTATATAACCCTTTATTTCATTACATTTGCAAGAAATTTGCACATGATAAATGACATGATTACTAAATTTTTAGAACCTGCACACTTGGAAAAGAAAGCGGTAAAAATTGAGTTCAAAAAAAGGAATACCATGATTGGTATCTTCGTAAAATCAAATGATTATGAAGATTTGAAGTCTAAGAATTTCTGGAGAATAGTTTCAGAAGTAAAAATACCGGAGTGGAAAAAAACAAATGACAGTAAATTATCGAAAATATTCAGCGGATCGGAATTTACAAAACTTACAATGGCAAAAGAGCAATAATAATTGCCAGATCATAAAAAAAAGTTCAGCATATGCTGAACTTTTTTTTGACTATTATTTAAGCATTTTCTGCAAAACTACTGGTAGGTTCACAGGTGCAAATCAGGTTCCTGTCGCCAAACGTATTGTTTATCCGGGCTATTGATGGCCAGAATTTATTTTTCATTGTATAAGCTAAAGGGAATGCCGCTTCCTGTCTGGTATAAGCATGGCTCCATTCATCTGAACAAATAACTGCCTGTGTATGTGGTGCATTCTTTAAAACATTGTCAGATTTATCGGCTTTGCCTTCTTCCACAGCTTTGATCTCATAGTAAATACCAATCAGGGCTTCGCAAAAACGGTCTAATTCCGCCTTGTCTTCACTTTCAGTTGGTTCTATCATAATGGTTCCGGGAACAGGGAAACTCATTGTGGGTGCATGAAAACCATAATCCATCAATCTCTTGGCTACATCTTCTGCCTCAATACCTGCCGAAATCTTAAAAGGCCTTAGCTCTACAATAAACTCGTGTGCACAATATCCATTGGAACCGGTATACAAAATTTTATAAAATTTTTCCAACCGGGCTTTCATGTAATTGGCATTCAGGATCGCATATTCAGTTGATTTTTTTACACCCTTGGCTCCCAGCATCCTGATATAAGCATAGCTGATAAGTAAGATACTGGCACTTCCATAAGGAGCAGCTGATACAGCCGTAGTCGCAGATCCGGGTAATTTAAGCGTATCCTTGATATTATGCCCGGGCAAATAAGGTTTTAATTTATTGTTTACACAAATAGGGCCAACTCCCGGCCCGCCGCCGCCATGTGGAATTGCAAATGTTTTATGTAAATTCAAATGACATACATCCGCACCAATCATTCCCGGACTGGTTAATCCAACCTGTGCATTCATATTTGCTCCATCCATATAAACCAAACCGCCGTTTTCATGGATCAGTTTACATATTTTTTTTATTTCTTCTTCAAATACACCATGTGTACTTGGATACGTAACCATTAAGCCGGCAAGATTGTCTTTGTGTTCTGCAATTTTTATTTTGAAATCGGCCAGGTCAACATGCCCGTCAGCATCGCTTTTTACAACCACTACTTTCATTCCTGCCATGATCGCACTGGCCGGATTGGTTCCATGTGCCGAAATAGGTATCAACACGATGTTCCTGTGGCTCTCATTCCTGTCGGCATGATATGCCCTGATGGTAAGTAAACCGGCATATTCCCCCTGTGCTCCACTGTTAGGCTGTAATGAACAGGCCGTAAAACCGGTGATCTTACTTAAATAACCTTCTAAACGGGAAATGATAGTCTGATATCCTTTGGTTTGAGATGCAGGTGTAAACGGATGAATGGCAGAAAATTCAGGCCAGCTAACGGGTATAAGTTCGGTAGCTGCATTTAATTTCATCGTACATGATCCTAGTGATATCATCGATGTATTTAAACTCAGGTCCTTATTCTCCAGTGATTTGATATAACGCATCATTTGACTTTCGCTGTGGTGGGTATTGAATACCGGATGCATTAAATAAGCGGAAGTTCTTTTCAAATCTTTCCATTTGCCGGTTAGTTCATCCGGCAATGCATACACAAAGGAAAGATCTTTTGATTCTGCCTGTTTGAAAATTGCGATCAGATTTTTTTCTGTTTCAATAATATCATTTGAGGCAACTTCATCGATGGATAAACCAACGGTTCCGTTTGGATGATAATGGAAATTTGATCGGAGCTTTTCGGCAATAGTTTTAAATTTTTCAACATTTGAAACTTCAAAACAAAGACTGTCAAAGAAATTCCCTTTCAACACTTTAATACCGGCTTTTTCAAACGCAGCAGCAATGGCAGCTGTTACAATATGGATTCTTTGCGCAATTTTTTTCAAACCTGTAGGTCCGTGGTAAACGGCATACATCGCAGCCATATTTGCCAGTAAGGCCTGGGCTGTACAAATGTTTGAAGTGGCTTTTTCCCTTTTAATATGTTGCTCCCTGGTTTGTAATGCCATGCGCAATGCCCGGTTATTTTGCGCATCAATACTTACACCAATGATACGTCCAGGTATTCCGCGTTTAAATTCATCCCTGCTTGCAAAAAAAGCAGCATGTGGTCCGCCATATCCCAATGGTACTCCAAACCTTTGTGCAGATCCAATGGCAACATCTGCACCCAATTCACCCGGAGAAGTTAATAAGGTAAGCGCCATGAGGTCTGTAGCCAGAATCACATAAGCCTGCACAGCATGCACTTTACCGATAAATTCGCGGTAATCTTCAACTGTGCCATTGCTGTTTGGGTATTGAACAATTGCCCCGAAATAAGAGTCATCCAATACAACAGATCTATAATCACCGTGAACAAGTTCAATGCCGATGGGCAATGCCCTTGTCAATAAAACCGATTTCGTTTGTTCAAAAATATTGGTATCAACAAAGAATTTAGCAGTAGTTATTTCATCCGTTTTGTTTTTGTGATGAAACAACATGGCCATCGCTTCTGCCGCAGCGGTAGCTTCATCCAGTAAACTGGCATTGGTAAGCTCCAGCCCGGTGAGATCACAAACCATGGTCTGATAATTCAACAGGCTCTCCAGCCGGCCCTGTGATATTTCTGCCTGGTAGGGAGTGTACTGTGTATACCATCCGGGGTTTTCAAAAATATTCCTCAATATTACACTCGGGGTAATGGTATTGTAATACCCCTGTCCGATATACGTTTTAAAAACTTTATTCTTTGAAGCGATCTTTTTTAATTCCGCCAGGTACTCAAATTCGCTCTGGGCTTTCGGAAGGCTCAATGGTTTTTTTAAATGGATAGACGCCGGCACTGTTTTATTGATCAACTCATCAACAGTTGCAACGCCGATCGTTTTCAGCATTTCATTTGTGTCAGTTTCATTATTGGTTCCAATATGCCTGCTGGCAAATTCATGATGTTGTTCCTCAAAAAGATTCATATGTTTTTTGTTTTACCGGCTTTATCACATTTATCAGCATCCCTGTCTGTCTCACGCAGTCAGGCAGGGTTGCGTCACTCACTTATACAGTTACAGCTATATGGAGCAATGCTGAAAACGCTGAAAACGCTGAAAATGTTACCATAAATAATTTGGCGCAAATTTACGGTAACCCTTTAATATTTCAGTACTCAATAGTTTTGTTAGTTTTGTGTGTGGAAATTTTTTATTATAACCTTTTTATCATCTTATTTTAAATGATCGACGAGATCCTCGAAAACTGGGAAAAAAAATCAGCGGATAATCAAAAAAAATACAAGCAATTCCTGCAAAGACCCAATAAGAATAAGGTATTGAAACAATTGCCCGATCTGCATGAAGAGGCTTTTAATAAGATCGATTGTCTCAATTGTGCGGCTTGTTGCAAAAACTATTCTCCCCGTTTCAAAACACCCGACCTTAAAAGGATTTCTAAGCATTTGAAAATGAAGGAAGGCGATTTTATTGATAAATATCTTTTATTGGATAACGAAGGTGATTATGTGGTGAAATCAAAACCATGCCCTTTTTTGGGATCAGATAATTATTGCAGTATTTATGAGGTAAGGCCTTCAGATTGTGCCCGTTTCCCTTACACAGATGAGGATGTAATTCTGAAAAGGCCTTCTATCACAATAAAGAATTCTACATTTTGTCCTATTACCTATTTTGTGCTGGAAAAATTAATTGCTGCAGAAAAATAAGCATCAGCCAGCTGTCAATTCCTGGTAAGCCGCAGTCAACGGGCGTTCTATTCCACCCCCTTTCCACTCAGGAGATCCGGGGATTTCTGTTGATTTTAGAATTTCTTCTTTTGTTTTACCCGACTTTATTTCACCGGATACATAAATTAAAAGATTGGAAAGGTAATCAGCAAATCGGCCCAGGTCATCTGTTTGTAAAGTAATGCCATAGCCTTCTCCCGCATGTCCGCAGACAAACTGTGTTTTTTTGTCGAACGTGCTGGTAGCTTTTTCCAATACTTTTATCCAGTTAGTGATATCAGCTCCCGCAGATTTATCTATGTATGGATGGCGCCTGTTAAAAACAAGATCACCCATATGCACAATATTGGAATCCTGAAATTGTACCAGGCTGTCGCCATTTGTATGACCGGCACCAAAATAATGCAGACACAATTTTTCATTTCCTATTTTTTCACACCAACTGTCAGAATATAAAAGGTCAGGATATAATTGTTTGTCCTCCGTTTTTTGTTTTATTGCGGCATTTTGTTGATTTGTTTTGCTGTTTTCGTGTGCAAGGATATGTGGAACCAGGGTTTTAAAAGCGATATTTCCTGCGGTATGATCGCCATGATGATGTGTATTAACAAGCAGGCGATAGGGATTTTCAGTCCTCGTTTTTATTTCATCGATCAAATGAACGGCAGAATCGGGGAACTGTGTATCCACAATTATGGTACCTTCTTTATTCAACATAAATAAAATGGTACCACCCTTTTCAGAAAAAACACCGATATCATTTGTAAGCATTTTTATTTTCCATGAAGGATCATTTAAAAATGCGGCAAGTGTTTTTTTATTTAAAAATACCAGACTGGCCAGTGTGAGCCCGGTATTGCGAATGAATTTTCTGCGATACATAGATCCGTTTTTTGTAGATCAGTAATTTACGGAAAAATATTGTTTATTCCGAATGGAAGTTCAGAGAGTAATTGTAGATCAGTATTCCATTTTTTTCAATGAAGGAGCTTTGAACCAGGTAGCAAAAACCACCGCAATTGTCATGCAACCTCCAAAAATAACAGAAGTTACAGTACCCATCAATTTTGCGGCAACACCACTTTCAAACTGCCCGAGTTCATTGGAAGAATTGATGAACATACTGTTTACAGACATAACCCTTCCCCTTAATGCATCAGGTGTTTTCAATTGCAAAATAGTACTGCGGATGATCACACTTACGCCATCCATGCAACCGCTTAAAAGCAAAGCAGCAAAGGATAACCAGAATAATTTAGACACGGCAAAAAGAATGATACACAATCCAAAACCAGCAACTGCATATAATAATATGCGTCCTTGTTTCCCCTGCAGCGGCCGGATAGTAAGTATGGTTACGGTTATGATAGAACCTATATCTGTAGCGGCATTCAGCCAGCCAAACCCAATGGGAGAGATGTGTAAAATGTCTTTGGCAAAAACAGGGATCAATGCAACAGCGCCTCCAAATAAAACGGCAAAAAGATCAAGCGACAAAGCGCCTAAAATTTCTTTTGTTTTAAAAACATAACTCAAACCTTCTTTTACACTTTGCCAGGTTTTTGTAGTAGTAGAAACCAACACAGGTTTTACAGAAAGTTTGCGCAGCATCAGATAACCACCTGCTACCATAAAGAGTATTACATAAAAGCTTTTATTTATTCCAATGAATGCAATCAGGAAACCAGCTGAAGCATGCCCGAAAATGGAAGCTACTAACCAAGTAGCAGAACTGATGGATGCTGCACTGGATAAAATTTCTTTTGGTACGATCTGAGAGATCATTGCAGAAAAAGTGGGCCCCGAAAATGCCCGTATTGCACCGGTAATTCCGATGACTGAACAAATCAAAACGGCAATGGTCCAGTGATGCAGTTGGGTAGCTGTATAGTTAGCAGATAAAATGATCAGCAGAATTACACAACCAAGATAAAGAAAAATACAACGGAGTAGTAAACGACGTTTTTCATTTTTATCAATATGATGCCCAGCATACAATGCAAGTGATAATGCAGGGATCACTTCGGCCAAACCAACAAAACCCAGTGCAAGTTTACTGTTGGTTAATAAATAGATCCACCAGCCTATTACAGTTCCTGTCATTCTTATCCCCATGATATATATACACCTGCCTGCAATAAAGTATTTAAATTCTTTTATCTTAAATGCTGCGTATGGGTTTTTATATGTTTGTAGAGACAAATACTTTCAAATTGATTTTATGATAATTTCATTTTCTTCGTCTTTAATTCTAAGGAAGACTGATATAATGTTGTCCTTCATCATATTCTTTATCCAGTGCATTTATGATGGTATTTAAATGTTTTTCATTTCCTATGAAATCTGCATTACTTGCATCCACGAAAAGTGTTTTTATATTATGCTGCTTTATATATGCAGTATAGGTTTCCTGTAAAGAAAACAAGTAATCATTGGGGATAGATTGTTCATAGGAGCGATTGCGTTTTTTTATATTTTCCTGTAATTTGTTTACAGGAGTGTGCAGATATATCAGAATTTCGGGTTGTAAGATTTGGGGGTTAATGATTTCAAATAATTTTTGGTATAATCTGAATTCTTCCTCTGGTAAATTTACTTTGGCAAACAAAAGGCATTTGGTAAACAGGTAATCAGAGATGGTGACAGTGCGAAACATGTCTTTAGTCTGTAATAGATCCTTTAGTTGTTTATATCGTTCAGCCATGAAAAATAATTCCAATGGAAAAGCGTATTGATCGGGCTTTTCATAAAATTTAGGCAGAAAGGGGTTTTCTGCGAATTCTTCCAGGATAAGTTTCGACTTGTAGTGATTACTTAATAATTGAGCCAGCGTTGTTTTGCCTGCACCTATATTCCCTTCTATTGTTACAAAATTATATTTCATGTTTTGACGTGCTGTTTTTCGGGGCAATAAAATGCAAAATAAACGGAATCATTTTTAAGGGCAACCATTTTTTTTCACTTGCAGTTTATCCCGGCATTTTAATAGCAATTGATGATTGGTCTTCTTTAAGACCGGATGAATAAAATTGGGTGAAAGTTCATTGAGTGGCACCAGAACAAATTTTCTGGATTGTAATGCAGGATGCGGAATGACAAGATTTATTTCAGCAATAACTGATTTGTTATAATATAATATGTCAATATCTATGATACGGGGAGCATTTTTTTCTGTTCTCACCCGGCCCATTTTTTCTTCAATATCAAGTATTACCTGCATGGCCAATGATGGGGATAAGTTTGTCTCAGCAATAATAACCTGGTTTAAAAAATCGGGTTGATCCGTTTTACCCCAAGCCGCAGTTTTATATAAACCAGAAGAACGAATTACCCTGCCCATTTTTTTTTCAATATTTGAAATGGCATTTTTGATCTGTTTTTCACTGTTGCCAATATTGCTTCCAAGCAGCAGGTAAATTTTATTCTTTGTTGAGGTAAAGTCGTTTGTCAAATTCAAAAAGGCTGGTTGAAATAATTTTTATTTTTGATGCATCGGTATGAGCAGGATTCAGGATATAATTATTTTCCATATCTACAATAACCGAAGGAACTTTCAAAATTAAGGATTGACGGGATTTTAAAAATTCATCTCCAATAAATTGTGTATAAGTAAGGTCATCCTTCCAGTTATTTTTAAGTTTTCCCGCATGGATGATCGTGGGTTTGGTATTATCAGGGATACTGATATGAACAAGATGATAATCCGGAGGCCTTTGATAACTTTTTATATGAACCAAAATTTCCAGTATGGTAAGTGAAATATTTTCGGCGGTATAAACAGCATTTATCCCGGAAGAATTCCACCTGCCTCCATATATTCTGGCTCCCCTTACCACTGAGGTCTGATTTATGGCTGCCTGCCGAAAGTCTGTATAGGTTCATGCTAATATTCCGTGTTCTATTCTTCCCAACTGGGTATTTATTTTTTGAATACCATCAAAACTGGTAAGTGAATCAATGGAAAGATCCGCATCAGCCATTGGAGGATTGGAATGTAACCAGTCATAGAAATAGATAATTTTTCCAAATACTTTTTTGCCCATATTCAGCAAATTGAGCACCTGGTGAAATCTTTCAGCATGAATAGGGGCAAATTTTCCATTCGATTTGGCATATCGTTGCAAGGTTCTTTCACTTAAATGGAAAATGGCAGCCCATTCAGTTTGGGTAAAAGGCGTTTTATCAGCGGTTTTCTTAAATTCTTCATAGGTGAAATCTTTTACTTGGGGAACTGCTTTTGCTGATTTAAAAGACCCTTTGTGTTCATTTTTTTTATCAGATCCTTTGCCAGTAGTGTTTTTTGAATTTTTCATGATAAGACATTTGACGTTTAATTTACGACAAATGTCACTAATATCAAAATCCTTGTTTAAAATATTTTACAATAGTTTTACGTCTAAATTAAAAAGTTTGATGAAATACAGCCAGGTAAGAGCCATGTTGGCTATTACAAAAGCCAGTCTTACAGCCATCAGCCGTAGTCCTTCAGCTGTTATATTCAGTTTTATTTTTCCATTCATATTTATTATTGTGTTTGGTTTTATAGGAAATGGGGGGAGTGCTCCTGTTTATAAAGTGGTAATTGATAATAACAGTGATACCAGCAATGCGCTGTATGATTCAATAAAAACCAGTGCCCGCATTAAAATTGTTTCTTTTGAAGATACTGCTGCATTACAACGCAGTGTTGTTAAAGGCCGGATCGCCGGCGTTTTGAAAATAACAAAAACAAATAACAATAACTATCCCTATTCCTACACAATAAAAAGTTCAAATGCCAGTGATGATAAATGGCCGCAACTGGTTCCCTTATTGGATGGGATAGCAAATAAGATCAGCAATACCAAATATGCAAACAGGCCTTCTTATGCAATTTCTGATTTTAATTATGCCAGGGATATCGAAACAGTAAGAGAATACAAAACCATTGATTTTATTCTTCCAGGTCAATTGGGCTTTTCCCTGTTGAGTTCCGGAGTTTTTGGGGTGGCGTTTATGTTTTTTAATCTGAGAAATACATTGGTATTGAAAAGATTCTTTGCAACGCCTATAAGCCGGTCATATATTGTTTTGGGAGAAGGGCTTAGCCGCATCATTTTTCAGATGATCACTGCCATTGTAATTATTGTTGCGGGTTATTATTTGTTCAATTTTACTTTGATTAAGGGATTTCAGACTTTTGTAGAAATGCTTATCCTCAGTTTTATCGGGTTGATCGTTTTTATGGGTTTTGGATTTATAGTAAGTGGTTTGGCTAAAAATGACAGTACCATTCCACCTTTTGCAAACTTGATAACCCTGCCTCAATTTCTGATGGGAGGAACATTTTTTTCCATTGATAATTTCCCCAAATGGTTGCAGCCCATTTCAAAAGCCATGCCTTTAACGCATTTAAATACGGCCATGCGTGACGTAGCTTTTGAAGGTCAGAGCCTGTGGGATGTGCGGGCTGAAATTGCTATTCTTTTATTGTGGGGAATTGTGGTTTATATCATTGCAGTCAAAGTATTTAAATGGGAATGATTTATGAGATTAATTAAAGGATTTATTCTGGCCATAAGTGGTTTATTTATAGTGATTACCCTGTTTTCCCTGCTTATGCCCTCTAAGGTTATGACTGTAAGGACAGTGATCATTCATGCCAGTGCTGATCATGTTTTTGGAAATATCAGTGACCTGAAAAAATGGAAAAACTGGCATCCTGTTTTTATGCAAGATAGTACAACCATGCATTACAGTGAGCCATCATCCGGTGTACATGCTTTTGCAGAATGGACGAGTAATAACAAGCTGAATAAACTGCTTATCACCCATCAATTAAAGGATCAGTTAAAAGCTACGTTGATGCGTGCCGGCGAAAATGATGCAGAAAATATTATTTCCGTTACTGCATTAAAAGACAGTAATAATGTACAGGCCGAATGGCGGGTTTTGACCAAATTAAAATGGTACCCATGGGAAAAGTTTTCCGGAATATTTATTGATAAAATGACTGGTCCGGGATATGAAGCGGCATTGAATAATCTGAAAGAATTAATAGAGAATGGATCATCTGATTAACCCGGGAAACTGATCTTTCCCATTGAAACGGCGGGTATCTTATTTGTTCCATTGCCAAAAACTCCCGGATCACCGCAAATACATTCATTGGCAAGAACTGCAAACAAAACCGCTTCCTTGGCATCGGGGTTCATACCCAATGATTCTGTTGTATGCAATGTACAATTTGGCAATTGATCTTTAATTTGCCCGATCAATAAGGGATTGTGAATACCACCACCACTGCAGTATAATTGAACAGAGGCTTTTTTTTCAACCACTTTTAATATTGCTTCCACAATAATATCTGCAGAAAATTTATTGAGCGTACGCATAGTATCTTCAACAGAGAGCGCTGCTGCGCCTGACTTTTCAATTGCCTTTTGCAAATATTGCAGATCAAATAATTCCGGGCCGGTTGTCCTTGGAAAATCCAGCGAAAAGAAGGGGTTGTCTTTCAGTGTTTTCAATAATCCAGTATGAACGGTTCCCTTTTTTGCAATCGCTGATCCTTCATCATAATGTTTTCCGGGAAATTGCTGCTGCATATAGGCATCCATCAAAGTATTTCCCGGGCCAACATCCGTGCACAGTATTTCTTCCGATATCAGGCTGCCTGGTAAGTAAGTGAAATTTGCAATACCTCCGATATTCAACAATATCCTGTCTTCTCCTTTCTTGCTGAATAAGAGCTGGTCACCATAAACAACCAGTGGGGCACCTTCTGCACCTGCAGCAATATTTTTTTGACGAAAATCACTAATAGTAATAATACCGGTTGTTACAGCAATATGGTCGCCATCACCGATTTGTAAAGTTGCATTTCCAAATTTTTCCTGCTGGTGATGGCTTTTGGGTGAATGATAAATAGTTTGCCCATGGCTTGCAATAAGGTCAATACTGTTATTCTTGATATCCCATTTTTGTAAACATTCATTGACCAGAGAGGCATGTTTTAAGCCGATCCATTCGTTCAGTAAACATAGTTTTTGAAGACTGATATTCACCCTGCTGAATATTTCTCTTATTTCCTTTTTAAATTCTTCATCATATTTTATTGTAATAAATTTTTGTACACTGAGTTTTGTATAAAATCCCGAACCGGAAATTTCGCACAAAGCAATATCGAGTCCATCCAACGAAGTACCACTCATTAAACCAATGATTAAACGAGTTTCTTTTTGAGCAATATTTACTAAACGGGAAATGTTTTTATTCATTATTGTTTTATAAATTGAAGATTGCGTTTAATACCTTTAAATTTGGCCCTTTTAATAGGAGAGTCTTTAAATATTATTTTAAAATTTTCTTCTGTAAGTTCATCCCAGTCTGCTGTGCTGAAATTTAAAACTGCAGGAATGGGGTTGAATTTTATTTCTGCATTGGGTTTGGAAAACCTGTTCCATGGGCAAACATCCTGGCAAATATCACAACCAAATAACCAGTTTTCAAATTGTCCTTTCATTTTATCTGGGATCAGGGCATCTTTTAATTCAATGGTGAAATACGAAATACATTTACTGCCATCAATTACTTTGCCGGGCAGAATAGCATCAGTAGGACAATAGTCAATACATTTTGTACAGGTGCCGCAATAATCTTTTGCAAATAAATCATCATGATCTAAATCTAAATCGGTGATCAGGGTTGCAATAAAAAAATAAGAACCTTGTTGTTTATTTATCAGGTTGCCGTTTTTGCCAATCCAGCCCAGGCCGCTTTTTTGTGCCCAGGTTCTTTCAAGTACCGGAGCACTGTCTACAAATCCACGGCCATTAACTTCACCAATATTTGTTCTCATTAATTCTGTCAAATATTTCAATTTCTCCCTGATCACTTCATGATAATCTTCACCATATGCATATTTTGCAATGCGTGGTACCGCATCCGGTTGTTTATTTTCGGGATAATAATTTAGCAACAAGGTAATCACCGATTTCGCTCCGGGAACAAGTTTTGTAGGGTCAACCCTTAGGTCGAAATAATTTTCCATGTATTGCATATTTCCCTGCATGCCTTTATGTAACCATGTTTCCAGCCTTTTTGCATCTTGTTCCAAAAAACCGGCTTTTGCAATTCCGCAATAATCAAAACCAAGATCCCTTGCTTTTTCTTTTACAAATAAAGTATGTTTAGTTGAAGAACTCATTTATCTTCTACATGAAGTTTATGAAAAAAGCGATGTGCGAAAGGTGCTATCAATAAACCGAAAGTAGATAAAAAAACAATACCACTGAATAATGCATAAACAGTTGCAAATACTTTCGCAGTGTTTGTCAGTGTGATTTTTGAATCAATGATTGGCCCCATTCCACTTAATAGCATGGAGGCATTCAGAAAACTGTCGTACCAGTCAAATGCTGCAATGGTAATTTTATATCCTGTTGCGCCAATACACAAACTTACAACCAGTATGAATGAAGCAAGCAAAATACTTTTTCTTAAACGTTTTCTGTAAACGTTTACAGTGGCAAGTTTTTGTTTTTTGTGTTCGTACATCAGAATATTTTTATAAAAATACAAAAGCCCTGCATCAGATCACAGGGCTTGATAAATATTTAATACAGGGATCAAAAATTGATATCATATCCAATCAACCCGATCAATTCAAGGTATCCAAAACCATGTCTTACCCTGATACCTTTCTGAGCATTGCTGTTAGACAATGCATTGATATATCTTACATAACCTGATTTGGCTGTAAATTCAAAAAAGAATTTTTTCAGGGGATAAATCCGGGCACCTGCTTCTACACTTATGTTATATCCTGCCACATGAAAATCATTATTGAACCGATCGCCTCTCCAGGTAAAATCTGTTCTGGGGATATTAATACCTGCGCCGGCCTTCCAGATGAAATTTATAAGGGGATGTTTTTTATTTTTTGTCATCAAAATTGTTTGTTGATGCACATAATTTATGTGTAACCAGTTTGCACCATCCGTATGTTCAAAATGTAAAAAGGTTTGCGGGTTAAGAATACTGTCTCCATCAACCGGTTTGCCATCAATGGTTCCGGAAACATGAACCAACTGGCCATCCGTAACAATATATTTAGCATGATCAAAATTCAGTTCAATTGCCCGGCTGTGCGATTTGTTTAAATAAAAACCCAACCTGTAATTGTATTGAGGTATTGAAATGTCTTTTGGTTTTTTATATATGGCATCCAGGTCAGGACGGTTCTTTGCCTTTGCATTGTGTAAAGTGAAATCGGTTCCATTAGGCATGGAAAAATGGATATTGCTTTTGGTATACCATTCAGTATTATACCCCCATTGAAAATACATTCCCTTTAAAAGCCGGTCATGCGATTGCGAAAAAGCAGTTGGGCTAATCAGCGAAAAAAGAACGACTGTTATAACAATCCTCATGGTTATTTTTTGAAGTTAAAAACGCGAAATTACTTGAACTTATTTGTATTGTTTTAATTAATTCCGGCCTGCAAATATTTTACAAAAACTAATCGTATTATCAAAAAGATCATTTGGTTAAGGGTAAAGGGAAGTATTATGTAGTCAATGGTTGTAATTGAAAAAATAGTTGAAAATAATACCTGATATATTAGCATGAAATGCCTGATCTTACTGTAATAGAGGCAGTTTCACTGATTATTGTATGACATATCTTCCATTAAATTCTTTTGGATGATTATTTGTTGATGAAGGTTGAGTATAAAATACACACTATTATGAATCAGAATAATTTCACCATTAAAGCTTCGGAACTGATACAAAATGCACAGCAAATTGCATTCAATGCTAAGAATCCGAACATAGAAACTGAGCACATTTTAAAATCACTGTTAGACATGGAGGATTCTCCTGTTGATCATCTGTTAAAGAAAAATAATGTTACTGTTAACCTGTTGGAAAATAAATTAACTGAGTTATTAAAAAAACTACCTGTTACTACATCTGAACCTGCACAATCATTCGGAAGAGAAGCAAATGCGGTAGTCTTGCGGGCCGGTGCAGTTTTAAAAACCTTTTCTGATCAATTTATAACCCCGGAGCATTTATTGCTTGCCATTGTGCAGGGGAATGATGCAACTGCAAAGTTGCTGAAGGATGCAGGGCTTACAGAAAAAGGGTTGATCACAGCTATTAAGGAATTGAGAAAAGGGGATACCATATCTTCTCAAACACAGGAAACCCAGTTTAATGCATTGAATAAATATGCAAAGAATTTAATTGAAATGGCACGTTCCGGAAAATTAGATCCGGTTATTGGCCGTGATGAGGAAATTCGCAGAACACTTCATATTCTCAGCCGCCGTTCTAAAAATAATCCGATATTGGTAGGAGAACCCGGTGTGGGTAAAACGGCCATAGCTGAAGGCCTTGCCATGAGAATTGTAAATGGGGATGTACCAGAAAATTTAAGATCAAAGATTATTTATGCCCTGGATATGGGACAATTGATTGCCGGTGCAAAATATAAAGGCGAGTTTGAAGAAAGACTGAAATCTGTTGTCAAAGAAGTTACTTCAGCTGATGGGGAGATCATTTTATTCATTGATGAGATACATACACTGGTAGGCGCAGGCGGGGGCGATGGAGCCATGGATGCTGCCAATATTTTAAAGCCGGCTTTGGCAAGGGGAGAATTGAGGGCGATTGGTGCAACCACTTTATCTGAGTATCAGAAATTTTTTGAAAAAGATAAAGCATTGGAACGCCGTTTTCAGCGGGTAATGATTAATGAACCTTCTGTGGAAGATGCCATTTCCATTTTGCGTGGATTAAAAGACAGGTATGAGACCTACCACCATGTTCGGATAAAAGATGAAGCCATTATTGCGGCTGTTGAATTATCTCACCGCTATATTACGGATCGTTTTTTACCTGATAAAGCCATCGATCTGATCGATGAAAGTGCAGCAAAATTACGGTTGGAAATGAATTCCATGCCCGAAGAACTTGACAAACTTGAAAGGCAGATACGTCAGCTGGAAATTGAAAGAGAAGCAATAAAAAGGGAACACGATGAATCGAAATTAAAAGAACTTAATACTGAAATTGCAAATCTTTCCGTTGAAAGGGATACGTATAAATCAAAATGGAAAGATGAAAAAGAACTGGTGGAGAAAATTCAGAATGGAAAAGCGTCCATTGAGCAATTAAAGCAGGAAGCTGAACAGGCTGAGCGAAATGGAGATTATGGTAAAGTTGCCGAGATACGTTATGGTAAAGTAAAAGAACAGGAAGAATTGATTGCAGGATTAACCAAGCAATTGTCCGGTCTTTCTGAAAAAAGACTGTTGAAAGAGGAAGTGGATGCCGAAGATATCGCAGAGAGTGTGGCAAAAGCAACTGGAATCCCGGTTATGAAAATGTTACAGAGTGAAAGGGTAAAATTATTAAACCTGGAGGATGAGTTACATAAAAAAATAGTTGGACAGGATGAAGCGATCGAAGCTGTATCCGATGCAATCAGGCGGAGTCGTGCAGGATTACAGGATCCCCGAAAACCCATTGGTTCATTTATATTTTTGGGTACTACAGGTGTTGGTAAAACAGAATTGGCAAAAGCGCTGGCAGATTATCTGTTTGATGATGAAAATATGATGACCAGGATTGACATGAGTGAATACCAGGAAAAACATTCTGTAAGCCGTTTGGTAGGAGCTCCTCCGGGATATGTTGGTTATGATGAAGGAGGACAGTTGACTGAAGCGGTTAGACGAAAACCCTATTCTGTAGTTTTGCTGGATGAAATTGAAAAAGCACATCCGGATGTATTTAATATTCTTTTACAGGTTTTGGATGATGGCAGACTGACTGATAATAAAGGCAGGGTAGTGAATTTTAAAAATACCATTGTTATTATGACCAGTAATATGGGCAGCCAGATTATTCAGGACAATTTTGAGAAAGTTACTGAATTGAATAAGAACGAGGTTGTGGAAAGTACTAAAGCTGAGGTCATGAATCTGCTAAGGCAAACCATCCGTCCGGAATTCCTGAACAGGATTGATGAGATCATCATGTTTCAACCTTTGATGAAAAATGAGATAAAAGGAATTATTAATATACAGTTAGCGGCATTGAAAAAAATGGTTGCTCAAAACGGAATTGAATTGCAATTCAGTGATTATGCTTTGGATTACCTTGCCGAAAACGGGTATGATCCCCAGTTTGGAGCAAGACCTCTGAAAAGACTTATTCAAAAAACCATCGTAAACGGACTGAGCAAGAGAATTCTTGCAGCGGATATTGATAAAAACAGGCCCGTTTTGGTTGATGTTTTTGACGGAACTGTAGTTTTCAGAAATGAAGCTGCTTTAAAGGAAACAGTATAAGTTATTAACAAGTTAATACAAACTGCATTCTTATGTATTTGGTTATCAGGATGTTGTATTTACCAATTGTAAAAATTTGGTAAAGTAGTTTCTTCGCATTTTAAAAAATACTATCTTCATTCGATTTCAAAGTATAAAATAAAAAAAATACTAATATTAAACAAAGTGATTGCCAACAAATAATGAGCTGGTTAATCAGAATAAATTAAATATCAAATAATATGGCTTTTAAAAAAGAAGTGGTTGAAATTATTGAACCAAAAGATGTTTTTGTTGGAAATGTAAAGGCAGAAGTTACATTGGAAGAATTTGGCGAATACGAAAGTGAAGCATGTGCTAAAGCCAATGAGATCGTAAAAAAATTGTTGATTGATTATGACGGGAAGATCCGGTTTAACTTCAGGCACTTTCCAATGACAAATATTCACCAAAGGGCTTTAAAGGCTGGTGAAGCTGCAGTAGCAACAGCACAGGATGGCAAATTCTGGGAAATGCACAATATACTATTTGCAAACCGCCGCAATTTGGGAACTACCAGTTTAAAATTGCATTCAAAGGAAGCAGGTGTTAACAACAAGCGTTTCCTGGATGAATTGGTAAACGCTACCTATGGCTGGCAGGTTCAGGGTGACCTGAGAGAAGGACTTGACCGCGGAGTGAAAGACGTACCAACTTTTTTTGTAAACGGAGTGCTGGTAACAGGTAAGCCTACTTATGATGAATTGAGCAAAGCGATTGAAGCCGCATTGAAAAAAGTAAAGAAAAAAACACCTGCAAAACAAAAAGCAGCTTAATAAATATTTTATTTTCCGCCCCCCGCAAAAACGGGGGGTTTTTATTTTTAAATGCATTTCTTAATTTGTATGGCAGATGATCAAATTAAAAACCACCATATTACAATTTGGCAAGCAAGGAGAAAAAACGGGCTGGACATATATCGTTGTTCCACAAAAGTTGGCTGAAAAAATAAACCCGGGTGTAAAAAAATCATATCGGGTGAAAGGGTTGATTGATGATTATCCTGTTAAACAGGTTGCTTTGATCCCTATGGGTGAAGGTGATTTTATTTTACCGTTGAATGCAGTGATGCGTAAAGGTATCAGGAAAAGAAAAGGGGATTCGGTACTGCTATCGCTTGAAATGGATAACAGCACTGTAAAAATATCCTCATCACTATTATCTTGTCTGGAAGATGATCCCGACGCGATGGATTATTTCAAAAGTTTACCCGGTTCTCATCAAAATTATTATTCCAAATGGATAGAATCGGCTAAAACAGATTCAACTAAAACAAAAAGGATTGCAATAGCAATAGATGCTTTTTCAAAAAAATGGTCCTATAGTCAAATGATACAAAATCAAAAAGCGAAACGATGATTCATTCATCTACTTCAATATAATACTGCAATAATTCTTTATCATCTGCAACAATTCTAACGGGGTAGATATCCGCTTTTTTAAACTGAAATGAAAAACTGATCACCCCATTATTATCAATAAAATTCATGGGTTCGGGTTTCCATTGCTTTTTTTCTTCGCCCATGATCAAAAAAATATTTTTGATGGGAACCGTATTATTATAAACAAAACTGAAACCTGTTGTGTTCTTTATTTTTGTTTTAATATATCCATTAAGGGGTGTTGGTTTTTGTAATCCGTAAATATATGCTGCATTGCTTATTACAGGAAGGGAATAAAATTCTTTTAAACTTTTGGGGCCTCCGTTAAGTTGCCAGGCACTGTTATCCGGAAAATGGTCAAGATTGAATAATAATTTATCCGCAAAAAAATATTCACTTGTAAATGATTTGGTAAAGAAGGACATTTTGTTATCCATAAAACCACTCGCTTTGGCCGCATCTATATAGAACCATTGTTCGGGGCTCATGCCCAGTTGTACAACATTCCAGGAATGGTTGATCTCATCTGCTTTATTGTTAATGTCATCCGCATTTTTTTTAACATAGCCATCTAATGTAAGGCAGCGTATATTGGCCATACTGCACATTTCCTGAACCAGCAAAGCAAAGCCAATAGGAGTAGCTTTGCGCAACTGTATCACGTCCACAGGATCTGATTTCTTGTTGTCGTTTGCTCTGGTTGCCTTGGGGTCTATAGCTATATTATTTGCAATCCAGTAATAAATTGCCCTGGCTTTATCCTCTTTGTCATTAAAATTCCGGGTAATGGTATCGGCAATGGTGGCCACATTTAAATTTTCCAGTGCCCCCAGTTTTTTTACATATTCATCAGTTGCGGCATAATTCTTTTTCTGGGAAAAAGTATTTGTAACAGTTAAAAGTAAAATTAAAAGAAAGAAACCCTAAGTGGATCAATGATGATTATGTAAAATTTTTGCGTTACGGTCAGCATTTTATCGAGAAAAACGGAAGTGGTGTATTGGCATTTATTAATCCACATGGATTTTT
>JBBKWV010000082.1:0-27578 GCA_037969135.1 Ferruginibacter sp.
ATATTAAATAATAAAATTTACCATTAAACGGGTTCCCTCCTATTAAAACAAAATCTTTCTTTTTCAATTTTCCCGTTTGAAATTTCTGTTCATCAATTTTATATGACCATACAGCAGAATAGGTAAACAACACTTTCACCCGGAAACCCTGTTCTACGAGTGCCATATATTCTTTTACCACCCGCGGGTTTGCTGCAGGCTGTCCGGTTGTAACGAGCAATACAGATAACCTGCTTTTATCGAAAATGCGTAAGTATTGATTCGAGATGATGCTGACATCAAATCTTTTTTCTGCCATTTCCCTGCAACCTTTCCTGTCTATCAGGCTGATATCCTTTAAAGCATTGACCATGCCATTAAAATTTTTCACCTTATACCCCGAAATGCCTTCATCCACCACTTCGTCTACTGATCCCTGTTTGAAAGCAATAACGGGTGTTCCGCATGCCATCGCTTCAATCATCACGATCCCAAAGGGTTCATTCCACTCGATTGGGAACAACAATGCTTTTGCCTGTCCCAGATAAAAGTCCTTTTGGGCATCATCCAGCTGGCCTGCATAAATGATCTGATTGCCGTCAATAAATGGTTCTATTTCTTCTTTAAAATAAAGTGCCTCTTCTTCCAAAGGAGATATATTCCCTGCAATGATCAGTTTATTCCCGGTTTCCAGTGCCAACTTTATTGCAGTATGACAACCCTTTACTTTTTCCAGTCTTCCTAAAAATATAAGCGGTGCATCTGCTGTAATATTTTCCTTCAGCGTGTATTTACTGAACTCAAGTGCATTGTAAACCGTTTCCCAATTTCCGTCGGTTTTGATCCTTGATAACAGGTTTGAACTGCAGCCGGTGTACACGATATTTCGTCCATTCATCAACTTCATGAACCGGGTATTTTTTGTATTTATTTCCCTCCCATAGGTCATGATCTTTTTTACCCGATGATATAAAATGGGCAACAGGTAAGCCAGTCTGCCGAAATTATGTACGAGGTCAAAATCATTCCGGTGCTTCCATAAAAATTTCCAGGCCGCCGGTATGGCAGCATTGGAATCATCCCTGGTGGGGGGAAATCCCTCTTTACCGAACGGATGCATCGTACATCCTTCTACGTAAGACCCCGTGGTAACCAGCAGATGTACTTCATGCCCCAAAGCAACATATTGCTTTGCAAACATCTCCACAAGCCTTTCGTGCCCGCCATACCCTTTAGGAGGAACAAGAATACCCGGATCCATTACAATTAATATCTTCATGACCATCTTTTACTGGCAACCAACGCCGAATCTTTTTTTACAAAAAACATATCCATTTGAAAAAGTGCTTTATCAAATGGCCTTCTCATAAACTGAGAAATATCATATGGCTGGAAATTAATTTTATCCATAAATGAAAGTACCTCAAACAATAAAGGATCATTTTCTCCCAGGTTCAATAAGGAAACTTCCATCAAGCAGACTTCTGCGTTTTTCATTGCATTTTGTGCCCCTTTCAAAACTTCCAATTCATGCCCCTGTACATCCAATTTTATAAAATCCGGGAACGGATATTTTTTTTCTTCGAGTAATGTGTCAAGGGACCGGCTGATTTTTTTAACATACTCAACACCTTCTCCCTGAACTTCCTTAACCGTGCTTGCAGTTTCATCTTCAACAAAATATTTTTCAACCCCATCTTGCGATGAAAGCAATGTGATCTCATAAGAAGTATTTGAATGCTTCGTATGAATATCCCTAAGAAAAACTTCTTTGCTTAGCTGCGCCTCTACCATTAAGACTTTTGCACTGGGAAAAACTTCCAACAAATCCTTAGTCCAGTTTCCTTCATATGCACCGATATCCAATACAAATTTGGGATCAAAATTATTATTCTTTAAATTTTGTAAACTCCAGTGTAGGGAAGGAACACCCAAATCTTCTTTCACTTTTCTTTTAAAACGATAAGGAATAATTCCTTTTAAGATGTTCATATTATTTTATTAAGCCTTGAAATTGTGAATTATTAAATTGTAATACCTGTAATTTTTTTATACAAGTTGATATATTCTGTTGCCACTTCCTGAAACCCTCTTGTTTCTGGTATATTTTTTTTTGCATCGGAAATCTTTTCAGGATGGTCTATTATATCTGTTAACTTCAAAAAAAGATCCCTGCTATCCATAAATTTAAATAGCCAACCATTACCGTTATCATTTACTTGCTCTGCATTGCCATAAACATCAGATGCCAATACCGGGACTCCGGCAGCGAAAGCTTCCCGAATTACTATTGGAGACATTTCAGAAAATGCAGATGGCAGACAAAGTATATCATACATTGCGATTGTTTGTACCACTTTATATTGAGAAACTACTCCCTTCCATTTTACATTGGGTAATAATTCAGAATCCTTGATACATTTCTGTGCATAATCATCCTGATTTATTTCACCATAGATATCCAGTGAAATTTTATCCCCGGGAATCTGTTTCATCGCTTCTAATAATAAATGTATCCCTTTAACCGGGCTGATCCTTCCCACATAGACCAAACGGAGTACACCGGTGAATTCCTGTTTTTCAACTTTTTTTTCTTCATTACCCGGCAGTCCCTGGGCTATATGGGTAATTTTTGATTTTGCAATACCATTGTTTTCTAAAATGGTTCTGTACCAGTTGGTAAGTACAACGAGTTGATCACAATCATCTGCAAGATCATAAAGTTCTTTCTTTAATTTATTTATCAGAAAAGGAAATCCCAATGCAGTACCCAGTCTGTTATCTGAATTGCTGGTATCAATCTTCAGTCGATATGCAAGCATAGAAGCTGCCAATAATAATTTCTTTTGAAAAGGTGGAATATGTTTTACCGAATAAATACAATTTGTGCACTTCTGAATATCAATGATACCATCACAAAGTGATTCATCTTTATACATCAGGTTACCTGTTTTACAACTGTAACCGGAGAGATGAAAAGTCATGATTACTTTAAACCCAATCTGTTTGGCCAGATGAATATGATGCTGCGTAATGCCGTTACTGGAAGAAAATTCATGAAAATGAACAATTTCAGGTGTCTCCTTTTTTAACAGCTGTTCAAAATACAACAACCCATCAGGCTTTCGTTTGCCCATTACCAATTCACGGTCAAGTACCGACGTTTCCGGATACTTTATGACCCTTACTCCCTCTGTTACATATTCATCAGAAATTTCTTTACCGAAATTTGGAATTACTACAACAGATTCAATGCTCACTTTTTGAAGTTCCCTGATCAGAGACATGGTATAAACCTCTGTACCAGCAATATGATCCGGGAAAAAGAAATTTAGACAATGGATGATTTTCATAAAACGACAATAAATACAAGTAAACAACTATTGAATTGCAGAGCAGTCAACAATATGTTACTTAATAATTTCATTTTTTTTAAATGAAACCAACAGGTCAAAAATGGTTAATTTATTCTTTTTGTAAAATTTTATTGCAGCAGCGAATTTAAATTTCAATAAGCCCAGTATCACTTTTCTCGATCGGATATTATACTGGTTACGCAATGCGATGGCTGCCACTTCTTTTTTCAAAGGGCAATCTGCATCGGTAAGCACTTGTTGGTATAGTGTAAACGTATTGTTCTCATAATAAAAATTGAGATGCCCTTCGAGGTATTGCTGGCCTTCGTGCTGGCGCCACCATACCAGGTCGATCGGCATACAAACCACGGCGTATTTTTTTGTTAACTGCAACCACATTTCCAGGTCGCCGATATAGGGCTTTCCCGAAAATCCGCCGGTTTCCTCAAACACATCTCTGCGAATGATTGAACCACTTGGCCCCATTGTTAACAGTGCACACTGAAAGAAAAAAGTTTTATATGCCTGTTCTCCGCTTTGCAATATCGGAAAGGCCTTTTCACTATCCATATTTTTCGACATCAGACCGAAACCCGCTTCCGGGTATTCTTCCATGCAATAGACCATTGCTGCTAACCCCCATGGGTAAATGCTATCATCAGAATCGAGGTACTTGATATATTTACCGGTTGCCAGTGAAGCCGCATAATTCCGGTTGGGATAATCCTTCAGGTTTACTTTATTTTCATAAAGCCGGATCCTGTTATCCGTTGCTGCATATTTTTTTGCTATGGCAACCGTTTGATCTGTGGAACAATCATCCACAATGATCAGTTCAAAATCTGTAAAGGACGATGCCAAAACAGATTCAATTGCTTCTGCAATGTATTTCTCCCTGTTATAGGCTGTCATTAAAACACTAACCAATGGAATATTCAAAATGAAAAATAGATTTAAGTGAGAAATTGTGCACCCGGTAACGGGCTATTTCAGGTTGCGCAACCCTTTTACGAACCAGTTGGGGAGCCAGGGCTTGTCGAGTTTTGATAGCATGACCGCAGCATGCTTTTCCTTTCTTTTCAGGGAATCATATTCAAGGAACTTTTCAAAATAATGATCGGCATTATTTTCAATATCATAATGTTCATGAGCCATGCGGTAACATTGTTGCTGCAACTGGTCCAGTTTATTTCTGTCGTTGTGTAAGGTACTGATGATGTCAATGTATTCAGCTACATCATTCATCGCACACCTGAAACCGGTATTTTCCGTAACAAGGTCGCGGATACCTCCGGGGAGGTCATTCGTTACCGTTACAATCGCATTTGCCATACATTCCATGATGGACACCGGTGTTCCTTCAAAAGAAGTGGGGAAAATAAATACATCCTGCTTTTTCAGGGCTGCATATACTTCTTCAGTGGAATCGGGCTCCTGAAAAGATATATTGATTGCATCTTTCCACTGCTCGAGTACGTTTTTTTTCAAGGGGCCCTTTCCGATAACCGTCCAGTTTACATGTATATTTTTTTTGGCAAGCCCCTGTTCAATTTCATATAATAAATGCACCCCTTTTGACTGATCCATCCTACCCAGGAATACCAGATTCAATGTTGCATTGTTCTTATCGGGGTATTGGGCCAATTGCCTTACCCCGTATGGAATAAAAAAACTGCGGTTGAAATACAAAGCCGGGTCTGATGCAAAAACTGCATCACTGAAAAAAGAGGAATGGGCAATCACGGCGTCAGTCATCCCTGCACAGGCAATGGCTTCTTTTACATAATAAAAATCGTGCAGTAATTGAAAAACCGTTTTGGGGTTCTTGAATTTATTGGCGGCAAAAACGGTAAGTGCATTGTCGGTAACAATACAACCCGGTTTATTGCCCAGCAATTTGTTGAGCCTTTTGAGAACCAAATATTTATTTTCCTTAAAGGAAAAATCAAAGTGCAGCACTTCATCAGCATGAAAGCTCTCCAGGAAAGGCGGAAGCTGGTCTTCCTTTGCCCTGATCAGGATCACTTTTGAGTGAAATTTTTTTATCAGCCTGCTGTGGTTGATGATATTAAAATTAAAACTCGCCACTCCCCCCATGCAGGCGGGAAATGTAAATATGATCTCTGGTTTTTGTTCCATGTTTATTTTGAAAACCAATGGATGTATTCCTTGATGCCGTCTTCCAGGGAAATGGTTTGCTTAAAACCGTAGGCTTTAATTCGGGAAATATCTGCCCGCCAGTTCACCGGGTCGCCGGGTTTACATTCGCCGGAAAAACCGATCTCTTTACCCGGATAATTGGCGCAAAAAATATCGGCTATTTCACGGATCGTTGTTTCGTTACCGGTAGCTGCATTGTAAATATTGGCTTCGAAATTTGAATGTTTTATAACCAGGTCAATCAAACTGCACAGGTCGCTGATATGGATAAAATCCCTGGATTCATTACCCGTTCCATACAACAGGATCTTATCCTGTGCCTGTAATTTCTGGCAGATATCCCACAACAGCTGTTTGCGTAACCGGTTTCCATAAACGGAGAATGGCCGTAAAACAGCAATGGGTAATTTGTACAGATGATGATATTCTTTACACAGCAATTCACTCATCCATTTATGATAACCATAAGGAGATAAAGGCCCCAATTTACTTTGTTCCGTTATGGGTAGTGTTTCGGGATTGCCATACACTGCTGCGCTGGAGATATGCATGTATTTGCAGGCAGGCTGGTATTTGTGTATCGTGTCCAGTACTTTAGCAACAGAATAAGTGTTTGCTTCAAAATCACTGATGGGATGCCCAACTGAAAAAGATACATTCCCACTACCTGATGCATTAATACAGGCATCAAATTTTTCGTCAATAAGCAGACTATCGAAATCGGAAGACAAAACAGAAACTTTCTGATAAGTATACATACTACTGGTAAGTTCCATCAAATCGCAACCAAAGACGTTATGCCCCTGTGTAATAAAATAATCAACAAGGTTGCTGCCAATGAATCCCTGTGAACCCAATATCAAAACTTTCATTTAGTTGCTTTAGCTTGTTTAAACACTTCCATATATTTTTCCGACACATGCTTCCAGGTATATTTTGCCATGTTCTTTTTAGACAGCAATCCATCTTCCCTTGCCTTGTCATAGTTATTCAGATATTCTTCCAATACATCCGCAATATTTTTGGGATCCATCGGATTAAAAAAAGCCGATTTTATTCCCCACACTTTTTCATGTTCCCTGAATGGAGGTATATCTGAAATAGCAGTAGGTGTGCCAAAACTCCATGCATCCATTGCCGGGGTACATATTGCTTCGTACAAGGAAGGCGAAACCAATAACCGTGCCCGGGAAATCAGGGCATCAATGAATTCATTCGACTTGTAACCAAGCCCCATCACATCGAAATCTCTGTTGCTGCTGTTTTTGGTCAATAATTGTATGCCTCTTTCTTCTGCATGCCCCCGTTTTACCTGGTCGGAATTCATACCCGTTAAAATGAGTTTATAGGATTCAAATCCTTTCCGTTTTTTTAAAAGAGCGAATGCACTGAATAAATTCAGGTGATTTTTATGCGGGAAAAAATTTCCCGGGAAAATAATATAGGGGAAATCAATGTGGAGTTCCTTTAAGATTTCGTCTGCTCTTTTCCTGCTGATATCTGCATGCACAACAATGGGTGCAATATTGATCACCCGGGGAAATTTTGAAGCAGCAGGATATAATTTTTTGGCTTCATCTAAAACATCTTCTGAAGAACAGATACTCAAACCCTTATTCATCCATTTAAGTATCTCTGCATCCATCATCTGCACAAAGGATAAATTAAAGATCTGTTTCCCGAAAAAATATTTCCAGTTAAAATCATGTAGGGTACCAACTACGGGTATTGTAAGATTTGGCCTGCGCATCATATGAGCCGAAGGGAAATAAGCGATATCATAACCGGTAATCCTTCTTTCAATTTCAGCGTTTATCTCATCAATTGCTTTTTTCTGTGTCAGTTTCTGGTCGATCTTTGATTTGATCTTTTCGTAAAAAGTTGGAGGAACAGATGCTTTTAATACATGGATCTTTACCCGGCTGATCTCTCTGATCTCGGGGATATGTTTTAAATTTTCCTGGTGAATAAAATAACCAATATTTACATCCGGATTATATGCTATCAGGCTTCGGCAAAGCATCAGGGAAAATCTGGAAAGTCCGCCACCAACTGGTAAATTATCAACAAAAGCTATATGCATCCAATTATTTTTTTATTATTAAACCCTGACCCGTAGGTAAAGATAAAATAGGCACCCCTTTTTTTGCTGCAAATGCATCATGGGCCAGTTTCTGATTATAATGCTGCGGAAAGCCATAATCGTCCAGTAAAATAACACCTCCCGGAACCACTTTATCATAAAAATATTCCAGGGCTGCGATCTCCGGTTCTACACAATTCATATCAATGGACAAATAAGCGATCTTTGAAGCAGTACATAAAGGTAAAGTTTCAGGTACCATTCCTTTAATAATGTTCACTTTATCCTGTGCAAATGTCTTTAACACAGCTTCATATACGTTTTTATATTGCGTCAGGTATTTATCCAACCCAGCTTTTTTTTCTTTATCAGAAACAAGATCATTTACCAGGCCATCATAGGTATCCAGTAAGTGAAATGTTTTATTCAGCTCATTGAAATTACAATATTCGATTATCGCTTTTGCATAAGCTCCGGTATTCACACCACATTCAACAAAATCACCTGTTAAATTTTTAACATGATCGGCAAAATAACAGACAATATATACACGCCATTGCAAAGTAAAATAAGGCCAGGGATTGGTAGCGGCTGCAGCTTTGTATGCCTGTTGAAAGCGGGGTTCATTGATAAAATCGCAATTAAGGCAACTGACCAACCCGTCGGTGTTATACGTAACCGGGCCATAAAAGAAAGCGGCATCTAATTGCGCATATTCATTTAAGTTATTGTAATTCCGGAAAAACCATTTCATTTTACCTACAAAACCCTTAACAGATGCCGGTATGATCTTATTCATTTTCATTAATCGATGATATCTATTTGGTTTGTTTCAACATTAAACATTTTTTTTCCTTTTATCAACTCCAGCCTTTTTGAACCATGTACCCTTTCACCGTGCTCATCCACATATTCCCTGAAACTTGCATCCACAAAACCCATGGAAGCCGTAAGGGGTTTCAGATCAGCTATTTTATCTTTACGTACAAAATAGGCGTTGTTACCATTGCTGTTACAGCCAATAAAATAATAACCTTTTTTTTCTGCAAGCTGGCAGAATGCATTTAAGGAAGCACCCCAATATTGTAATGTTGCATCTTCATTCATCCTGTAAAAATCGGCTTTGTATGGAATTGTCCATGCTTTTTCTGCACCATACGCAGCATTGTATTCTGCGATGATAATAACCGGATTGATCACATTGATCTCATTCCATACCCAATAATCATTTCCATCAATATCCATACTAAGCAATCCTATTTCACTTGAATATCCTTTGTGTAAAAACCGGCTGATCAATTCATTGATATTTTCTTTGGTAATAAAAGCATTGCAGGTATGCAGGTTGCAGGCCCAGGATACAACATCTTTCTTTATGTATTCGATATTTTCCCTGGAGCCATCTATTACAAACCCACTCCATTTATCATTGATCAGCAGATATCTTGTATTTGCCTCGCGGTAATTTTCCACACCGAATTCAATAAATGTCTTATGTGGGATCTCTATATTATTTATCAGGTATTGAATGATACCATCATCACCCCATTGAGAAAAAACTTTAAACTCTGTATCACTGATCACATTAACTTTCTTTTGACTGATCTGATTTGCCAATATTTTTCCCATTAATATTTTGGGGCTTTTCAGATCATTCAGATACTCCTCGTGAAAAAAAGGCAACAGCTTAAGATTAGGCAGAAAAGCAAAGAGTCTTTTTAATTTTGTTATCATCAATTAAATGTATTTAATAATTTTTTGGTCGGGCCCGATAATTATTGCTCCTTTGGAAACTTCTTTTTGCCTGTTTTCCTTTGACATAGGGAAATATCCGGTGATTTTAAAATATACAATTTCTGATCACCAAATTATTATATTAAGTTATAATTTATAAAGAAATTACCATAGTTGGTTCCTTCAAATAATGCCATAGCTGTTCCTGTATCAGATATTTTTATTGGGCAAATCAATTCTACAAGGTCATAAACTGTTGATTTATGATGAAAGATTGCTAGTCGGAATGCATAGCTGTTAGGAGCAAGTACTTTCGAAGAAAAACGAATAGTAATTTCTGTTTCTTCCTTATCAACAACATTCATAAAGCTACTCAAATCTTCAACGATGGTTGATAAAAAATCTCCATTATTATTTTGAAAAGTGACGGATAGTTTTGCTCCTGAATCATAACTTCTCATTTTGATGCCTATTTTCAGAAACACATTTTCGTCAAATAAAAAATCCTCACAATGTTCACCAGCTTCATTTACTGTCATTACATGTGTGAAATAAATTTCTTTCTTCTTACTTTCTTCGTTAGCAATATATTGATTCTCCCCTTTTTTATTATTTAGAATGTATGAATCAATTACTTTTCTTGTTTCTCCTTCCTCAATTAATCTCCCATTACTTAATAACATTGCTTTTTGACATAATTGAGAGATTACTCCCATTTGATGACTTACAAACAAAATAGTACGACCTTCTTTATCACTCACATCTTCCATCTTTCCCAGGCATTTTTTTTGGAACTGGGCGTCACCAACAGCCAGCACTTCATCAACAACCAGTATCTCCGGTTCCAGGTGGGCGGCAACGGCAAAGGCTAAACGCACATACATACCGCTGCTGTACCTTTTTACCGGGGTATCCAGAAATTTTTCTATTTCTGCAAAATCCACGATGTCATCAAAGTGTTTTTTTATTTCCTGCCGGCTCATGCCGAGTATCGCCCCGTTGAGAAAAATATTTTCCCTTCCGGTAAGTTCGGGATGAAAGCCGGTACCTACTTCCAGTAAGGAAGCAATGCGGCCTTTTATCTTGATTGTACCGGATGTGGGTTCGGTGATCCTCGACAGCAGTTTTAACAGGGTGCTTTTCCCTGCCCCGTTGCGGCCGATGATACCCACACGGTCGCCGGCCTGAATTTCAAAATTGATATCTTTCAAAGCCCAGAATTGTTCATCGCCGGCTGCACCCGATCTTTTGGCGGGATCATAAAAAGAAAATATCTTTTTTGCCCTGTGTGTGATAACATCCCTCAATGAAGTAAACCGTTCCTGGCTTTCGTGCGGGATCGTATAACATTTTGAAAGATCGCTTACCTGTATGATGGATGAGGACAATAGTAAAAATTAGTTGATTAAATTAAATGACCCGGACTAGATATTATCTGCAAAAGTACGTTCCACTTTTCTGAAATAGCGGATACCCACCCCCAGGAAAATGCAGGAGATAACCACAGATATGATCAGCGAAGGCCAGTACATGGGATATCCCAGAATGCAATACCTGAAACCGTCGATAATACCTACCATGGGATTGAGTGCATACCAGAGACGGTATTTTTCTGCTACCACACTGCTGCTGAAACCAACGGGTGTGATATACAAACCAAACTGGATCACAAAAGGAATGATGTACCGGAAGTCGCGGTATTTTACATTTACGGCAGTAAAGTATAAACCAACGCCGAATGCACAGACAAATGCCAGCAAAATAAAAACAGGCAATAAAAGTATCTGTAGAGGCGGTATAAATCCGTACCAGATCATCATGATCAGAAGTAGCCCGAATGAAATGGCAAAATCAACCAGGCTGGTGATCACCGAACTTGCCGGGATGATCATCCGGGGAAAATACACCTTGGTGATCAGGCTGGCATTGCCCACAAGGCTGCTGCTCGATTCGCTTAAAGCATTGCTGAAGAACTGCCAGGGAAGCATACCCGCAAATACCATCAGCGCATAGGGAGCAGCTCCGGGGTTATCCAGTTTGGCAATACGGCTGAATACGATTGTAAAGATGATCGTTGTCAGTAAGGGCCTGATGATACTCCAGGAGGCACCGATCACCGTTTGTTTGTAACGTACTTTTATATCCCGCCAGGTAAGTATATAAAATAACTCGCGGAAACGCCAAAGGTCGGCCCAGTAATTCTTTTCGGCCCTGCCGGGTTCAATTACCAGGTCCCATTCCTTTTCTGCCGCTATCGTTTCGGGATCAATTTGCATGAAAATCAGGAATTGAGCATTTTAATGAATTTTGATTTATAGTTACTGAAACTGAAATGTTGTAACAGCAATTCACGGTTGGGCTTATACGCATTCATGTTCGCCAGCATTTTTTCAATCGCTTCCCGGATCTCCTGAACATCGGTTGGGTTTACCAGCAAACCCAGTTTGCCATTACACAAGGCATCCACCGAGCCATCTCTGTTTCCTGCAATTGCAGGCAGGCCATAATACATTGCTTCAATAAACACGATACCAAATCCTTCTTTCCTGCTTGGCATCACATAAATATCTGCCATGGAAAAATGTGCTGCAATTTCATCATCAGCAATAAAACCCGGCATCAGCACCTGTTCCTGTAATCCCAGTTTTTGAATATGGTTATCCAGAAATTCTTTTTCTTCTTTATCATAACTGCCTGCCAGTAAATAACGGATCCCGGGATATTCTTTTTTTAAATGAACCAGTGCCTCCATTACAAAATCATATCCCTTATATCTTTCTTTTGCCGAAAGGCGGGTAAGGGTGAACAGCAATAGTTCTTTTTCCCCGATACCATAGCGCTTACGCAGGTTGAGCTCCCTATCCAGTTTACCCGGAATGGGTAAAAAAGGATCCAGGCAGTTATTCAATACGAAACATTTCTCCTTTGGTATCTGATGTAACTCCTGTATTTTATCATTGGTAAAATTGCTTACAGAAATGATCCTGTCACAACTGTTTAACATCATTTTTTTAAACCGGCCCAATGGCTGCCACACTTCTATCCCATGTGCAAAAAGCAACACTTTAGTCGAAGGCGAAATCATTTTAATGACCCAGGCTATGGGCAACAGGTTTATATGACTAACCAGTATGATCCTGCTTTTAATTCCTTTCCGGATCGAAGCCAGTATACATTTTATTTTATTCCCGCCAAAACCCCTGAATAATTCTGATGGAAAGTACCGGTTTCTTTCAGAGGCATTTTTCATTCCATGCATGGCATAAACCTGTATGGTAAGATTATTTTCGATACTGTGTTCATAAAGGGCTTTTCCTGCCACCCTGCATACTTTTTCGATCCCGCCTGTTGCAGAAAATATTTTCAATGTTACGAAAAGGATATCGTTATGCTTCATTTTTACTGTTTAACAATATCAATGACATTAACTGGCTCCAGTGCAATTTGCGGTCAATAAATCTTTCATAATTATGCCTGCTGCCTTTATTGCTGTTAAGCATCAGGTCTTTTACAAAAGGGCTGTTGGTAAGCCAGTCCTGGAATGGAAAACTAAAACCCATTTTCGGCCGGTCCCATATCTTTTGCGGAAGCTGATCCTTGTAATTATCTATTAACCATTGTTTGGGAAGGTTGCCGCCATATTTTATTTCCGGGTCTACGGCCAGGGCAAAACGTACAAACTGGTCGTCCAGGAATGGAACCCTGATCTCTACTCCATGAGCCATTCCCATTACATCCGCATCCCGGAGTAACTGGTTTTGCATGTACATGTTAAACTCCATCCAGGATGCCTGATTCTTGATGTGTAAATTATTGAATTTACTGAATACGGGCAGGTCTTCTAATATGTTCCAGATCTCATTTTCAGAGGCATCCAGTTGCATGGCAATATCGGTAACGGTAAAATGCCCCCGTAAAAAAAGATATATCCCTTTGATCCCATACAATTGCAAATAAGATAGCCGGTTAAATTTTTTGATCTTGCTGTTCCGTCCCGACTTTAAAAGAAGATCGGGAATCCCTTTCAGCTTATTGGCAATGGACATCCGTTTAAAAGAGGGATAGCCGCCAAACAATTCATCGGCTCCGATACCGGATAAAACTGCTTTCAAACCCTCTTCTGCCGCGTATTTGCTGATGAACCAGGTATTGATGCCATCGCAACAGGGCATATCCATATCCTGGATGATCTTTGGGAAAAAATGATGAAATTCAGTTTCATCCAACAGGTATTGCTTGGGAATGCAATGTAACTGCTGTAACAATATGTCCTGGAATTTTTTTTCAGAATACCTGGGATCTTTAAAATAAAGAGACAGGCTGTTCAGATTGCTTTTTTGAATTTTGGCCGCCACAGTTGCGATGATCGCTGAATCCAGACCGCCACTTAAAAATACACCTACAGAAGCATCTGCGATCAGATGTCTTTCCACCGCATCATACAATACTTTTTCCATTTGCGGATTTTCGAGATATGTATTGTTATAACAGTAATGCGCAAACGAATGATATGCTTGTTCTCCTGATCGCAGGTTGTATTTAAAATAACAGCCTTTATGCAGTGGTTTTACGTCTTTTAAAGTGGTTATGGGTTCGGGTATATGGCCATAAGCCATCAGGAAAACGGAAGATTCTGCATTGGATTGTTGTAAATACGGTATTGGCTTAAATGCCCTCATTTCTGAAGCAAAAGCCAGACCTCCGGAAGCAGTTGAAAAATATAAGGGTTTCATTCCTGCTGTATCCCTGACCAGTAAAATTTCTTTTAACTGATCATCCCATAAAGCAAAGGCAAACATTCCGTTGAACCGGGCAAATGCATGTACGTCCCATTGAGCATACGCTGCCAATATTACTTCGGTATCTGTTTGTGTTTTAAATTGATGTCCCAGATTTTCCAACTCCTCTTTCAAAATGCTGAAATTATACAGTTCCCCGTTATACGTAATATGAAAACGGTTCTGGTAAGCCATGGGTTGGTGGCCTGCATCCGTAAGATCGATCAATGCAAGTCTCCGGTTTCCCAATACCAGCTTATCTGTTTCTGAAATATAAAGCCCCCCGTCATCAGGACCTCCATGCTTTAACAAAAGGCACATTTCATCAACAATTGCTTCTATCCTGTTTATTTCAAATTCCGGATGTATTAATCCAGCGATCCTGCACATATTTTTTTCTTGTTTAGTCTTATTGCCGGTTTCCTTTTATTTATTTTCAGCGTACAGGATCCAGGTTTATCTTATCAAACAAAGCGCTTAATCGTATTCCCATGCTATCTATACTTACTCTTGCTTTATTACCTAGTACTTCAATAATGATCCCTTCGTAATTCATCATTACACCTTGTTTGATGCTGACTTTTGTATGAATGGCAAGTTGAGAATCCACCACTTCCACATCATGAAATTCCTGTAAGAATTTACGGATCACTTCAATTTCTTTATCCTTAACCCGGGCAGGTTTTCCAAGCCAATACACATAATTGAGAATGCCATCGATCTTTTTCAGATCCCATTTAAATGTATCCGCAATCTTAACAAATACATAGCCTTTAAATAAAGGTTCAAATACGGTCTTCTTCCGGTCGCTCCATTGCCGTACAACTTTATTCAGCGGGCAATAATATTCAATTCCTTTATTCTCCAGCGTTAAGGATACTTTTTTCTCCCATCTTGGTTTGGTATAAACAACGTACCAGTATGATTCTTCTTTGGTCATGGTCAAAGCTTCGCTGTTCCTCAGTCACACAATTTTTGTGTAATGAAGAAGATTGAATATGCATGTATTTATGTGAAATGCTTTCCGGTAAGTCTGAACGATGTTATTTTTTACCGATCTGCACTTACCCGGAACTGCATTTATATTTTGAATGAAACCATAAACAGTTTCCGGTTCAAAATCTGTATTATTTTTTTCTGAATATCCGCTTTATGATCCCCGTGATTCCCCAGATATTTTTAAAACCCGGTGTATTCCCTTCCTGCACATAATAATCACTTCCTTCGCTTCCGTATCCGTACCCGTAACCGTAACCGTAACCATACCCGTAACCATAACCGTTTCCATATCCGCCAAAACCATAATTGAATAAGGAAACCCCTCTTGGTTTAATTCCATTAAATACAATACACATGTTTTTGAATTTCTTGTCTTTTTTCAATCCGTCGATCATCCGCAGGAAAACCTGCGGGGTAACTTTATGCCTGATCACAAAAATGGTTGTATCGGCATAAGAAGACAGCAATTGTGCATCGGTAACCGGGCCAATGGGAGCAGTATCAATGATGATATAATCAAAACGCTTTTTCAATTCTTCAATCATCGTGGCAAATTCGGGCAAACCGATCAGTTCAGTAGGATTTGGTGGAATGGGGCCTGCTGATATTACACTCAGGTTACTGAATCTGGTTTGTTTTATTATATCATCGATCGAAGCTTTACCAACGAGATAAGAAGAAATACCCGGATCACGTTTTACATTTAATTTTTGACTCAGTTTTGGTTTTCGCAGATCCATTTCCATCAATGCCACTTTTTTGCCGGTGAGGGTTATGCTTATGGCCATATTGATGGCAATAAAGCTTTTTCCTTCACCCGAAATGCTGGAAGTAACCATCAGCGTTTTATGCTGTTCATTGAATCCCATGAACGTAAGGTTGGTCCGCAATGCCCTGAATTGTTCTGCAATTACGGTGCGCTTACCCTCTGAAATGGCAACGGCTTCTTTTGAATTTGACTGGATGATCTCACCGATCACCGGAATATTGGTCCTGTTTTCAATTTCAGCACGGAACAATATCTTATTATTGAACTGCTCCTGTATCTGAACATAAAGCAGAAAAACCAGTAACCCTGCGAGCAGGCCCACGAGATAATAATTTTTGTTGATGGGCCTGATCGGGCCATAAGAATACCCGGCTTCCAGCACTTTAAGGTCGGCAGTTGTAGAAGCGGATGAAAGGGCTGTCTCTTCACGCTTTTCCAACAGGTAGGTATAAATGTTATTTTTAATTACCTGCTGCCTGCTGATCTCTAGTAATCCTCTTTCTTTTTTGGGAACCTCGCTCAGGTATTGATTATTCCTCTCAATATTTGCATTGATACTGCTTTTCTCCGTTAAGAAATTGCTGCGGATATTATTGATATTTTCCCGGATATCGTTTTTGATCCTGCTGATCTTCTGCTCTGCCAAAGTTACTGTTTCGCTTTTTTCACCAGCAATGGCTTTCCCTTTTGCCAATTCAAATTCAGCGTTGTATAATTGTTGCAGCAGGCTCATCAGGGTTGGATCGTTCACGAGCATTAAAGATGGTACCGTACCCGGTTTGGAGTCTTTGCTGTTTACATAAACCTGAATGTCTTTTAATATTTCTAACTGAAGGTCCAGTTCACTGTTTCTCTTATCCAGTTGCTTAACCCTTTCAAAATATAAACCGGCCTGGGTACTTAAATCTGTAACAGCCTCCCGTGCTTTGTAATCCTGGATGGTGCGTTCTACACTGTCTAATTGACCAATAACCGTATTTAAACGGTCTTCAATGAACTTGATGGTTTTAGTTGCTATCTGGTTTTTATCCTGAATGGCATCCTCGTTATATATCTCGAAAAGTTTATTCAGAATATCTTTTCCTTTATCCGGAACGGGTGTTTCAATGGCAACATCCAAAACGGTGGAAGAGAATGATTGCGGACTGGCTTTCAAACTGCCAATAATGGCACTTGCGGCCTGGGGCACCGAATTGAATACTACAAAATAATTCTTACCAACCACATTTGTGTTATAGCCTTCATTCAGCTTAACAAGATACCGGGTATTGGCAATGGTCAGTATTCCGTTAAACGGGATTTCCATTTTGTCAATTATGATCTTATTTTCATCCCAATCAACACTCAAATTATATTTACCGCCACCGATGATACTATCTTTATTTTGTGCAATAAATGTAAGCGGAGCATTTTCCTTATACAACTCTTCAGTTTGCACTTTACCTTCATTGTAAATGGTAGCATACAGGTCAAGGTCTTTCACCACTTCTTTCATCAATGAAGTAGACCGGAGAACGATGATCTCATTTTCAACGATCTTTTTTTCACTGAAAATATTGAGTGCATCCAACACTTTACTGTCGCCGCCACCTTTCTGGGGATCTTTTAATAACACTTTGGATGCTGCTACATAGATCCTGGTTTGCGAACGCAGATATACAAATGCAATGGACATTGAAACAGCCGTAAGCATCACAAATACGGGCCAGAATGGCAAATACCTTTGAACAATCTGAACAAGTATATTCGTATTGGGTTTATCCTTAAAGAAATTTTCTTCGCTCATAAATAAAGTTGATAGCTCGATTACCTGATAAGCCTGTCAATGATAATGATCAGCAGGGAAACCGTTGAAAGTATGATCCCGAAATTTGCCTGAAACCTCAGCTGCTTTTCTTTCTTCGCCTGTTTTTCAAAATCCGGTGAAACGTAAATGATGTCATTCGGTTGCACATAATACCAGGGGGATGAAAAAATGGAATGATCTGACAGGTTTATATGTTTTACTATTTTTTCATTTCCTTTTTCCCTGATGAGGAGAATATTATCCCGTCTCGCATTTTCTTTTACATCACCGCTTAAAACAATTGCATCAATTAATGACATTTGCTCATCCGGCATATTCAAAACTTTCGGATTCACCACCTCCCCCATTACAGTTATCTTATGGTTTAAATATTGAACAATAACGATAGGATCTTTTAGAAAAGGGGCCAGTTGTTTTTGTATTACAGCAGCCAGTTCTTTGCGGGTATTTCCGGCAGCTTTAATCAAACCGATCTTATGGATAAATATATTCCCGTCATTATCTACCAGGAACCCGGGTGATGTTATTGTGTTACCGGTTAATGAACCCTTATTAAAAAGCACATCTTCCTCCATACTTAAGCTGCTGATGTTAATACCCAGGTTATCACCGATAATTATTTTTGAATCAAAATCCTTGTTTACCAATCCCGAAAGGCTGGTATCTTTTAGAAGTGTTTGAAAATAGCTGGTATTTTTTGTTGTGGTACAAGAACCAAATGAAAACAAAAACAGCATTGATACTAAAACGAAGTTTAACAACCGATTTGTCTTATTAAAAAGTCCCGGATAATGTAGTATGTCCATAATGTAAAACTCAATTATACAACCTTGTTCTTTACCCGGCTGCGATATGGTAAAATTCGTAAAAATAGTTGAGATACGAAAATAGAATAGAGGCAATTCAAATGTTTATTTAAAGAAACCGGATCCTGTGAAAATAAAAAAGGAGTGCTTGTCCTGAAACAGGATATTGTAAAAAGGTCAATATGAACAAAGAGAGACAACAGTTGTCGTCTCTCTTTGCAGTTTTTTTATAAAAATAAAATTACAATTCGGCTATTTTCTTTTTCTTGTCATATGCTTTTTTAGCCCCTACGCCAATGCCTGCTGCAATCAACAAACTCAATCCGCCATCTATCGGGCACAATGGGTCCAAAGGGTCACAGCCGGGATCAGTGATCTGGGAGATTCCAGAAATCGGATAAAGAAGGCTAATCATCATAACCATTCCAGTCATCAACATGTATTTCTTAATTCGTTTCATCGGTCATTCTCTTTTTACAAAAATAAAGGAACATTATTAATAAACAATTTTGAATGTTAATTTAACATTGCTTTCATCAGAAATATTGATCAGGTAATTGCCGTGAGCAATATATTTTTCCAGTTTGATGCTATATACGCCGTTTCCTCCTGTATGGTTCAATGTTTTCTTCATCATTGATTTTCCTTCATTATTTACCAGGTTTACCTGATAAATTCCTGCAGGTTGGTTATCCAGTTTTACATATAATAAACCATCATCATTTACAGGATTCGGATAAACAGAGATCAGAGAAGGTAATTTCTCCATATTCACCTTTACCACCTGGCTGATCTTGATATCATTGCCCATACCAACGCTGCGGATCCGGTAAAAATTGTCTCCATCCCAAGGATTTGTATCTAACCAACTGTAAAGAATGGCACCTGAACCATTATTGCCGGTGGCTACCTGCTCACCCACTTTTCTGAAATTTCTGCCATCAGCAGATTTCTCCACTTCGTAATGATGAATATTCAATTCATTCTCTACTTTCCATTCTACCAGGATATCCTTGTTTTGTTTTTTTGCTTTTACCAAAGTGAAGCTAACCGGTACTGGTCCAAGTTGTTTAAATACCAACATAAAACGATCTGGAGCATAAGAACCCGGATCATTGATCACCGTAAAGTCTACCATTGTATTTCCTGCCAAACTCACTATTGTACTTGTTTGCAGATATTTATCTACAAGATAACCAGTCAGACCAGGCTGTCCCATATTTTCAGGAACAAATTCAAACTGATAATTCTGTACCCTTAGCTGGGTAAGGTTATAGAAAATGGTATCGGTACTGATGATTTCAGGTCTTCTTTCAACAGCCAGATTCTTATTGTCACGTTTGATGCCTATGTTTTCTCCGAAGTTGACCATTTTATCAACATCCATTTCATTTACAGCAGCAGTATAACCTGCATCGAACTGAGAAGTTACCCCGTCAAATAAAACACGGTCGGCGCCATTAACAACAAATAAATTGGCCCTCAGCATTTGTTCTGTTCCCGGAGGTCTTTGTACCAGGTAACTGCCATCCACTTTTGCCGGCTCGGTAAAGGAAAGCGTTCCTGCAGAACCTACTGCCCGTACAAAAAATGCCTGTCCGGATTCGATGAATTTATTGCCCCCGGCATAGCTGCCACCTCCCGGTGTAACCGTATATGTAGGGCCACCAGAGAAAGTCTGGTATCCGCCCAATGTTCCCAGATTGGGATCCCAAACATAGAACTCATTCAGTATACCACCCGTTCTGGTTAATTTGTTGAAATCAATGGCAGAAGCATATGGATTACCCACTCCCTTGAACTGGCCTACCGGTAAACTGATCGCCACTCCGGGATATGCACCCAGAACCAGAGACCCTTTATCACGCAGTACTGTTGAAGTTACCGGCGAACCAAAGGTATTGGAAACACGGTCACCCCTGATAATTGTCATATAACCCTCTCCGGTAGTAAATGGTACCAGGGTGCTTGGTATGCCATCCCAATTATTTGAAACAGAATTGTATGTTTTCATACCCGGACCGGCTGGTGTTTGCAGGTCAAATCCTGCTGCAGCCCATCCTGCCAGGTTACTGGTGATCTGGGTTCCAAATCCTGCCGGGTTTGGTGCATTTGCCGCCTGATTTTCCTGCCATGCTTCATGAATCGTTTGCAGGTTATTGTTAGTAGGCACTGATAAGAAACGCCATGCACGTCTTGCACTGATATAACGTTCTACCAATACATCACCGGTTATGGTATTGCCGGTATTGATCAGATTATTGGTGATATCTCCTACACTGGCTGTACCAGTTATCGTAGATTTCAACGTAAGGTTGCCGGCAGTAGTAAATACTCTGTTGGATCCGGTAAAGGATAGCTTACCAATCAGGTTAAGCGGACCACCCAGGGATACTCCCGGTGTTGCCGCCGAATTGCTGATGATCAGGTTTTTGAGATTATTGCCCTGGAATACACTGGCAGGAATTGTTTGTGCAACAGCAGCACTCATTTCAATGGTACCGTCTGCAACATTGAAGGTTCCTGTATTGGCGATCGTGCCATAAATACCCAGTTTACCAGCACCGGTGATCGTTACAGTACCACCTGCAAGGATGTTGATGTTTCTTACAACCGGTAAAGCATTTATAATGATCGGATAGAATGCTTTGCCCGATGAGATCGTAACATTCGTGGAAGCTGAAGGCACCTGTCCGCACCAGTTAGCAGGATCGTTCCAGATGCTATTCACACCCGCCCAGTTTCCAATACCGCCACCGCTGCCGGTAAATTCATCTGCTCCCATATCCGGAGTAGTTGCATTTCGTACATCGGCATCAATATCATCGGTATAACCGGCGATCTGCGCCGCTGATCCGTCAAGACCACAGTTTGTAGTAGTAACAAGATGCAGATCGGTTGCACTCACAAAGGTTGGTAATGCAGAAATAGAAGCTGATTCACGGGTTGATAACCTGGTTTGTAAACCTCCGATCGTTGTTTCATTATTTGTTCCATCAAAGAAAAGATAACCTGGTGTTGCTATTGATCCGGCATAAAAATCATTGTTGTTGGATGTAGCTGCGTAATTGTTCAGGTTTGCATTTGCTTTTCTCAATGCAACGGTAAATCCACCGGCTCCGGCTACGGACTCATTATCGATGATATTGTTCCGAAGGTTTAAAACAGCTGTTGTTGCTGTTGCACTTCCCGTATGATAAATACCGGTAGTACCAAATGGAGTATTTGATGATGTTGCATTCAGGTAGATACTGTTATAATATATATTGTACGTACTGTTGGCAGTACTTGCAATAATACTCAAACCACGGATCGCATCTGCAATGGCTGCAGTAGGTGCTTTCAGATCGCTGATGAAATTATTGGAAATATTCACATTCGTTCCTCCCTGCAGCAAAATACCATTTACATATGGATTTGTCGGACTGGAGGCTGCCTGTTGAGCTAAGTTGTAAATCTTATTCTTAAATACATTAATGGTAGTACCTGCCCCAAGATAAATTCCATTCGATGATGCCTGTGTTCCTGCTCCGGTTCCCAAAAGTGAATGAATAGTATTCAGGCTGCAATTGAAAGTTGTACTGGTACTGAAAATACCATAAATCGGATTGTTACTGGAAGCAAGCAGGTTATTGATATTGGTTCCTGTAATCGTTGAGGTAGTTACCAATGATTGTATGCCGATAACCAAACTGGCGGCTGCTCCATTATAATTAAATCCGGTAATGGTATTCGTTGTAAGTGTAGCCGAACCTGAACCAGAAAGTAAAGCGCCGGTAATTGCACCTGCACCTGTCAGGGTATTGATATTATTTGATGTAAGATTCAACGAAACCGGAATTGCTGAGCTTACCCCAATTGTTGAACCTGCACCCGTAGTCGTTAGCCCCGAAATGGTGTTCGTTGAAAGGTTTGCATTACCACCTGCTGTATTTGTAAGGTTTATTCCGGTAATGGCTCCGGCACTTGAAATACTATTAGCTACACTGTTTCCAATATTATTATTGTTCAATGTGGCCAATGTGGAACCTCCCGTTGTTGTGATCATTAAAACAGCTCCGGTTCCTGCAGTAATATTTGTAAAAGTATTGTCACTGATTGTTTTATTGGCTGCAATTACCAGTGAAGATATTCCTGTTAATGCACCATTACTGTTTGTAGTAATATTGGTTAAACTGTTTGTATTGATATTCAGCGTTCCCGGTGCCGTGCCACTTACATTTATATACGTATGGGCACTGGTTCCCAAAACAGTATGTACAAAGCGGGTAAATGAATTACCGTTGATACTCACCACAGCAGATGCTGCATTGGAAGTATTGGAAATACCTATTACGGCTGTAGCTGTTGCTGCACTGAAAGTGATCGCATTTGTACCCGCATCTCCCAACTGGTTGTTGTTGATATTAACAGTAGTGGCAACGGCTCCTGAATTGATGATACCGGTAAACCCTCCTGTTGTAGCAGTGGAAGTATTTCCTTTGATGATATTATCATTTATATTCAAATTACCTGCAGGAAATGTATTGCTGATACCAACAAGGGTAACTGCAGAAGAAACTCCGGTTAAAACACTAGTAATGGTATTATTATTGATATTCAGTATTCTTCCTACAACTGCCCCTGAATTAATCGTATTGGCCTGCGTGATCCCCTCAATAATACCGTTTGATGCAGAACTATTTAAAGAAATGACGTTATTGGAAATGGTATTGGTAAAAGTTCCAGTAGGTGCAATAACCAGAAAATCTGAATATATTCCACGGAATCCGGATGCATTAACATTTACTCCAGTTGCACTGGTAATGGTATTCCAGCTCACATTTAAACCTGTTTGGTTGGCTACGTAAACACCGGCCAGGGTTGATGGAAAACCAAAGAAAAGATTTCCCACATTTGGCTCAATAGTCGACCCCCAGTTGGTAATCGTATTGGCAGTTAAAGAAGAACTTCCACCAATATCATTGCCCGTTGACATATTCGCTGGTCCGCCCAGGAACATGATCGGGAAGTTTACATTGCTGATGGCATTGCCATAAACCTTATTAGAACCTCCTGTATTATTAGAAATATCCGATCCCGTTGCAACAATGGTAGGACTGTGGCGCATATTACTGTAAACAGCAAAGGAGTTGGGATAATTCTTATTCAGAGTGATTGTATTGTTTTGTATGGTATTGTTATTAGGACCGTTGGCAGTTGTTGCAAATAACAAAGCAACCCCCCACTCGGTCATTGTGTTTGTACCGCCAACAGCTGTTACGGTATTACTGGCATTTTCCTGCATGGTCAGGTCCTGGATCGTAATATAATCTCCACCGATGATTTTAAATACGGCATCGTTATTTGTTCCGGCTGCCTGAAGGCCTGCAGTGATCACAGGATTTGCCCCTGCTCCATTGCGCTGGAATGTGATGGTATTTGCAGCAGTACCTGTTGCCGTTATGGCAAATCCGCCAACAGGAGCTGTTTCGGTATATGCAGGTGTTATGCTGAATACAACAGCACCGGCAACACCCCATGAATTGATATAATTTACTGCACTGGATATCTTATCAAACCCGGAACAACCTGTGGAAGGAATGATATAAGTACCAGCAGCCAAAGCCGCTGTGGAACTGGTGATCACAACAGGAACAGCAGAGGTGCTGATACAACCATTCGAATTGGTTACCGTTACTGTATAAGAACCGGCAATATTGGTAATATAAGTAGAAGCGGTGGCTCCTCCAATATTGACCCCACCCAGTTTCCACTGGTAACCGGTAATGGTTGCAGGGCCGGGGCCCGCAGCTGTTGCTGTTAAAGTAGCCATCTGACCGGAGCCTGCTAATATAGTATTACAATCAGCTGCTGCTGTTACCGTTGGGCTGGCATTCAAGGCTACCGTATAGATAGAACTGGAAGCCGGATTTCCGGTTGCGCAACTGAAGCTTGATGTTAGTATAACCTGTACCGTTTGGCCATTTACCGGTGCTGCCAGGATATAACTGGGGCTTGCACTGTTTTGAACAGAAACACCATTCAAAAGGAAATCATACATCGGGCTTGCACCGCCATTGGTGGGTGTAGCCGTGAAAGTGATCGGTTGCCCCGAACAAAGCGTTGCCGAATTGGCCATGGTTACAGATGCAGGTGCAGCCGCAACAACAGTCATCGTTAATTGATTACTCATTACAACGTTGTTGGCCGGTACATTCAGACAGGTATAATTGGAGGTCATGGTAACCCTGATGATATCTCCGTTTGCCGGAGTATATATATAATCATTGCTTGAACCATTTTGTACCGAAATAGCATTTACAAAAAATTCATAATTTGGTGCCAATCCCTGGTTGGTAGGTGTAGCCCTTACAGTTACCTGGGTTCCCGCACACACCGTTGTACTTGCATTGAAGATACCGATAACCACACCTGCATTGCCATAAGCATTTACAGTCATAAGTATCTGGTTACTGGTTGCAGTAGGTAATCCGGTAATACACAAAGCATTTGAAGTAATTACGCAGGTGATCTGGTCACCATTTGCCAAACCGGCATTGGTATAAGTATTTACTGTACTGTTAGTTCCAACATTTATTCCATTCAATTTCCACTGATAAAGGGGTGCTGTTCCACCATTTGCAGGTGTTGCAGTAAACGTAACACTGGTACCGGCGCAGATAAAATTGCCCGGACTTGCAGATATGCTCACTCCCACCGCAGCAGGAGGAGTTACAGTCATGGTAATAACATTACTCGTTGCCGGGTTTCCGAAAGTACATGCGCCGTTACCGGTCAGGATCACTTGTACCAGATCCCCATTAGATGGTACATAGGAATACGTTGAAAGGCCGGTTCCCACATTGGCGCCATTTACCTGCCATTGATATCCAGGGGTGGCACCTCCATTAACCGGGGTAGCTGTAAATGTGACTGATGTTGAAGGACATACCGGGTTTGCTGAAGCCACAATGCTTACACTAACGGGTGGGGTTACCGTAAATACTGAATTGGCTGTTGTTGCACAGAAACTAGGTCCCGGTCCATTTGCTGATACCGTAAAGGTTGTAGAAACCCCGGGCTGTACATATATAGAATTAGCATTTGCTCCGGCAACATAAGGAATACTAGCTCCCGCATCAGTAAACATTGCATTGGGTGCTGCTGGTACCTGTGTCCAGGTTTTGGTTGTTGTAACTGATCCGGTGATATTCACATTATCAATAGCCCAATACCAGGCATAAGTTGCGTTTATATAACGGAAACGTATTTGTACAGAAGGCTGTCCGGCATAAAAATCAAGGTTTAAATTGGCATTTACAAATGCATTGCTTACACCCTGTGTTGCAGTATAAGATTGAACCGTATTCCAGGTAGAACCATTAGTGCTGATCTCCACATCTACCGTACCACTTAAATAGCGGTAATAATGCCAGAAACTCAGGTTTGCCGTGGTATATCCGGATAAACTGAATACAGGTGATTGTAATATAGTGTTGGTAGAGTTACCACTTCCTCCGGCATCGCTATTGGACATGTAAAACTGACTGGCATCATTGCTGTTGAAAGTAAAACCGTTATAAACGTATCCATTTGGCCGCAGTGTCCAGGCCGTATTGGCAGGTGTACCGCCGGTAGTATTATTGATGGTGGTCCATGCGTTGGTGGGCGAATTGAAATTTTCTGTGAGCGCAGTTACATTGGTGAGTGTTCCTCCAGTTGCCGTTAACAAGGTTGCTGCTGCGCCGATACAAACATTACTCACCGATGCAGGGGTTACAGTTACTGTATTGGGAATGGGCCTTGTATCTACAAATACATTTTGTGTAAGGGCACAGCCATTGTTAGCTCCGCCTGATATATCCGTTGCCGTAACTGTATAGGTGGTAGGAACAACGGGTGATACTGAAACTGGTGTTCCTGGTAAGGCTCCAGGATTCCAAACATAAGTATATCCGGCATTTGAACTGCTTACAGAAAGGGAAGATGATGACCCTACGCACAATATAGCTGGTGTTGCAGAAGCTGTAATTGCCGGTGCAGCTATAACCGTTGCAGTTACTGTTGTTCGGGCAGATTCACAGGCACTTGAATATTGGAAATTATAGAAAAAGTAATAATAATTTGCACTGAAGTTATTTCCGGTAATATTGATTACAGGTGATGTATATGGATAAACTGCACCCGAAGTATTTCTCCAAAAATTTGTACCTCCAAAATTACTGGTAATAATAGAATAACCGGTACCCGGCAACATTGCCAGGTTTATTGGAACTGTTTGTGCAGTTGCACTTCCGCCAACTGTGGTGGTAAAATTAATGGTTGCAATGGTTGCATTGGAAGAATTTCTTACCAGGATGGTACAGTTTGCTCCGGCTACATCCGGGAATACGTCTACAGATAACAATGTGGTTGCCTGTAAAACATCGAAAGACATAAAATAATTTGTAAAATTCCGTGCCCCTCCCGGTCCTACATCAGATGGTGTTGCAGGTCCAACATTTCCGCTGCTGCCACCAACAGATGTTGAAACATAAAAATTGGTAGTTGCTGCAATTACCGGGGTTGTAAACGGACTGCCTGAACCAAGAGCTGTTCCGCCTACTGGTGCCGCATACCAGTTAAGGGTTCCACCCGGAGTGGTGGTTGTAGCCTGCAGGTTTACGGTACCAGTTCCACACCTGGGTGGTCCGGGGTTGGTTGTTGATACCACCGGTGAATTTACCGTAAGCACAATAACGTTTGAATAACCGCTCAATCCACTGGCCGAACAGGTTACTTTCAAACGGAAAGAAGTCGTTTGGGTTATGACACCCGAATTGGCATTTGTTGGCAGCGTTTGGCCGGCCAGGTTATTGGGAGTTGTGAAGTTATCTATAGACCACTCCCACTGATAACTTAAAAAATCCCCGGCAGAAAATCCGGTTGCTGATAATAAAGCAGATCCGGAAACACATATACTTGCAATCACAGATGAAGTGATCGTTCCTCCACTTGGAGTTCCGGTACAATCTGTTGCATCAAATTCATCCGCTCCAATATCCGGAACAGTGGAACCGGCAAATGGCCTGGTTTCATTATCAATATCAGTGGTAAAACCTCCAATCGCAATGGCAAGGGCATTC